>NZ_JAAIYB010000083.1 GCF_010894475.1 Myxococcus vastator
CCGCCCACCCTGGTGGCCAGCGTCATGGCGCGCGTGTCCGCCGAACCCGTGCCCCGGCGCCGTGAGGTCTGGTCCGGGCTGGCCATCCTGCTGACGTCGATGCTGGGCGGGCTGGGCTACCTGGTGATGAGCGACCAGGCGCTCGGCCGGCTGGGAACCGGGCTGGCCTCCGTGCTGGTGCAGGGGCGGCCCTTCGTCGAAGGCGTCCTCAGCGGCGCCAACGCGTTGTGGAGCACCGCGGGCCTGACGGTGGCCTGCTCCCTCGCCTTCCTCCTGCTGACGTCGCTGTACGGCCTCAAGCGGCTCGTCGGCACCGGTCCCTCTCCTTCCGAAGCGTGAGCGAACCATGAAGATCCTCTCTCGAATCCTCTTCCCCGCTCTGCTGCTCGGCGCCCCCCTGGCGCTTGCCCAGGACACGGCGCCCCAGGCCGCCGTGACGGCTCCCGCCAAGAGCACCGTCGACATCAGCTTCCGCGGCACCCTGCGCGACGCCCTCAAGACGATCGCCGACAAGGGCGGCCTCAACCTGGTCGTCACCGGTGACCTGGACGTGCCCGCCGAGGTCCACCTGCGCGGCGTCACGGCGAACCAGGCCCTGCGCACCGTGGCCCGCGCCTACTCGCTGCGGCTGGACCAGGACGGCACCATCTTCACGCTGCGGCCCATGACGGCGCAGGAGAGGCACGCCGCCGAATCGGGTGCGGCCAACGCCCACGTCGCGCCCGCCGCGCCGGAGGCCCCGCCCGCGCCGGAGGCTCCAACCGCGCCCAGCGCTCCGCCCGCGCCGGAGGCCCCGCCCGTGATGGCGGCACCGCCCATCCCTCCGATTCCCGACCTCCCGAGCGAGTTCGCCGAGGAGACGCGGGAGGAAATGAAGCGCGCCCGGGACGAGATGAAGCGGGCCCGCGACGAGGTGCGGCGCACCGTGCGTCGCAAGGGCAGCCGCGACGTGGTGGCGCGCGGACAGAGCCTGGAGGTGAAGGAAGGCCAGGCGGTGGAGAGCGCCGTGGTGTACGGCGGCAACCTGGTGGTCAACGGCCACGTCCGGGATGACGCGGTCGCCTTCGGCGGCAACCTGGAGGTCCACGGCCGCGTGGACGGGGACGCCCACGCCTTCGGCGGCAACGTCATCCTGGGGCCGGACGCACGCGTGGAAGGCGACGTGTCTGCCTTTGGCGGCTCCGTGGAGCGCGACGACGACGCCCAGGTGGAAGGCAGCATCGAGTCCTTCGGCGGCGCGGGCCTTGGCCGCATGGTGGCCAGCGAAATCAAGAAGGGCGTGAAGGAAGCCAAGGACCCCTCCGAAGACCGGAGGGACCGGGACGATGACGGCGCGGGCCTGGCGGGCTTCATCCTCACCTTCGCGGTGCTCTTCGGGCTCGGCTTCCTGGGACAGATGTTCTTCCCCGCGCGCATGAAGCAGCTGGGTGAGGAGGTGCGCCGCAAGCCGGTGCAGACGGGGCTCACCGGCTTCGTGGGACTGCTGGCGATGCTTCCCCTCACGGTGGTGCTGTGCATCACCATCATCGGCATCCCGGTGGCGCTGGTGCTGTGGATGGCGGCCCCCGTGGCGGCGGCGCTCGGCTACGCGGCGGTGGCGAGTGAGCTGGGCACGCGACTGCCCGTCCTCAGGGGCCGGAAGACGCAGGCGGTGGTGCTGGCCCTGGGGCTGCTGGTGCTGATGGTGGTGGGCGCGCTCCCCATCGTCGGCCCCATCCTCACCACGCTGGTCGGGCTGATGGCCCTGGGCGCGGTGGTCCGCACCCGCTTCGGGCACCGGCCGCAGGGCATGCCCGAGCCCATCATCCCCTCGACCGAGCAGCCTGTCTGACAGGGCTTGCCGGGTGCTTTGCCCGGCGCGTCACGCACTGACGCGAGCCTTCACGGGGACTGTCCCGGGCGCCCACGGCCCGGGACGGTCCCCGCTCGTTTTACGGTGTGCGCCTTAGCCAGGCTCGGGCACGCCATCACCGCGCCTGTCAGCCAGGCGTGTTGGGCATACCGCGTCATGCCTTCAGAGGCTTTGACCGCCCGGTCCGCCTAAGCCATTTTGCGCGCACCCATATGCGACGCCTCCCCGACGTACCGCCGCGCGGCCGGGCCATCACCGTGGACCTCGAGGGCGAGAGCCTCCCCGCCATCGAAGGTGAGCCGGTGGCGTGCTCGCTGATTGCCGCGGGTGAGCCCATGCTCGCCCGCTCCATCAAGTACCACCGGCCGCGAGGCCCCTACTGCTTCGCCGGGGCCTGCTCGCATTGCCTGATGCGGGTGGACGGCGTGCCCAATGTCTACGCGTGCCGCACGCCCGCGCGGGAGGGCATGAAGCTGGAGCGGCAGAACGCCTACCCCTCCGCGAAGGTGGACATCTTCGAGAGCATCGACTGGTTCTTCCCCAAGGGCATGGACCACCACGAGATGTTCGCCGGCGTGCCGGTGGCCGAGCAGGTGATGGCCAAGGTGGCGCGGCAGCTCGCGGGGCTGGGCCTCTTGCCCAGGACGCCCGCGCCGGTGACGGCGCCCGCGCGCACGGTGCGCACCCGCGTGGCGGTGGTGGGCGGCGGCGCGGCGGGCCTGGCGGCGGCGCGCGTGCTGACCGAGCGGGACGTGGGCTTCCTCCTCATCGAGCGGGACGACGCGCTCGGTGGCCGGCTCGCGAACGGCGCGCCGGAGGCCGGCGGACCCAGCCTGGACGACGTCCACCGCATCTCCCCCAGCAGCGTGCTCACGCGGGCCACCGCGCTGGGCCTGTATGACGACGAGGCGGGGCGCTTCCTCGCGGTGGGCACCTGGGAGGCGGACGCGCCGCGCCTGGTGAAGGTGTACTCGGAGCGCTTCCTGCTCACGCCCGGCGGCCATCCGCCCACGCTGCCCTTCGAGAACAACGACTTGCCCGGCGTCTACGCGGGCCGCGCGGCCAGCCTGCTGCTGCGCCGCTACGACGTGGCGCCCCAGACGGCGGCCCTGGTGGGCTGGGGCGCGGAGCTGCACGCGCTGGCGAACCTGCTCCAGGAGCGCGGCACGAAGGTGGTGGCGGTGGTGGACCTGCGGGACTCGCCGCCGCCGGGCGCCCATGCCACGGCGGTGCGCGGCGGCGAGCCCAAGGCCCATGGCCTGCGCGGCGTGAGCGCCTTCAGCTACACGCGCGAGGGCGGCGGCCGGGAGAAGGTGTCGTGTGACGCGGTGCTGGTGTCCGTCCCCGTCAGCCCCAGCTTCGAGCTGGCGCGGCAGGGCGGCGCGAAGGTGCCGTTCGACGCGCAGCGCGGGCTCTTCGTGGTGGAGACGGACGCGGACGGACGCACCCATGCGCCGGACGTGTACGCCGCGGGGGACGTCACGGGCGGAGGCACGGCGAAGGACGCGGCGGCGGCCGGACGGCGCGCGGCCCAGGCGCTGGTGGGAGGGCTGTCATGAGCAAGGCGATGATCTGCTCCTGTGAAGACGTCACCGTCGACGACATCCGTCACGCGGTGTCCCGGGGCTTCTGCGACGTGGAGTCGGTGAAGCGCTACACCGGCTTCGGCACCGGCATCTGCCAGGGCAAGAGCTGCAGCGCGGCGGTGGCCGCGCTGCTGGAGAAGGAGAAGGCGCTCAAGCCCGCGGCCGTGGTGCCCTTCACGCCGCGCCCGCCGCTCTACCCCACCGAGCTGCGGCTGCTGGCCTCCGCGCCCGTGGACGAGTCCCAGCCGCCCGTGGGCGGGCTGCCCCAGGACGTGGACGCCTTCCCCGCCGCGCTGCGCCCGGAGGGCCCGGTGCCCGCGAAGGCGAAGGTGGTCATCATCGGCGGCGGCATCATGGGCCTGGCGCTGGCGTACAACCTGGCGCGCGCCGGTGAGACGGACGTGGTGGTGCTGGAGCGCGGCTACCTGTGCGCGGGCGCGTCCGGCCGCAACGGCGGCGGCGTGCGCATGCAGTGGGGCACGCCCTCGCTGGTGGAGCTGGCCAAGCGCTCCATCGACCTGATGAAGGGCTTCGCGCGCGAGCTGGGCATCAACGTCTGGCTGCGCCAGGGGGGCTACATCTTCCTGGCGAAGACGAAGCCGGTGGCCCAG
Organism: Myxococcus vastator; assembly: GCF_010894475.1. Taxonomy (GTDB): domain Bacteria; phylum Myxococcota; class Myxococcia; order Myxococcales; family Myxococcaceae; genus Myxococcus; species Myxococcus vastator. The sequence goes on from NZ_JAAIYB010000083.1 coordinate 4,050, forward strand.
CGGCTGGAGCGCAACGTCTCGCTGCACAACCGCTTCGGCGTCCCCACCCGGCTCATCACCCCCGACGAGGCGCGCGGCATCGTCCCCGGCCTCACGATGAAGGACTGCCTCGTCGCGTCCTACAATCCGGAGGACGGCGTCATCTTCCCCTGGCCCTTCCTGTGGGGCTACGCGCAGGGCTGCCAGAAGCGCGGCGTCCGCGTGGAGACGTACACGGACGTCACCGGCTTCGAAACGAGCGGCGGCCAGGTGCGCAAGGTGAAGACGACGCGCGGGGATATCGCCTGCGACACCGTGGTGCTGGCCGCCGGCGCCTGGAGCCCCCAGGTGGCGAAGCTTTTGGACGTGAAGCTGCCCAACGAGCCGCACCGGCACGAAATCCTCAGCACCGAACCGCTGAAGCCCTTCCTGACGCCGCTGGTGTCCGTGCTCGACAGCGGGCTGTACTTCAGCCAGTCCATGCGCGGCGAAATCGTGGGCGGCATGGGCGACGCCAAGGAGCCCGCGGGCCTCAACATGGGCAGCACCCTGCGCTTCGTGTCGCGCTTCGCGCAGGCGCTGATGGAGCAGCTGCCCGCCGTTGGCCACGTGAAGGTGCTGCGCCAGTGGGCCGGCTGCTACGACGTGACGCCGGACAACAACCCGATCCTGGGACGCACCCCGGGCCTGGACAACCTGCTCCAGATGTCAGGCTTCGTGGGCCACGGCTTCATGATGGCCCCCGCCGTCGCGGAGCGGATGGCCCAGTGGATGGCCACCGGCGAGTCCGATGAGCTCTTCACCCGCTTCAACCTCCGGCGCTACTCCGACGCGGCGGGCCATTCGCGCGACTTCGGCTCCGGCACCCTGGAGCGCGAGGACATGGTCATCGGCTGAGGCCCTGTACTTTTCCAGAGCCTGTCCTGGCCGGAGACAACGGCGGGGGAACGGATTGACCCGGACCGCGTCACCTCCGGATAATCTCGCAAATCACGAATTTCACTGACCGCCCCGGCGGGATCGTGAAACCCCTTTACACCAGCAACCCGGTTGCCGGGACAGGGACGCACCAGTCGCGCACGTCGGCGCGGTGCGCGCTCCGAGTGAGGGGGCTCCGGGTGGAGGCATGGCACGGCGCGTGCCTTGGCGCCTCGCCGCGCAATCCAGCGCGAGGAGGTGTTCCGATGTTCCCGAAGAGCGTTCGTGCGCTGTTCCTGGTGGGAGCCCTGTCTGCCTGCGGTACCGAAGCACCGCTCGACGTTCCCAACGCGGACGGCCAGGAGCCGCTGCAGTCGCAAGAGTCCAACGTCATCGTGGGCACGGTGAACTGGGTGAGCGCCACCACCCTGTCCGGCACGCAGCGCACGCGCTCGCGCGCGGTGGGCTATCTGTCCATTCCGGCGGTGGGCTCGCGCTGCACGGCGTGGCTGGTGTCGCGGGACGTCATCATCACCAACAACCACTGCGTCGGCAGCAGCTCCCAGGCCTCCGGCGCGCGCGCGTCCTTCAACTACGAGGACGGCGTCAGCTCCAGCGCGCGCGTCTGGTACAACTGCGGCACGATGATCCGCACCTGGGCCGGCGACGACATGACGGCGCTGCGCTGCACGGCCACCAACGGCCAGCTCCCGGGTGACGTCTACGGCTGGCTGACGGTGGCCAGCGCCAACGCCGCCACCAACTCCAGCATCTACGTGGTCCACCAGAACTGCGACTACTACACGTCCAGCGGCTGCACGCCGACGAAGAAGTCCTCGCCGGGCGTGGTGCTCAACGCGAACTACAGCACCACGGACCTGTCCTACAACGCGGACACGCTGGGCGGCTCGTCCGGCTCGCCCGTGCTGTCCTCCTCCTCGCACCAGGTGGTGGGGCTGCACCACTACGGCCTGGGCGGCAACTCGCAAGGGCGCGGCACGGCCAACTCCGGCGTGAAGGCCACGCGCGTGAAGGCGCGCCTGGCGGAGATTGGCCTCTAGCGTCGAGCCACGCCTGTCACGCGGGTGATGGCTCGCCCGACAGCGGCAGCGTCTTCGGGGCCTGCCCAGGGAGCAGCAACGCCTCCCGCCGCAGGCTCCGCAGCGCCATCCGCCCCAGGCTCCGCTTGAGCCCGCGTGGCAGCATTGGCAGCAGCCGCATCACCCACCGGTGCCCCAGGCCCGGGTACACCAGGGCCTCGCCGCGCTCGAAGCCGGCGAGCGCCTCGCGGGCGCAGCGCTCCAGCGACAGGTGGAAGAACGGCGCCAGGGACTCCGTGCCTTCCGTGCCCGCTTCCCACAGCGGCCCCGGCGCCACGCGCGTCACCGTGACGCCCTGCCCCTCCACCTCCAGGCGCAGCGCCTCCGTGAAGCCATCCAGGAAGCGCTGGGTGGCGGCGAAGGTGGCGGAGCCCGGCAGGATGAGCTGCGCCGCGCCGGAGCCGATGTTGAGGATGCCGCCCCGCCCCCGCTCCAGCATGGGCTTGAGCAACCGGTGCGTCAGCAGCGCCGGCGCCCAGACGTTGGCGCGCAGCATGGCCTCCACACGCGCCCAGCCCTCCTGGGCATACAGCCCCTGGTCGCCTTCCGAGGCGTTGTTCACCAGCACGTCCACGCGGACGAACTGCGCCCCCAGCGAAGCGAGCAGCGCGTCCACCTGCCGGGGATCACACACGTCGTGGGATTCGACGAGCACGCCCAGCGTCGGGTAGTGCAGCAGCAGTTCCTCGCGCAGGGGCTCCAGGGCCTGGGCCTCACGGTCCACGAGCACCAGGGTCCGAACGCGACGCGCAAGCAGCCGGGCAAGCTCCCGGCCAATCCCCCGAGCCGCGCCGATGATGAGCACGGTCCCTTGGTCGATGGGGAGAGGACGCATGACAAAATCCTCCGTTCGTTGAGGTGCCCATCCTGCGCATGCCTTGCGCGGTCTGCCGCTCCCCCCGCAAGGTTTGCACGCCTGGCCAGCGGCCAGCCGGCGAGGCGCTGGCACGGCGCTTCCATATGGAGCGGGCCATGCCCAGAAAAGAAGACATGGCGACTGTTTCCCGAATCCTCGTTCCCGTGGACCTGTCGGATGGCTCCCGGGAAGTCATTGACTACGCGGTGAAGCTCGCGCGGTCCTTCAAGGCGTCGGTCGAGGTGGTCCACGCCTGGGAGCCGCCCCAGTACGTGGCGCCCGACCTGCTGGTGGCCGCGCCTGGGTGGAACTCCCAATCCCTGGAGCACGTCGCCGTGGAGACAGCGACGAAGGAGCTGACGGCGCAGGTGAACCAGGGTGAGCCACCCGGCGTCCCCCTGAGCCAGAAAATCGTCGTGGGTGAGGCGGCCACCACCATCCTCGACCTCGCCGAGCAGGACCAATGCGACCTCATCGTCATGGGCACCCACGGCCGGCGCGGACTCCCCCGCCTGCTCCTGGGGAGCGTGGCGCAGAAGGTCGTCGCCCGCGCGTCCTGCCCGGTGCTCACCATCCACCTGTCCGAGCAGAAACCGCGCTGACGCGCGTCACGGCCCTGGGGCGGAAGCCACCGGAGGAGCGGTCTGCTCCCCTGCCTTCCGCCGCGCGGCCAGCACCGTGGGCGCGGCCAGCACCGCCATGGAGGCGACGACGAGCGCGGCGCCCACCAGCTCCAGGGCCCCCGCGCCCGGCTGCCCCAGCGTGACAGACATCACCACCGTGGCCACCACCCCGGCGAGCACGCTGGACGCGCGATTCACCGGCACGCAGAAGGCATTCTCCCGCCCGTCCAGGAGGATGAGGCCGCCGAAGATGCCGGTGGCCTGCGACAGCAACCCCACCGCGACCTCGGAGGCCAGGTGGCCTCGCGACAAGGCCCCGGTGAAGCCGTCGCGGATGTCCCCGAGCACGCCGTCACCGCCCATGAGGGCCAGCATCGCCAGGGTGCCCACCAGCACCGGCGTGGCCACCATCTGCTCCTCCACGAAGTAGCGGATGGAGACTTCACGCTCGCCGGACTTGGCCAGCTGGCTCATGGCGCGCAGCCGGAAGAAATAGGCCGCCAGGTACACGCCCACGTCCACCGTGGCCAGGAGCGTCAGCGTGGGGCTCACCGACGAGCCCGCGGCCACCGCCACCGCCGCGAAGCTCAAGCCCAAGGCCACCCAGGAGGGCCAGCGCACCCGCCGTCCACTGAGGACGTCCACCAGCGGCGCCAGGACGAGCACGCCGCCGCGCATCAGCAGCATCATGAAGACGATGGACGCCCCCGGCAGGGTGTACGCCAGCGTCGTGGTGCCGATGATGGCCGCTGAGCAGAACCCCGACAGCAGCGTCCACCGCCCCGGCACCGGCACCTGGAGGCCCAGCACCTGACGGTGCCCCGCGTGACGCCACCAGCGCATCCACGTGAGGAAGGCGAACATTCCCACCAGCGAGGCCGCGGTGCTCACCGGCAGGAGCGTGAAGCCGGAGATGCCCTGCCCCATGCCGGGCAAGGCGCCTCCGGACAGCGCCTTCGTCAGCGCGCTGTAGGGGGCATAGGCCACGAAGTAGCCCAGGGCATAGCCCCAGATGCTCAAGTCACGGGCGTCGTCATCTCGAAGGGGCGTGGCGGACAGGACGTGTTCCCGGGTGGAGGGTGGGAATTGAAGTGTGCAAGCAGCACGCCGGGAACGCGACGGGCCTGTGCACGAAATCGTTTCCGGACGGGCGCGTATGCAGCGGTGTCACGGCTTTCACAGGAGCCTCGCATGCGCTCGTCCCCCCTTGCCGCTCTGGCCCTCGGGCTCACCCTCGCCACCCCTGCCCTCGCCGAGGACGACGCGAAGCCACCCCAGAAGTGGAAGGTGGTGTGCGCCACGCAGTCGAAGGACGGCAGCCGCGCCGTCCAGGGCACGGACCTGATCATCGAAGCGGGTGAGAAGGTGAAGGACGGCGTCGCCGTGGAGGGCAACGTCATCGTCCGCAAGGGCGCGGTGGTGGAGGACGTCGTCGCCATCCGGGGCCGCGTCATCGTCGAAGCCGGTGCCCGGGTGACGGGCAGCGCGGTGTCTCTGGGCGGAGAGGTCCGCGTCCACAAGGGCGCCACTGTCGACGGGGACGCCATCGCCCTGGGGGGACGGCTGAAGGTGGATCAGGACGAGGCGGTCAAGGGCGACAAGGTCAGCCTGTCCTTCGAGATTGGCGGCCGGGACATCGTGCGCGGCTTCATTGAAGACGCGCTCGACGAGGAGACCGGCTGCCACATCGTCGACGACAGCGACAAGCAGGACGTCTGAGTCACGCGGCGCTGGCCGGCCCCGGAGGCACGGCCGGCTCGGTGCCGGTGCGCGTCAGCGGCATCAGCGAGGCCCGCAGCGTCAAGATCTGCTCGCGGGCCAGGTTCTTCAGCGTCTCCACGTCCGCCAGCGTCATCCCCTTGGTGGAGATGGGCGTGCCCACCGTCACCAGGCCGCGCGAGGTGGCGAAGCGCCAGGAGTGCTTCGGCAGCGCCCGCCGCGTCCCGCTCACCGCCAGGGGCAGCACGTCCGCCTGCGCTTCAATGGCCAGCCGGAACGCGCCGTCCTTGAAGGGCAGCAGGTCATCCGTCTTCGAGCGCGTCCCCTCCGGGAAGATCATCACCGGCATGCCCTTGGCCAGCCACTGGCGGCACTTCGCCATGGCGCCCGTCGCCGAGTCCCGGTCGCCGCGATTCACGGGGATGTCCCCCGCCATCCACATGCTCCAGCCCACCACGGGAATCTTGAAGAGGCTGGCCTTGCCCAGCCACTTCATCTCCCACGGCAGGTGAGAAATCAGGAACGGGTCCGCGTTGGACTCGTGGTTGCTCACGACCACCGTGTTCGGCGCGAGCTTGTCCGGCACCGGGCCGTGCACGCCGAAGCGCCAGAACGGCGTCAGCTTCGCCGCGGTGACGCCGATGAGCCGGAAGCAGCGCCCCGTCACGTGGCGCTTGCGGTCAAAGGCCCAGGTCAGGATGGCCAGCGACAGCTGCACCCAGAAGCCGACCAGCGCCACCAGGCCAATCTCGATCCACGTCCAGATGGAGAGCAGTGCGTTCATGAGAGCCTCGAACAAGCGTCAGCGAACCGCGGGGTCCAGATCCACGCTCACCGGACAGTGGTCCGAGCCGAGCACGTCCGGGTGGATGCCAGCCTTGCGCACGTAGGTCATGGCCGCTGGCGAGGCCAGGACATAGTCGATTCTCCAGCCGATGTTCTTCTCCCGAACGCCGAACCGCTGACTCCACCACGAATAGTGCCCCCCACCCTTGTTGAAGTGGCGGAAGGTGTCCACCCAGCCGGCGCGGAGCCACCGGTCGAACTCCTCGCGCTCCTCGGGCCGGAAGCCGCTCGTCTCCCGGTTCTCCCTGGGCCGCGCCAGGTCGAGGTCTTGATGCGCCGTGTTAAAGTCGCCCATCACCAGCACCCGGCCACCGTCGCGCAGGGGCTTCTCCAGCCGCTCGAAGAGGCGCCGGTAGAAGGTCAGCTTGTAGGGGATGCGGCTGAGGTCCCGGTCCTTCCCGTTGCCGTTGGGAAAGTAGCCGTTCACCACGGTGAGCTTGCCGAAGCGGGCAATCTGCAGGCGCCCTTCGACGTCCAGTTCGCCCACGCCGAGCACCGTCACGACTTCATCGGGCTCCAGGCGGCTGTACAGCCCGACGCCGCTGTAGCCCGGCCGCTCCGCCGCCACGAAGTGCGTCTTCCACCGGGGCGGTGAGCGCACCTCGTCGGGGAGCTGGTCGGCGCGCGCGCGGACCTCCTGCAGGCCAACGACTTGCGCCCGGCACCCCGCGAGCCAGGGCAGGAAGCCCTTGCGGTGCACCGAGCGCAGTCCGTTCACGTTCCACGAAACGACTCGCACGGGGAAGGCTTATGGCCCGCCCCGTGCGGCATTACCAGCCCCTACCGCACACACGGGCGGTAGGGGCGGACTGCTACGGCTCCGCCGCGCTCGACGTGTTCTGCGGCTGGCGCGTCGGGCGGATGATGAAGTCCGCCGCGTTGTCGTTCGAGTCGTGGCCGTTGCCCAGCAGCGCGTCCGCGCCGTCCACCATGGACTCCACGGTCGACGTGGCCGAGGCCTTGCGCTCGAAGCTGCCGGCGGCGGGCGCCGAGCCTGGGATGCGGTTGCCCTCCGGCTGGTTGGCGGTGCTCCCGTAGCCCACCGTGTCCACGACCAGCACGGAGTCGATGGGGTCGCTCCCCAGCAGCTCCGGGTAGCCAATGCGCACATGGCCGCCGCCAGCGCCCATCGCGAAGCTGGTGCCCCAGCTCACGTCACGCCCCGTGGCGCCAGTGCCCGAGTACGCGCCCGCGCCCACCAGGAAGTAGCCGCGCGCCGCGATGATGGAGCCGTCCGGCAGCGAGTAGTTGCCGGTGTAGCCGGCGGTGCCCGTCGCGGACTTGTACTGGACCTTCCAGCCGCTCAGGTCCACCGGGCTCGACGTGGGGTTGTAGAGCTCGATGAACTCATCGCCGGCACCACCCGGGCCCTGCGGCGCGACCTCGCTGATGACGATGTGGCCCGTGCTGCTGCCTCCGCCGCTCACCTGAACCGCCGCCGCGATGGACGAACCGTTCAGCGCGGCCACCAGCTGGCCCTCGCCGCCCTCGCTGCCCGCGGTGAAGTCGAACTTGGCGGACAGGCTGTTGGCCGTCACCGTCACCGTCGCCGGCACCGTGCCCAGCGACGCGGGCTCCAGCGCGAGCTGGATGACCGTGTCCTGCGCCGGGGGGACGTCCAGCTCCACCGTGAAGCCCTGCGTCTGGCCCGCGCTCACCGAGATGACCTCGGGCGACAGCGTGGACAGCTCAGCGGCCTGATCCACCGCGAGCACCCGGACCGTGGCCTCGCGCGTGTCGTTGCCCAGCGTGGCCGTCAGCGTCGCCTTGTCCGTCTCCGGATCCGCGGCCAGGTCCGCCGTCACCTGCACCGTGGCGGAGCGCTCACCCGGGGCGATGCGTACCAGGCCACCCTGCACGTTCAGCACGGCGCTGGACGAAGCAACCTCCACCCAGACCTCCGCCGGAGCGTCCTCACGCAGACGCACCGTCAGCGCCTCGGGGAACGTCGCCCCCGTGGTGCCGGAGCGCGCGAAGGTGCCCGTCGGACCGAAGCTGTCCAGCGCGACCTGGACCGTGCCCGCGTCCGTACCGGCGTCATCCTCGCCCGTGCCCGCGTCGGTGCCGGCGTCATCCTCGCCCGTGCCCGCGTCGGTGCCGGCGTCGTCCTCACCCGTGCCCGCGTCGGTGCCGGCGTCGTCCTCACCCGTGCCCGCGTCCGTACCGGCGTCGTCCTCGCCCGTGCCCGCGTCGGTGCCGGCGTCATCCTCGCCCGTGCCCGCGTCGGTGCCGGCGTCGAGGTCAGGACCCGGGCCACCGTCCAGGTCGGTGCCCGCGTCGTCCTCACCCGAACCACCATCCTCAGCGGTGCCCGCGTCGTCCTCGCCGGTGCCCGCGTCCTCGGTGGTACCCGCGTCGTCCTCGCCGGTGCCCGCGTCCTCGCCGGTGCCCGCGTCCTCGGTGGTGCCCGCGTCCTCGGTGGTGCCCGCGTCCTCGGTGGTACCCGCGTCGTCCTCGCCGGTGCCCGCGTCGTCCTCGCCGGTGCCCGCGTCGTCCTCGACGATGCCGCCGTCCTCTTCGCCCGTGCCCGCGTCGTCCGTGGTGGGACGACGGCAGGAGTTGTCACAGGTGTCGTCGTTGTTCCGGTTGCCGTCGTCGCACGTCTCGCCGGCCTCGACGACGCCATTGCCGCAAACGGGCCGGACTTCAGGGTCGTCGCCACATGCGGACATCAAAAGGAGCAGCGCGGACAGCGGCGCCAGCAATTGCTGGAAGGACCAGGACATGGGCAAAGGGTCTCCGTTGAATCTTGAAGAGCCCCCTGCATCCCATATCTGTCACCCGCGACGCAATCCGGGCGGCAGTTTCCGTTTTCACTGGACCCGAACCCGGCGTCTGATCCTCCCGGCGGAGGCAAGGGCCGACGGGAGGCGGCGCGGACCGGCCGTCAGGCTCGCTTCTCAGCGAGGATTTCCATGACGATCTCCGTCGTGGAGCCCCGCCGCGCGGCCTGCTCGGCGTGACGCCGGGCTTCTTCCCGCTGGCCCAGCCTCCAGTGCATCTCCGCGATGTTCGACAGAATCGCGTGGGACATCTCCGGGTCACCTGTCTTGCCGGTGTGTCCGTCCACCGACGTCTCGTTGGCGGCGAAGGCCTTGTGGAACCAGTCGAGCGCCTCCGCGTGGCGGCCCAGCGCGTCGAGCGCGGCGCCGTACAGGTTGAGCAGCCGGGCGCGCCCCACGGAGTCACGCGCGGCGCGGAGGGCCGGCTCGATGCGCTCCAGCGCCGCGGTGGGGTCATCGCGTTCGAGCCAGGCGACGCGCGCGTCGAAGAAGCGCACCTGTCCATCTTCGGGCGCGACGGCGAGCGCGGCGTCCGCCACCTGGCGCGCCTCCGTCAGGCGCCTGGCCTTCACCAGGGACCAGCCGAACTGAAGGCGCGAGAACGTGGCCAGTCGCGTCGTCTCCGCGTGGCGGCTCGCGTGGGCCGTGTTCCGGGCGAGCGCCCGCCCGAACTCGGCGCCCCGTGGGTCTCCGCGCAACAGCCCCTGGAAGAGCAACTGGTACGCCAGCTCCGCGTCCGCCTCCTGCTCACACTTCGCCAGGCGCTCGTACAGCCTGGGAAGCACCCCACGGGACTCCCAGTACGGCCAGGCGAGCGTGAAGAAGCGCTGCCAACCCGTCCGGTCCGACTCGAGGGGGACCTCCTGGGGCCAGAGGGGGCCCGCCGCGGCCACCGCGCTGGCGATGCGCTGCGCCGTCCAGTGCCGCACCGCGCTCGCCGAGCCCTCCGGCGCGTCGTCGCCGAAGTCACTCGCGAGGAACTCGCTTTCGTCAAGGCGGGCCTCGTTGCCGGCCCTCACCGTCTCCTCGTCGGGAGCCCAGCCACTTCGCACCAGGGGGAGCAGGAGCCTGTCCGTCTCGGCGCCCTGTCGCGCGCACGCGGACTCGAGCGCGGCGCGCAGGCGGACGATGCGCGCGTCGCCCAGGTCCGCGAGCGCACGCGCCAGCACCTCGTCAACCTCCCCAGGCGACGCGAGGTAGCGCTCCAGCAGGGGCACCGTGGCGTCCTCGTCGGCGCGGCCGAGCTCCACGCGCGCCTGGAGCGCCAGACGGGTGTCGCTGGCATCAACGAGGCTCAGCAGCCGCGCGCGGGCCCCGGCGTGGCCGCGCCGGGCCAGGGCGATGAGGCCAGGGAGTCCTTGGTGAACGTCGCGCGCGGCCACGGCGAGCCACGCGCGCGCGCAGCCCTCCAGGTCGACGTCGAGCAGCTCGAGTGAGAGCCGGCCGGCGGCCTCGAGCCCCTCCTGCTCGAAGAGGGCCAGGACGTCGGCGCGGACGGCGGCGTCGCGGCGCGCGCGGGCCACGAGGTTCGGCATCGACAGGCCCGCATCCGCGGCGCTCAGCAGCTCCCGGAGCGTCCGCTCGGCGCGCGGCGCGTCCGCGGCGCGGAGGGGCAGCGCCGCGCCCCCTCCCGGGAGGACGTCGAGGACCTCGAGGCCATCCTCGGTGTCGAGCGCGAGCAAGAAGGTCCGCGCGGAGGTGCGGTGCGCGAAGGCCGCCGCGGCTTCACGGAGGAGCGCGCGGCACACCCGAAGCTGCTCGTGCATGGCGCGCTGCTCTCGCGCGTCCTCCAGCGCCCGCGTCTGTCGTTCCGCGGCCATGGAGGACGCGGGGGCGACCAGGGCCGGCGGTGGCGTCCCAACCCCCTTGAGCGGCAGCTCCCCGGAGTTGTCATACCCCAGGGACACAACGCTGCAGGGCGGCTGGCCGCGCAGGCCGGCCCACAGCCCCGTCATCCAGGAGAGGACGAGACCCCCCAGGGGCGCGTGCCCCCCACCGGCGGGGGCCCGGACGCCGTCGCGCGCCCACGCCTCCAGGTGGCCGAACAGCCACTCCCGCACTCGCGGGAGGAGGGCCTCGACGTGCGCGGTGAAGGGCGCCGTGTCGAGCTCCACGGACGACAGCGGCAGCACGGTGTCATGGGTGACGGCGGTGCCATGGCGGCCCCTGAGGGAGAGGGCCCGGGGGCCGAGGCGGGAGCCATCCGCGCCCACCAGGAAGACCTCGCGCGCGACTGCGCCGGAGACCTCCACCACTCGGCCGCGCGCCGAGAAGGCCCATGGCGCCGCGTCGCTCGCCGCGGCCTTCGGGGAGGCGCCCAGGTGCAGCTTGTGCTTGCCGCGCAGCACCTCGCCCACCTCCACCAGCCAGACCCACTCCCCCCGGGTCAGCGCGGCGGCCCCTTCACGCGTGGAGACGAGCTCGAAGTCCACGTCGTCAATCCAACGCCGCAGGGGGACCGGTCGCGTGGGCTCACTCACGTCGAAGAGGACCAGGTGCCGCCCGGCGGTGACGAGCAGTTGTCCAGGCCCGGTGAAGCCGAGCTGGCCAATGGCGCTGTGGCCAGGCATGGCGAGCGGGGCCAGCCACTGCAACGTGTCGCCCGTGGCGCGGTAGAGGTTGAGCGCCTCGCCGTTCGCGCAGGCCAGGAGCGCGCCCTGCGCGGCCATGGGGCCGTCCCCGGAGCGGGGGCTCTGGAGCGTCGCTCGCGCCTGACCCGCCGCATCCAGCAGCACGAGCGTCGAGCCCACGGCCGCCACGACCCCGGCCTCCAGCGCGACGAGCTCCTCGATGCGGGGGCTGAACGTGGCGAGTGTCTTCGCGCCCCCGTCCGCGCGGTACTCGCGCAGCGTGCCCTCCCTGTCGGCCCCCCACCAGCTTCCACCCGGGCGCTCCACGAACGCGAGGAAGTACGAACGCTTGGACTCCGCGTCGGCATCTTCGAGCGGCGCGATCAGCGCCCGCGTTGCGGGCTCGACGGCGAGGATCCGCGCCGGCTCCAGCCTCAGCGGGGAGAGGTCGAGCCGCTCGCAGGCGTCGCGGCTGGCGCGCACGGCCGCTTCGAAGTCCCGGTGCGCCTTCAGGAGGGGACTCAGCCCCGGCGAGGCCTCCACGTGAACGAGCAGGTGCTCGCGGACCCCTCCGGCGAGGGCGGCGCGCAGCGTGGCGGAGGCCTGCTCCGGCGCATGCGCCTGCTGAAGCAGCGCGAGCACCGCCAACGCGTCACTCCCGGCTCTGTCCTTGTCGACCAGGGGCAGCGCCTCGTCGAGGCGCCCGAGTGCACCGAGCGCCAGCGCCCGCTCCGGGAGGGCATTATTGCTGGCCACGCGCAGCACGTCCTCCCAGCGCCCAAGCCCGGTGAGGGCCCGTGTCTCCATCCAGGATGAGCGGTCCTCTTCGGCGAGCTGTTCGAAATGGGCGAGCACCGCGGCCCACTGCCCGGCGTCCAGCGCGTCCGCGGCAAGCGCGCGTTGGAGGGCCCCACGCGTCGGCGCGGCCACCTCGAGGCCCGCCAGAAGGATGAGCAGCCGCTCGAGGCTGACGACACGCGCGAGGCCGGTGACGTACCGGAGCTGCTCATGGGCGGTGGGGAGCGCGGCGAGGGTGGCCGCCACCTCCTCGGCGCTCGCGGGCAGCGGTGGCGCGACGTCGCCAGCATCGAGCCCGCCGCTGGCCCTGAAGAACCCGAGCAAGGCGTTGATGATGGCGGGCGGCGTCGGCCCTCCGAACCGGGGGTGGGTGTGGCCCGCGCTGAAGCGCACATCGAAGTCCTCGCCCTTGAAGCGCGCGGTGACGTGCAGTTCCTTCCGGTCCGCGCGGGCTTGGACGACCTGGGCATGGGACCAACAGCGGATGGCGGGCGGCCCGCCGCTTTCACCCTCACCTTCTGGGTAGAAGAGGACCAGCGTGTCGCCTTCGAGGGACGCGCGCGGATAGACGCTGCCGTAGCCGTGCTCCTTCCGGTGCTCCTGCACGGGCCAGAGGGGTGCGCCTCGGGGGTGACAGAAGGAGACGAGCTGGGCCTCGGTTCCGTCCATGGACACGAAAACGCCGACGGGCTGCTCGAAGCGCTCCGCCAGCAGGCGCGTGCCAAGCTCGATGGCGCTGGCGACGAGGGCGCGGTGGAGCTCGAGCCACCAGGCCAGGAAGGAGGCATTGCGCGCCTCATCGCGGAAGTGGAGCGGCGCGAGCGGCGTCCAGTCCTCGGGCGTGGGGAGCGTCCGCTCACCTCGGGACAACGCGTCGAGCTCGTCGAGCCACGGCGTCAGCGAGACAAAGCCGGCGGCCGCCGCGTCTCCCGTCACGTAGGGGTAGTTGTCCCACTCGGTGCCAAGCCAGACGCCCACGCGCAGCCGGTCCTGGGTGGGGGCGAGCACGATGACGCGCAGGTCCTGGGCGTGCACCTCGTCCGCGAGCCTCGCGGTGATGACGTCCAGGAGTTCGGTGGGCCAGGTGGCGGCGAAGGCGGGACGCCGGGCGTAGTGAAGCGCGGGGAGTGCCATGCGCCGCAACAAACCACGGACCTCCCGCCCCGGCGAAGCGCATCCCTCGCCAACGGGCACGTACCGAGTCCCCGCGTCATCAGCGCGCGCTGGCATACTCCAGAATGGGCCATCCCGGACCCGGAGCGCCTTGCCTTGGTGGAAGAGCGATGGTCATGCGTTCTCGCGCTTGCATCGGACTCCTGCTTCTTCTCTCCGCTTGCGCGACGTCGACACCGTCGCCCAGCGCGCGGGGAACTCGAAGCCAGAGAATCGCCAACCTCCAGCGAGCGGCGACGCTGCCCTGGACGGACGGTGGGCAGTGCGTTGTTCGCGAGGCTTCCCAGCCTTGGCCCGTGCTGATTGAGCGGTGCTATCAGGCCCTCGACCATGACAGGCTCGAGTTCCACGACACTGAGGGAAGATGCGCGGTCGCCTCCGCTGGCGCGGGGGCCATGGGCGTCGGGCTCTGCGTCCTGGTGGCTCCTGAAATCGTTGTCGGAGCCGTCATCGTCCTTGGCGTGGTGGTGGTCGCCGTCGCCATCAAGGAAGAACTGGATGCATATGCGCTCCGCCACGCCTACCCCGAGGAGGCAGGGGCCTCACGAGGAGCGAAGGTGGCATCCCGGGAAGCTGAAGCGCAACGCAACCCCAAGCTGAAGCCCGAGCCAGCGGGGCAGGATGGGTTCCCCCCGGTGCCGACCGAGCCACTGGGTCGCGAGCGACATCCCGAGTGCAGGCCGGTCCCAGTGTCGCACCGAGGCGGAAACGACAATCACAACCGGTGCGCTGACGCAATCAGGAACAACAGCGTCCCCGGCTGGGATGTGCTTGTCAACGGCAAGCAGTTCGACGCACTGGTGCTTGCCACGCGCACGTTATGGGAAGTCAAGACTGATGACTTCGACATACAATCTCTTCGCTCTCAGAGGTTCTTCGCCAAGGTGAAGTTGCCGGAGATAAAGCGCGAGAAAAGACTCGCAGAAGCATGCGGGTACAACTTTGCCATTGGTGTGCGAAGCGCCGCGCACAAAGCCGCGCTGCTTGAACTGGACCGCTCCCTCAATGTCGTCGTCATGGATTGGTGCTGAGATGGCAACAACGAAAAAACACCTACGCCTTGCCGTCTACGCACCTGCGATTGTCGGCGACGACGGTCGTCCTCTTGCCATTGTTCATGGAATGGAAAGTGCTGTTCCCGGCTTGCGGCTGGGATGGACGAGCTCTGAAACAGAGGAACTCATTGAACTACCCCATCGTGATGAATGGGTCGAGGCCAACAGAACAGACGGAGGGTTGCCGTTCCTGTGCAACGATGATGAGAAGCATGTGGTGACGGTTGCCGGGTGGGAAAGCCCAGGGCGGATTGCCCCCGGAAGCCGGCCACGCTTTGAGGTCCATGCGGACTGGCCACTCGACGAAGCCGGTATCGCAGCGGCGGTAGAGGTGTTGGCGACAACAGGCGACAGCGCTCGCGCGTTCTGGGGGTACGTGGATCCGGAGGGGATAGCCGTGACAGTGGCTCAGCAATTTCGCCACCCGGGGGATGAGTCGCCCGCTCCGCCCCACGGTCTGCCCTTCCTCAAACTCCCAGAGGAACTTCGTTCCGATGAGATTCCGCATTTCCTCGGGTGGCTGAACTACTGGTCTGCCGCAGCCGCGCAGGCCATCGGGTTCCCGGACCCGACTCGTGACGCCGAGCTGCTCTCGCGAGCACGGCGCACGACATCGGGCGGGTGGGTCGTGCAACTCACCGACGCGCCGCTCGACCTGGACAACCCCGCTCACCTGGACGCGCTCCTGCGGGCCTATGAGCGGTTCCCGGAGATTGGCGGACGCGCAGCGCCTTGACCCGCCTCAAGGGCCCAGGACACGACGCCGCTCCAGGCGCTAAACCGGAGGCACCGGAGCGTGCTCCCCCACTGCGTGGGGCGGCTCCAACCCGTGGTCCACGAGGAAGACGCGCACGGCCTCGGCGATCTCCGACCCGGCCTCCAGCAGGCCCGCGTGCCCCGCGTCATCCACCCGCATCCAATGTGCGTGTGGCATCACGTCACGCATCCGCTCCATCTCCCCCAGCGGGACGAGCAGGTCGTTGCTGGCGGCGACGATGAGCGTGGGCACCTGCACCGTCCTGGCCACGTCCCAGGCGTGGCCCTCCACCATGCCCCGGAGGGTGTACCAGTAGGCGCGGGGGCTCATCCGGCGCAGGGCGAGCATGAACTCGTCGATGTCCGCCCGAGGCGCCCGGGCCCGGAGCGCCCCCACCATGCGGCCCAACGGATAGGCGAAGCGGCTGGCCATCACCGCGTGCGCCACGGGCGCCGCCAGCGGCAGCGTGGGCGTGGCCAGCTTGAGCATGCCCCGGGCGGCGGACAGGAACGCGCGGGCCCCCGCCGTGTCCACCCCCGAGCCGAACGCACCCGGCGCCCCGGCGATGAGCGTCATGGACGGCACCAGGTCCGGCCGCCGCCGGTACAGGTCCAGCAGGACGCGCACGCCCATGGAGAACGCCACGTGGTGCGGCGGCTTGCCGTCCCCCCGGGCCATCAGCGCCTCGGTGACGCGCTCCAAATCATCCACGTGCACGGGAATCTGGTACCCGTCCGCCAGGGACTCATCGCTGCTGCCGTGGCCCCGGTAGTTCCAGTGCACCACCCGGTGGTCCTGCTCCAGGTTCGCCACCAGGTAGCGCCAGAAGTTCTCCGAGGAGCCAATCCCGTTCGTCAGCAGCACCGTGGGGCGGGCCGCCAGCTCCGAGTCGGCGGTGGCCTCCCGGAGGTTGCCGAAGTGGGTATGCCAGGCGACCCGGGTACCATCCGGGGCAGTCACAAAGCGCGTGGTGCGACGGTAGGGCATGCCACCTCCCACCATGCGGCGCCCGGGCCGGGGGCGCAAGCATCAACCTGCCCTGACGGGCTCGTGCCGGGGTATGAGGGGGCGCCATGCTTTGCGTCGACGTGGAACGGTTCGATATCCGCCCTGCCCTGGCCCACTACGCCGAGCACGGCTACGCGAAGCTGGGCCGCGTGCTGGGGGACGAGGGCCTGGACGCGCTGCGCGAGCGAGCCGACGACCTGATGCTGGGCCGGGTCGTCCACCCGGGCCTCTTCTTCCAGCCGGACGCCACCACCGGCCGCTACGAGGACGCCCCCCTGGGCCTGGGCTGGCAGGGCCCCTCCCTGGACTACCGCAAGCTGGAGAAGCTGGAGAAGGACCCGCGCTTCCTGGCGTGGCTGGAGAACCCGCTGTTCGAGCGCCTCGCCCGGGCCCGCATCCCCGGCGACATCGTCCTCTACCGCGCCATCCTCTTCCACAAGGGACAGGCCGGCGGCAGCAACCTGCCCTGGCACCAGGATGGTGGCCGGCTATGGGGGCTCACCCAGGAGCCGGAGCTGCAGCTCTGGACCGCGCTGGATGACGCCCCCGAGGACGGCGGCTGTCTGGAGGTCATCCCGGGCAGCCACCGCGGCGGCCTGGTGACGCCCCTGGGCGGGGTGGTTCCTCCGGACGCGGTGGCGGCGGCCGACGCCGAAGCCCGCGCCATCTCCCTGCCGGTGCGCGCCGGCGAGGCCCTCCTGGTCCACAACCACCTCTGGCACCGCTCCGGACGCGGGCGCCCCGGCCTGCGCCGCCGCGCCTTCTCCGCCTGCTACATGGACGCGGACGTGCGCTGCCTGCGCAAGAAGAAGGCCCCGCGCGTCTTCCCGCCCGTGTTCCGCCGCTGAGCTCAGCCCACCAGGGGCATGCGCAGCGGCGGCGCCACCGGCTCCTTCGCGCGCTGCGCCACCGGCAGGGAGACGCGGAAGGTGCTGCCTCGCCCCTCCTCGCTCTCCACGGAGATGTCTCCACCGAAGCCGGTGACGATGCCGTGGCAGATGGACAGGCCCAGCCCCGTGCCCTCGCCCACCGGCTTGGTGGTGAAGAAGGGGTCGAAGATGCGGGCGCGCACCTCCGGCGGCATCCCCACGCCCGTGTCCCGCACCTCGATGACGACGCGGTCCCCGGCCTTCCGCAAGGTCAGCCGGACCTCGTGCTGCTCCGAACGGCCCAACGGGATGGCCTGCGCGGCGTTGATGAGCAGGTTGAGGAACACCTGTCCGAAGCGGCCCTCGTTGCCCTCCACCAGCGGCACCTCGCGATAGTCGCGGACCAACTGCGCGCGCTGCTTCAGCTCGCTGCGCGCCAGGGTGATGGCCGACTCGAGCACCGCCTGCACGTTGACGGCGGTGGCCACCTCGTCATCGCCCCGGGAGAAGGTCCTCAAGTCCCGGACGATCTGCCGCACGCGGTGCGCGCCGTCGGTGGCCTCACGCAGCACCTCCTCCAGCTCCCCCATGCGGCCCGATGGCAGCTCCCGCGCCAGGGCGTGCAGCTCGCCCGCGAGGAACGACAGGTTGGAGAGGACGAAGGCCAGCGGGTTGTTGATTTCATGCGCCACGCCCGCCGCCAGCGTGCCCACCGCCGCCAGCCGGTCCGACACCACGAGCTGCGCCTGCATCGCCTTGCGGTCGGTGACATCCACCGCCACGCCCGCCAGCAGCCGCCGCCCCGAGCGCTCCCGCACGATGAAGCGGTAGGTGAGCCAGTGGCGCTCGGTGCCGTCGAGGGCGGGAATCATCGTCTCGGAGATGCTCTGCTTCCCGGACGCGAGCACCGCCTCGTCGTCCCGGCGCGACTGTTCGGCGGAGGCCGCGGGCATCAGCTCCAGGTCGGCCACGTGGGACATGTCCACGCCCACCGGGTAGCCGAAGAACCGGCTGTAGCGTGCGTTCACCCAGATGCGGCGGCCCTGCTCGTCCTTCATGAAGGCCACCGCGGGGATGTTGTCCATGAAGGACGCGAACAGCTCCTGCGACTCCTCCAGCGCGCCCATCGCCAGGGTGTTCTGCGCCATCAACTCCTGACGCGCCTGGGCCTCGGCCGCGTTGCCCATGGCCGCGCCGAGCAGGCCCGCCATCAGCTCCAGCGTGCGCACGTCCCGGTCCTCGAACGCGTTCGGCCGCCGGCTGGTGACGTTGAGCGCGCCCACCGGGCGGCCCTCGCGCCACAGCGGGACGCAAATCATCGACCGCGCGCCCACGTGGCGCAGCGCCTCCACGTTGACCCGGACGTCCGTCTCCGAGTCATCCGTCCGCATCACCTCGCCGCTCAGCAGGCTGATGCCCGTGAGGCTGCCCTCCACCTTCAGCCGGAAGCCGATGAAGGGCGCCAGGCTGCCGGTGGCCACCAGGTATTTCACCTCCTCGGTGGCCTCCTCCATCAGCGCCACCGCCGCGCCATCCGCGCCGCACAGCACCCGCGAGCGCTCGCACAGCAGCCGCATCAGCTCGTCGAGCCCGTAGCCCGCCATCGACACGTCTGCCTGCATCTGGATGATGGAGGCCAGCCGCGACAGCTCGCCCCGCGCCTCCGCCTCGGACGTTTGCCGCTGACGCCGCGCCGCCATCCGCCGCTCCAGCAACACCCGCCGTGCGCGCACCTGCACCGGGGTGAAGGGCTCCACCAGGAACTCGTCCACCCCCGCGGCCAGCAGCGGCTCGAGCGCCGCGTCAGTGCCTTCCCGCGCCAGTCCCAGCACCAGCGGCTCCTCGGGACGGGCCCGCGTCCGCAGCGTGTCCAGCCAGCGCGCGTCCTCCGCCAGGTCCGCCGCGTCCACCACCAGTACGTCCATGGGCCCGTGCCCCAGCGCCGCGCCGGCTTCCACCAGGTCCGCGGTGATGAGCACGGCCTGGCCCTGGCGCCGCAGCTCCTCCGCCACGGGGTGCCGCGCATCGGTGGTGAGACACAGGAACTTCATCCAGTCGCCCTGCTCCGTGGCCCCAAACACACGGGCTGTAAAATACTACGGTTCTGCAGCATGGCATTTCCAGCCGGGAGCATCCGGAGCGCTGGGGTCAAGTACACCCCATGCCCGCTGGAACGTGCGGGACGGCGGGCAAACGGGTGGCCACGGGGTGGCGGCGGGACGTTATCCTCCGCGCGTGCCGGGCATCCCTGGAGTCGTGGTCGCCGAGCAGCCGCACTACCTGCCGTGGGTGGACTTCCACGAGCAGTTGGCCCGCGCGGGGACCTTCGTCGTGCTGGACAACGTGCAGTGGCTGCGGCGCGGCTGGCAGCGGCGCACGCGGGTGGCGCTGCCCCACAACGTCCCCCTG
>NZ_JAAIYB010000840.1 GCF_010894475.1 Myxococcus vastator
GGATGGGCGAGGCGGGGTGGGGTGGCTCAGCCGCACCGTGGACGTGGGCCCGTAGGCCCCGCCCCGGACGGCCCGCTCAGATGGACAGGTGCGCCGCCGCGCGCCCGAGTCCCTCGGCCACGGAGGTGAAGGCATCCGCGGTGCGCACGCGCCCTTCGCCGAAGCGGCGCACGTAGAGCTGGCGCACCGCGGGAATCTGCGACGAGCCGCCGGTGAGGAACACCGCGTCGATGTCCTTCGCCTCCGCGTGCTTCTCCAGCAGGCCCGTGGTGCACGCGTCCAGCTCGTCCAGCAGGGGCTGGCTGAAGGTGTCGAACTCCTCGCGGGTGATGGGCTCGTGGAGGGTGATGCGGGCCTCCTCGAAGTCCACCGTGGCCTGCGCTTCCTGGGACAGGCGCACCTTGGCCGCTTCAATGGCGCGGAACAGGCGGTAGCCCAGGTTGTCCATGACGAGGTCGTACAGGGCCTGGATTTCGGCCTTGCGGTCGCTCGTGCTGAGCATGGTCTCCAGCAATTCCTGGGTGGACTTCTCCCGGATGAAGGACATCTCGTGCCAGGTGAGCAGCTTGGCCATGATGTGCTGGGGAATGGGCAGCCGCTTGTCGCTGAAGCCGCGCACCTGGTAGGTGGAGCCCGCGCCGAAGCGGGGCAGCAGCTTGTGGCGCATGATTTCAGCGTCGAAGCGGTCACCCCCGATGCGCACACCCGTGGAGCCCACCACGTCCTGGCGGCGGTCCGGGTTGCCGCGGCGGCTGGGGCCCAGGCGCATCAGCGTGAGGTCGGTGGTGCCGGCGCCGAAGTCCGCCACCAGCACGAGCTCGTCGCGGGTGAGCTGGGCCTCGTAGGCGAGCGCCGCGGCGATGGGCTCGATGAGGAACTGGACGTGCTGGAAGCCCGCGAGCTCCGCGGCGCGCAGCAGGCGCTGCTGGGCCAGGGCATCCGCCTCCGGGTCCGGCGTGAAGACGGCGGGCCGGCCGAGCACGACGGCCTCGGGCGCGCCACCCATGGCGCTCGCGGCGGCGTCCCGCACGCGGCGCAGCAGCACGGCCACCAGCTCTTCAATGGTGTAGGTGCGCCCCTTCACCTGGGTGGCGCGGAAGGAGCTGGAGTGGAGGAAGGACTTCACGGACTGGATGAAGCGTCCGGTGTTGTCCTCCAGGTAGCGCTGGATGGCGTCGGCGCCGGCGTAGATGTCCTGCTCGTCGTCCGGGAAGAAGAGGACGGAGCGGAAGAGGCGGGCCTCCGAGGTATGGGGTTGCAGGGACAGCACCGTGCCGTCAGGCAGGGCCGCGGCGGTGTTGCTGGTTCCGAAATCGAGTCCGCACGCACGCATGGGGGGCGCCCCTTACCGTTAAACCCCATCCATGGGTAGCGCTTCGTGCATCAACAAGCAGAGGAGGGCGGGCG
>NZ_JAAIYB010000841.1 GCF_010894475.1 Myxococcus vastator
GGGGGGCTTCGCGCGGAGGCTGGCCATCAAGCGGTTGATTGCAGAGCCCGAGCAGAACCCCTCCCAGGCGCGGATGTTCCTCGACGAGGCGCGGATCGCCAGCCGGCTGCACCACGCCAACATCCTGTCCATCCTCGATTACGGCGTGGTGGAGGGCGTCCCGTACCAGGTGCTCGAGTACGTGGACGGCGTCGACGCGGAGCGGCTGCGGCAGCGCGGGCTCGAGGTGGGGGAGGACTTCCCGGTGGAGCTGGCGCTGCATGTGTGCGCCGAGGTGGCCCATGCGCTCCAGTATGCCCATGAGGCGAAGGATGGTGCGGGGGAGTCGCTGGAAATCGTCCATCGCGACGTGAGCCCCTCGAACATCCTCGTGTCGTGGACGGGCGACGTGAAGCTGGCGGACTTCGGCATCGCGCTGGCCAGGGACAGGCAGGAGCGGACGCTGGCGGGGCTCACGAAGGGCAAGCTGGCGTACATGCCGCCGGAGCAGGTGACGCGGGGCGCGCTGGATGGGCGCTCGGACCTCTTCGCGCTCGGGTGCGTGCTGCACGCGCTGCTGACGGGGCACAGCCCGCTGGCGGGCGAGGACCGGATGGCGGACCTGCTGGCGGGCAAGGAGCTGGAGCTGTCGGACGCGCTCCCCGCGGACGTCCGCGACCTCATCGCGCGAGCCGTGCGGAGGGCGAGGCATCAGCGCTTCCAGAGCGCGGCGGAGTTCGCCGAGGCGACCGGCGAGGTGCTCGCGGCCCGAAGCGGGCGAGCAGGGCGCGCGCTGCTGTGCGAGTGGATGGCCCGGGTCCGCGCGAAGGAGGAGGAGGCCATGGCGCGGCCCGTCTCGGGGTGGGCCGGCTCCTTCCTGGAGGTGGAGCAGCTCCTCGGCGGAGTCGTCGTTCCGGCGCCAGGGGCGGCGACGGGGGGCAGCGCCACGCCGCCACCGCGAAGCGAGCCGCGCGCCCAGCGCCGGCGGTGGCCCTGGCTCGCCGTCCTCGCGCTGGGGGGGCTCGCGGCCGTGTGGCCTTGGAGGCTCGGGAAGGAAGACGCGCCGCCTGTGCCCGCGGTGCAGTCCGTCGCCGTCCCTGTGCCGGTGCCGCCCGCGCCGGAGAAGGACGAAGTCGCCCCGGCCGAGCGCTCGCCGCCCGCGCCGGTGCAGGCGCCCGTGACACGCGCGGTTCCGCGAGCGCAGGAGCCGCCCCCGAAGCGGCTGGCCCGTGCCCCGGCGCGCCCGGCGAATGGCGGCTTGGGGGCGCTGACGGTGGGAGGCGAGGGGGCCTTGCGCGCGGTGGTCATCATCGACGGCGAGCGCCGAGGCCACGCGCCGCTGCTCATCGAGCTCCCCGTGGGCGAGCATGTCCTGGAGCTCAAGACTCCCGATGGCCACTGGAT
>NZ_JAAIYB010000842.1 GCF_010894475.1 Myxococcus vastator
TCCACGACCCCGCCGCCGCCCTGCCCCCGGAGGAGAACGGCTCGCTCTTCGAGCCCTTCGGCTCCCGGCTGGCCCGGGGCGCCGGGCTGTCCCTGGCCGCCCTGCGCCGGGTGATGATGGGCGTGGGGGGAGACGTGGCCGCCCGGGGCAGCGCCGAGCCGGGCGTGGTGCTGACGCTGACGTTCGCCACCTGAGAGCGCCATGGAGACCCTTCTCATCGTCGACGACGACGTCTCGCTCCTCGAAACGCTGAAGATGCACTTCGAGGAGATAGAGCACGACGGCCAGCCGCGCTACCAGGTGTCCACCGCCACCAGCGCGGCGGCCGGGCTGCGCGCCGCCCAGGAGGCCATGCCCAGCGTGGTCATCCTCGACATGATGCTCCCGGACCGCACGGGCCTGGAAATCATCGAGGAGATGAAGGGCCTGTGCGGGGACGCGCGCATCATCCTGGTCACCGCGTACCACGACATGGAGACCACCATCCGGGCCATGAAGGCCGGGGCCTTCGACTACATCCACAAGCCCTTCCCGGACCCGGCCGCCCTGGACCTGGTGGTGGAGCGCGCCCTGGAGTACCGCCAGCTGTCGCGCCGCGCGGACGAGGTCCACCGGGAGAACGCCGCCGCCCGCCTGGGCGACATCGTGGGCACCAGCCCGCTGATGCAGCAGCTGGTGAAGGAGATTGGGAAGGTCACCGGCAGCCACGCCACCGTGCTGATTACGGGCGAGAGCGGCACCGGCAAGGAGCTCATCGCCCGCGTCATCCACAACTACTCCTACGACGAGCCGCGGCCCTTCATCGGCATCAACTGCTCCGCCATCGTCGACACGCTGCTGGAGAGCGAGCTGTTCGGCCACGAGAAGGGCGCCTTCACCGGGGCGACCGCGGGCAAGCCGGGCAAGTTCGAGGTGGCCGAGGACGGCACCGTGTTCCTGGACGAGATTGGCGACATGTCGCTGATGCTCCAGTCCAAGCTCCTGCGCGTGCTCCAGGAGCGCGAGTTCGAGCGCGTGGGCGGCGTCAAGCGCATCAAGCTGCGCGCCCGCGTCATCGCCGCCACCCACCGGGCCCTGGCGGAGGAAGTGGAGGCCGGCCGCTTCCGCGAGGACCTCTACCAGCGCCTCAAGGTCATCACCCTCCAGATTCCGCCGCTGCGCGAGCGGCGCGAGGACATCCCCCCGCTGGTGAAGCACCTGCTCGAGCGCATCAACGAGAAGGTCCACAAGCGCGTCACCCGCGTGCCCGGCGAGGTCATGGAGCGCCTCACCCGCCTGCCCTGGCGCGGCAACGTGCGCGAGCTGGAGAACGTGCTCACCCGCGCCGTGGTGCTGGCCCCCGGTGACGTCCTGCGCGGTGACGACCTGCCCGCCCTGGAG
>NZ_JAAIYB010000843.1 GCF_010894475.1 Myxococcus vastator
GGTGGCTGTCATGGGCCGCGGCGCGAGGCTGGGGTGTGCCGGCGGCGCTGGTGGGGCTGGCGGTGCTCGGTCTGGGGCTGGGGCCCGCCACGAGCACGTCGCTGATTGGGCCGCAGTCCCGCGCGCCCTGGCACCACCGGGGCATCGTCACCAGCGCGCTCTACGCCACGCGGCTGCTGGGTGGCTCGCTGGCGGTGGCGTTGCTCGCGCTGGCCAGCGGACACTTCGCCTTGCAGTTCGGCATCGCCGCGGGGCTCACGGCCGCCGCGGCGCTCGGGTTGGCGCTGCTGGCTCCGGGGCGGACGGAGCCCTCGGTCCCGGGGGCGTGACAGTGGGCACGTTCCGCTCATCCGGTGTCGCCTCCCGGGCCTCACCGTTCATCGCATGAGGCCACAGCTTCGCCAGCGCGGAGCGGAGCTCGGCAGCGGTCCGGTACCGGTCTTCGGGGCGTTTCTCCAGCAGCCGCAGCACGACGCGCTCGAAGGGCTCCGGCAGTCCCGGCCGCAACGTGCGCGGCGGCGCGGGGCGCTCCTGGACGTGCAGGAACATCAGCGGCACGGGCTCCGGGTGGCGGAAGGGAAGCTGTCCGGTGAACAGCTCGTAGGCCACCACGCCGAGCGCGTACAGGTCCGTGGCGGGTGACACCGCGGGGCTGCCCGTCACCTGCTCCGGCGCCATGTACTCCGGCGTGCCGAGCACCGCGCCCTGGGCCGTCGCCCCCATGACGTGGGTGCTCTTGGCGAGCCCGAAGTCCATCAGCTTGAGCACGCCCGTGTGGGTGATGAAGAGGTTGGCGGGCTTCACGTCGCGGTGGAGCACGCCCCGGCCGTGCGCGTGCTCCAGCGCCACCGTCGCGTGGGTGAGCCAGCGCAGCGCCTCCGCCAACGTGGCGCGCCGCTCCAGCAGCCGCTGACGCAAGTCCACCCCGTCCAGCAGCTCCACGGTGAGGAAGTGCCGCTCGCCGTCCACGCCCGCATCGAAGACGCGCAGGATGTTGACGTGCTCCAGCGCCCGGGCGTGCTCCACCTCCTGGCGGAAGCGCGCCACCATCGCGGCATCCGCGTGGGGCACCGCGAGGACCTTGAGCGCCACGCGCACGTCCTGCCGGAGGTCGATGGCCTCGTACACGGTGGAGCTGCCCCCGGCGCCCAGCCAGCGCTCCACGCGGTAGCGCTGGGCCACCGTCTGGCCGGGCACCAGGCCCCGCATGACGCTGGAGGGCGCGGGGACCGGAATGCCCTGGAGCAGCGTGCCGTGCGGCGACATGGGGGTCACCGGGCGCAGCGTCTCTCCCAGCGACAGGGCCGGCGGAGGCGTCACCGGCCGGAGCGCCGCCTCGGGCGGGGTCTGCGCCGGACGCGGGACAGGGGGC
>NZ_JAAIYB010000844.1 GCF_010894475.1 Myxococcus vastator
GGGCAGGGTGGGAGAAACGACACGTGGAAGCGCGCGGGATGTCCGGATGCGGGACTCCGATTCCCACGCACGCGCAGCCGGGCTTCTCGCTTCGTCCAGAGGGCCTGTACGCCGGGGGTGGCACGCGGCATGCTCAGGCGTCCTGGACATGACGATGACCCTGGGCCAGGACCTCCGCTTCGCGCTGCGTCGCCTTCGTGGCAGTCCCACCTTCACGCTGGTCGCGGTGGTCACGCTCGCGCTTGGGATTGGCGCCAACGTCTCCATCTTCAGCGTGGTGAATGCCGTGCTGCTGCGTCCGCTGCCCATGCACGACGACGCGAGCCTGGTGCACGTGTACAGCCAGCGGAAGCAGGGGCCGGGGCCCACCTCCGTGCTGGACTTCATGGACCTGCGAGAGCAGAGCCGCACGTTGGACGGCTTGTCCGCGGTGTCGTCCGTGACGCTGACGCTGGCGGCGGACAGCGCGGACACCTCGCCGGAGAAGGTGCAGGCGGGGATGGTGACGGGCGACTTCTTCCCGCTGCTGGGCGCGCGCGTGGAAATGGGACGCGCGCTTCATCCCGATGACGTCCAGCCCGGCGCGCCGAAGGTGGCGGTGCTCTCCCATGCGCTGTGGCAGCGGCGCTTCGGTGGGAGCGCCGCCGTGCTGGGGCGCTCGGTGGACCTGGGCACTCCCGAGCCGTGGACGGTGGTGGGGGTGATGGCGCCGGGCTTCGACTTCCCCTCCCGCTCTGAGCTGTGGCTCCCGCTGCGCTGGGAAGAGGGCATGACGAAGCCCGAGGGGCGCGGGGCGCACTGGCTGGAGGTGTACGGCCGGCTGGGCCCGGACGTGGCGCTGGCGTCCGCGCGCACCGAGCTCTCCGCCATCGCCCACCGTCTGGCGGAGCAGTACCCCCAGACGAACGAAGGCAAGGACGCGCGCGTGGAGCCGCTGCGCGACATGCTGGTGGGCAACGTCCGTCCGTCGCTCTTGATGATGCTGGGCGCGGTGGGGTTGGTGTTGCTCATCGCGTGCGCGAACCTCACGCACCTTCTCCTGGCGCGCGCGGCCTCGCGTGAGGGGGAGGTCTCCGTGCGCATCGCCCTGGGCGCGAGCCGTGGCCGCATCGCGCGCGAGCTGTTGGTGGAGTGCGGCGTGCTCGCCGGCCTGGGCACGGCCGTGGGGTTGCTGGTGGCGATGTGGGCACTGGACGCGCTGGCCACGTGGGGGCCTCGGGACATTCCCCGCATCGACGAGGTGTCGTTGGATGGCCCCGTGCTGGCCTTCACCGCGGGACTGGCCGTGCTGACCACGCTGCTGTTCGGACTGGTGCCCGCGCTCCAGGCGGGGCGGCTGGACCTGGTT
>NZ_JAAIYB010000845.1 GCF_010894475.1 Myxococcus vastator
GGGGGTGGGAGTCGTGATTCCTGAGCACAAGATCCAGGAGGTCCTCGACCGGGTGGACCTCGTCGGGCTCATCTCCCGGCATGTGGACCTGAAGAAGGCCGGGCGCGAATGGAAGGCCTGCTGTCCCTTCCATCAGGAGAAGACGCCCTCCTTCTACGTGGTGCCGGAGAAGCGCTTCTATTTCTGCCATGGCTGCCGCGCGAGCGGTGACGCGGTGTCCTTCGTCCAGCGCTACCTGGGCAAGACGTTCCTGGACGCGGTGCGGGACCTGGCCCGCGAGCTCGGCGTGGACCTGGAGGCCGAGCAGGACCCCAGCATGCGGGAGCGGCAGCAAATCAAGGAGGCCACGGACCAGGCCGCCGAGCACTTCCGCGCCATGCTGTGGCAGCAGGACGAAGGCCGCGCCGCCCGCGCCTATGTCGCCAGCCGCGGCGTCTCCGAGGAGACGGCCATGGCGTTCGGCCTGGGCTGGGCGCCCCACGAGTGGGCCTCGCTGACGGAGCGCTTCCAGAAGCTGGGCATGCTGGAGTGGGCGGCGAAGGCCGGCCTGGTCCTCAAGCGCAACAGCGGGGACGGCTACTACGACTTCTTCCGCAGCCGGCTGATGGTGCCCATCCGCGCGCCGGAGGGCCGCCCCATCGCCTTCGGTGGCCGCCTGGTCGGCGCGGACGAAGGGCCCAAGTACCTCAACTCGCGCGAGTCGCGGCTGTACAACAAGAGCGAGACGCTCTTCGGCATGGACCAGGCGCGCGACGAGATGCGCAAGCGCAAGGCCGCCGTGCTCGTGGAGGGCTACTTCGACGCCATTGGCCTGCACCAGGTGGGCGTGCGGCACGCGGTGGCGCTGTGCTCCACCAACCTCACCGCCGGCCACATGCAGGTGCTCAAGCGCGCCGAGGCCCGCGAGCTGATTCTGTTGTTGGACGGAGACTCGGCCGGACTCGCCGCGGTCGAACGGCTCTCCGGTCCCCTGCTCGCCGCGGGGGCGACCGCGCGAGTTGCCCTGCTGCCGCAAGGGGATGATCCCGACACCTTCGCGCGTCGTGAGGGCCAGGAGGGCGTGGAGCGGCTGCTGGAAGGCGCCCACCCGCTCACCGGCCACCTGTTCGCCTCGCTCCTCCCGGAGGGCAAGGCCGCGAGCTTCGAGGAGAAGATGGCAGCGCTCGAGCGGCTCAAGCCGGTGGTGGGCCAGGTCCCCGTGGGCCTGGTGCGCGCCACCCTCTTCAGCGCGGTGGCCGAGCACTTCGGCTGGCGCCCCGCGGACGTGGAGTCCGCCCTGCGCAGCAAGGTGCCCCTGCCCAAGCCCGCCGGCGGGGAGGCACCTCTTTCG
>NZ_JAAIYB010000846.1 GCF_010894475.1 Myxococcus vastator
GGCTTGGGATGGCCGTGGCTGGCGTCCTCCTGGGGCTTGGCGGCGCCGCCGTGCTCGCGCGCAGCCTGTCCAGTGTCCTGTATGGCGTGGGTGCGTTCGACGTCGTCACCTTCACGGCCGTGCCCGCGCTGCTCGCGGCAGTGGCGTTGCTGGCAAGCTGGCTGCCCGCGCGCCGTGTCACCCGCGTGCCGCTGTACGAGGCGCTGCGCTCGGACGACTGATCGCGCAGCGCAGATGAACTGAGCGACGGCGCCGCCGCAGTGGACGTGTCCTCCGCGGCGTGTCGTCCAGGGGCTGCGCGAGCGCCAGGCAGGGCAGGAGGAGCGACAGCAGGACGGAGCGGTTCGCGTGGAAGTGCATGCGCGCGGGGCACCTCGTCAGCGCACGGCGCGCGCGGATGCCATGCCATCATCTCCGTGCCGGACTTCATGCTGAACGGACCACGCGGCTACCCCAGGGGCCCCCTCGCGGCGGGGGACCGGAGTCACTCCGGTAGCTCGCTGTTCGGAAATGTCGGGGGTTTTGACGCCACAAAAGTCCCGACATTTCCGAACAGCGATCCACCGGGCTGCGCGCCCGACCCGTCCAGGGGATGCTCCCGGCGCATCACATGAGGTGGGCCTGGTTGTTGTTCTCGAAGCACACATCGACCAGGCCCTTCACCCCGGTAGGAGCCAGACCGTTAGCTCACCCGGTGTACTTCTGCATCAAGCAGGTCTGCGTCTCGCTCCAATCAGAGAGCGCGCGCAGTAGCACGGCCTCGTTCTCGGGCGTCGGCTGCGCCTGATAGTTCAGCCAGGCCGCACCGGTGGCGTCGAAGCCGTCGGCATCCTGCTCCACCACGTCATTGATGAGCTGCTCCTGGGTCAGCCGTACCTTGGCCTCCCTCAGGACCCACTCATTGAAGCGCTGGTCCACAGCACGCCAAGCCTCAAGGGCGGACCGAACCCGCGCGGGAACGTGCCGGTCCGTGGCGGCCATCACGAGCTGCTCTTGAAATTCCTTACCCAGAGACATCTTGAAACCTCCTTACGTGGGTCATGGGTGGGCCCTGCGGCTTGGTTTCTCCTCCACCAAGGTCTTGCCATGGGAGGAGGCGGTTTGGCAGGCTACTTGCTGGGAAGGGAAACCGCTCCCGCGCCGAATCAGTCGCGTCATGGAGGTCTTTTGAGTGCCGCTCAAGGCGAATTCGTTGAGCGGCATTTGTGTCAGTGATTTTCAGGAAGGAGACCGCGGGTGTTCACCTTCTTTGGGCTGATACGATGGGTGTCAGTTGCCGCTGGTGCCTTGGTTGGAGGGCTGGCCGGCCTCCGGCTCGCGGTGGTGGGA
>NZ_JAAIYB010000847.1 GCF_010894475.1 Myxococcus vastator
GCCCTGCTCCTCGCCGCCCCCATCGCCAGCGCCGCGCCCGCCGACCCCATCGCGTCCCAGGACGCCTGGCCCCGCATCCGCAAGGCGCGCATCCAGAAGCTGTTGCCCCAGGCCATGGCCCGCGCCAACGTGGACGCGTGGGTGGTCATCTGCCGGGAGAACGACAACGACCCGCTGGCCATCCACGTCGGCTGTGAGAACGCCGGAGGCACCGCCGCCTTCCTGTTCCTCAAGCAAGGCGAGGCCGTGCGCGGCGTGGCCCTGTCACCCGAAGGCGAGGCCACCGCGCTCCGCGACGTGGCGCCGCTGGACGAAGTGGTGGCGCTGCCGCGCGGAACGAAGCTCTACGCGCAGGTGGCCTCGCGGCTGGCGGCGGCGAAGCCGAAGCGCATCGCCGTCAACTCGTCCACGTCGGTGACGGTGGCGGATGGCCTGTCCGCCACGCAGCGCGCCGCGCTGGAGAAGGCCCTGACGCCCGCGCTGCGCAAGAAGCTGGTGTCCTCCGAGGACCTCGTCTCCGAGTGGCTCTCCGTGAAGCTGCCCGAGGAGGTGGACATCCTCCGCAAGGCCGCCGCGCTGACGTCCCAACTGGAAATCGAGGCCTACCGCGCGGTGGTGCCGGGCAAGACGCGCGACGTGGACGTGGCCCGCTTCCTCCGCCAGCGCATGGCGGAGCTGGGCGTGGGCGACGCCTGGGCACCGGACCAGAACCCCAACGTCCAGAGCGGCCCCACGCGCGGCCACTCCCACGCCACCGAGCGCGTCATCCAGCCGGGAGACTTCATCCAGACGGACTTCGGCATCCGCGTGGGCGGCATGTGGGTGACGGACATCCAGCGCTTCGCCTACGTGCTGGCGCCGGGCGAGACGCAGCCGCCCAAGGCGGCCCTGGAGAAGTGGGAGAAGGGCAAGAAGGGCAGCCGCATTGCATTGGCCACCCTGAAACCCGGCGTGCGCGGCTGGGACGTGGACAAGGCCCAGCGCGACTGGATGCGTGAGGCCGGCTCCGCGCCCGTCATGTGGGGAACGGGGCACCCGGTGGGCTACTGGGCGCATGACGTGGGCCCGGCGCTCTCCGGCGCGCAGCAGGGCAAGCCCGCGGCGGGCCAGGCGGCGCGAATCGTCCGGCCCGGGCAGGTCTTCGCCTTCGACGGGTTCTTCGCGTGGCCGGACGGCGGCGAGGGCGCCCAGCGCATCATCGCCGTGGAGGAGATGGCCGTCGTCACCGAGACGGGCGCGGAGTACCTCATCCCACCGCAGGAGCTGTCTCTTATACCCATCTCCGAGCCCACAAGACAAGAAGCAACATCGTA
>NZ_JAAIYB010000848.1 GCF_010894475.1 Myxococcus vastator
CCTCGGAGGGGCTCAAGGTGGGGGTGAGACACAAAAGCTGTCTCACACGCATCCTCACACCCTCTCAGGAACTGAGCAATCGGGCCTGCCCGGAAAATACCAGGTGAAACGTCATTTTCGGGCGTGGCCGGGTGCGTCGAACACGGCGCGTGGAGATCCGTTCCCAGCGGACAACGGGAACGTCAGTCATGCGTGCCGATGTGTTGATCGCCGTGGTGGGCGCAAACCCAGTGGAAGGCGCAGGAGCACGCCACGGCGCGAGCGCGGGTGCAGCACCGGCCGCCGAAGTGCTCGGGGAGGGCCGTGGCCTCGTCGTCCTCGGGGGGCTCCGGCAGGCACCGGGGCGCCGAGCGGCCGGATTCGGCGGGCTCGCTGTCGCAGCAGCCGCGCTCCATGCAGCGGGGGCACAGGGACAGCTCGCAGTGGGCGCACCAGTCGAACACTTCACCGGCGCTTCCGCGGCGCTCACATCCTCCACAACTGTCGAACATGGACGACCTCCAGGCGCATGCGGATGAAGGTAGAGCGGGGGTCTGACAGGCGAAGCGTCCACTCCGTCACGCTCCAGGCGCGCAGGCTTCCATCGGTGAACGCCCGGCGGGGGGAATGTGGGGCAATGAACCGTCGTGAGAGGAATGCGGCGCGCGGTTGGAACAAGCTGGAGGGCGGGCCCGTCATACCGGGGGAAGGAGCGAAGCCCATGCGCAGGCCACGGCGGATCATCGGTGTCTTCGGTTCTGGCAAGGAGGACCACGCGGAGCGGGTCGTCCCGTTGGTCCGGTGGATCGCCGAGGCGGGCTTCGACCTGCTCACGGGCGCGGGCAGCGGGGTGATGCGGACGGCGGCGGACGCGTTCGTCCAGGTGGCGTACCGGCACGGCATCTCCATTGGCATCGTCCCCGGCGCGGTGGAGGGCGGCGAGTACCGGCCCCGTCCGGGCTACCCCAACCCCAACGTGGAGCTGCCCATCTACACGCACCTGCCGCTCAGCGGCGTGCAGGGGACGGAGCCGCTCAGCCGCAATCACATCAACGTGCTCACGCCGCACGCCCTGGTGTCACTGCCCGGGGGCGCGGGCACGGTGGCCGAGGCGGCCCTGGCCCTGCGCTATGGCAAGCCCGTCATCCTCTACGGGCCGCCGGAGTCGTTCCGGCGCTTCCCAACGGAGCTGGAGCGGACCGACTCCCTGGAGCGGGTGGCCGAGTTCCTCCGGGCCGCGGTGCGTGAGCCGCTCCGCCTGACGGCGCCGTAGCCGCTGGAAAACGTCTAGGATGAGGCGCTCGGGGGAACGGGCGGGGGCCACCCAGGC
>NZ_JAAIYB010000849.1 GCF_010894475.1 Myxococcus vastator
TCGCGGCTCTGCTGGATGTACCGGGCCAGTTCCCCCACGGCGCTCTCGCCTATTCGCGCCTCCAACCTCTCCAACACCGCCTTCAGCGCCTCCACGCGAGGCACCACCGCCTGGAGCCGTGCCCCCTCCTGCCGGGAGAGGCCGGATTCACGGAATGCACGCGCCCCCTTTCCTCCCGCGTACAGGCCCACCATGAGAGCCGCGGGCGCCAACTGCCGCGTGGCCTCCTCGTACTCGCCCCTGGCGAGGGTCGCCCCGCCCTGCGCCGTCCCCGCCACCAGGTGGTAGAAGCCCAGCGGCACGCCGAAGGTGAGGGAGTCAAAGGACGCCAGGGCCACGTTGCCCGGTGCGAAGGCCCCCAGAAGCTGAGCCGTCTCCACCTCCCGGAGTGCCTCTTGGTAGGGCGGTGGGAGCTGCGCGGGCAGCGCGGACGCATCCACGCTCCGGCTTCCTCCGACGACAGGAATGGAGGCCGCGACGTCGTCCGCAGCCCTCCCCAGCCCGCGCGCGATGTCGCCCGCGCGGAAGTCTCGCTCCGGGAAGTCGGTGAGGGCCATGCCTCGCTGCTTCAGATCCTCGCGCACCACCTCCATGCCCCCCAGCGCGCGCGTCAGCAGCTTGTCCTCGGCCAGCAGGCGCAGCAGCCGCCGCACCTCATCGTCATGGGCGGTGTGGAGGACGAAGAGGGCGAAGACTTCCGCCTTGGCCAGGCCGTGCTTCTGGGCGGCGGTGGCGAGGAAGGCCGCGCGCTTCTTGAGGAGGACGCGGGCCGCTTCGGCCTCCAGAGGGCCCAGGGCGCCCAGCCGGACGGCATTCCAGTTCGAGAGGGCCTCCACCAGCCGGGGCATGTCCGCCTGGCGCTGCAAGGCCAGGAAGGCCGCTGGCGTGGTGCATTCGAGGAAGGGCGCCAGCACCGCCTCCTCCGAGTCCAGGCGCGGCCAGCCTGACGGGACTTCCCCGCACACGCCCGCCAGGGCGCGTGCCACTCGCAGGGGTGCCGTCTCGCCTCCTCCGGGATTCAGGGGAGACGGCGTGGCCCGGCGGCGGTGCAGCAGCGGTCCGGCCGCGGCCTCCACTTCGTCGAAGTCCTCGCGGGCGTCGTCCTCCGGGAGACGCGCGACGGCACCGTGCCCCAATGCCACCATGGGCCCCGTGCCCGAAACAGCAGCCAGAGTGCCTTCAGGGCGCGCACGAGAGGGCAGCGAGGCACACCCCGCCGTCAGGAGCGCCAGGGCCAGTAGCAGGCCAGCTCCGCCGCGCGGCAGTCGCTCAGCGCGCATGGTCCACCCCCAGCCCCACGGC
>NZ_JAAIYB010000084.1 GCF_010894475.1 Myxococcus vastator
CGCCAGCCCCCGCCGCGTCAGCGCCCCCCTCGGGCAAGTCCGAGGCCGACCGCTTCAGCGCGTTCTCCGTGAAGCTGGGCAAGGACGAGCGCGAGGAGGACGCGGAGAAGGCCGGCTACATCCAGCGCCTCACGGCCCGCGTGGCGACGAAGGCGCCGGAGTCCAAGCGGCTGGCGCAGCACTACCGCCAGCCCCTGGCCGACAACCGCGTCTCCGCGGGCTTCCGGCCGCTCCTGAAGGAGATGGTGTTTCCCATCGTCGCGGAGCAGGCGCGAGGCGCCCACGTCACTGACGTCGACGGCAACACGTACCTCGACTTCACGATGGGCTTTGGCGCGCACTTCTTCGGCCACTCGCCGGACTTCATCACCACCGCCCTCCAGGCGCAGCTCGGACGCGGGATGCCCATCGGGCCGCAGTCTCCGCTGGCGGGGCGCGTGGCGGCGCTCATCTGCGAGCTGACGGGCCATGCCCGCGTGACGTTCTGCAACTCCGGCACGGAGGCGACGATGACGGCGCTGCGCCTCGCCCGCGCGAAGACGGGGCGGGACAAGGTCGTCATCTTCCGCAACTCCTACCACGGCACCTTCGACGCGTTCCTCGCCCGGGGCAACGCCTCCAGCGACGAGAGCCGCCCCGCGAGCCTGGGGACGACGGCCTCGCTGGTCCGGGACACGGTGGTCCTGGACTACTGCGAGCAGAGCGCGCTCGACTACATCGAGAAGCACGCGAAGGAGCTTGGCGCGGTGATGGTGGAGCCGGTGCAGAGCCGGGCTCCGGGCATGCAGCCCGCGGCGTTCCTGAAGCAGCTGCGCGAGCTGACAAAGGAGAAGGACATCGCGCTCGTCTTCGACGAGGTCATCTCCGGCTTCCGCTGCGCGAAGGGCGGCGCGCAGCAGTACTTCGGCGTCCAGGCCGACCTCTGCGCCTACGGCAAGGTCGTGGGCGGCGGGATGCCCATTGGCGTCATCGCGGGCAGCGCCGCCTTCATGGACGGGCTCGACGGCGGCTTCTGGCGGTACGGCGACGCGAGCTTCCCCAGCACGCCGACCATCTTCTTCGCCGGAACCTTCTCCAAGCACCCGCTGACCATGGCGGCGTCGCTGGCCGTGCTGGAGCACCTCCGGGAGGCCGACGACCAGCTCTACCGCGCGTTGAACGAGCGCACCGAGCGGCTGGCCACCCAGCTCAACGCCGCGTTCGAGGAGGAGGGCGCGGACGTGGCGGTGGAGTCCTTCTCGTCGCTGTTCCGCTTCGCGTCGAAGGGCAACCTGGACCTCTTCTATTACAGGCTCCTGGATGCGGGGTATTTCATCTGGGAGGGGCGCAACTGCTTCCTGTCCACCGCCCACACCGACGCGGAGCTCGCCCGCTTCGTCGAGTCCGTGCGGGAGATCGCCCGGGAGCTCGTCGCGCTGAAGCTCCTGCCACTCCGTGATGGTGGCAGGGCGCTCCCGCCCGCGGAGCCGCCGGTGTCGGACGCCCAGCAGCGCTTCCTCCAGCTCGTGCGGAGCGGGCCCGAGGGGTCCGTCACCTGCAACCTCTGCTACGGGCTGCGCTTCGACGCGCCGGTGGACCTGGAGCGGCTGTCGCGGGCCGTCCAGACCGTGCTCGGCGGCCAGGAAGCCCTCTGGTATTGCCTCGACGTGGAGAAAGGGACGCAGACGCTGCGTCCCGTGGCGGAGCGCCGGGTCCCCATCGAGCAAGCCGACGTCACGCGGCGCTCGACGGAGCCAGGCGTCATCGAGCGCCTGATGGCGGCCCAGCAGCAGACGCCGCTGGCCCCCGAGTCCGGGGTGAACGTCCGCGTCCACCTCACCCGGTTCGAGGAAGGGGTGACGCTGTTCAGCCTGTGCGTGCACCACCTGGTCTGCGACGGCTGGGCGCTGGTGTCGCTGTTCGAGCGCATCGCGGCCCTCTACAACGGCGACACGGCCATGGGAGCGAACGTGCCCTACTCGCGCTGGCGCGAGCACGAGGCGCGCTACCGTCAGGGTGGGCAGTACGCGGCCGACCAGCGGTTCTGGAAGGACGCCATCGGCGCCATCGCGAGCTACCAGCGGAGCCACACCTACGGCGAGCTCCGGCACCGGGGCACCGTCGGAGGCCGCCCGGGAGCCCGTGCGCGACGGAGCCTGGGCGAGCCGCTGACGGCCCTGTTCAAGGCGCAGGCGAAGGCGGACGGGGTGACGCCGTTCACCGCGCTGCTCGCGGCCTTCCAGGTGTTCCTGAACCGGGCCTACCGGACGCGACTGCCGGTGGTGGGCATCCCGTTCGCGAACCGGACGACGCGGGAGCTCAAGCAGGCCGTCGGCACGTGCGTGAACCTGCTGCCGCTGCTGCCCGCGCACGGCGCGGACGCGACCTTCGACGCGAGCCTCGCGCGGACCCGGAGCCAGATGAAGGAGCTGTTCAAGCACGCTGGCTTCCCCTACGCGGAGCTGTGCGAGCAGTACCGCGCAATGATTCCGGAGGCCCAGGGGAGCCCGGTCGAAGTGACGTTCAACGTGGAGCCGGTGAGTCAGCTCCCGAGCTTCGGCGGCCAGCCACCGGAGCTGGTCTCCGCGGTGAATGACTGGATTGAGTTCGACCTGAGCTGCAACGTCTTCGTGCTCCCGACGGACATCACCCTGGAGCTGGACTACGACACCCGCCTGTTCGCCGAGGATGCCGTGTACGGGCTGCTCAACCTGTACTCGAAGATCGTGGAGAACTACGCGAAGCGGGCCGACACCGCGCGCCGGACGAGCGGCCCGGCCGCACTGGGGGCCGCGTGAACGCGCTCGCGGGGCTTCGCGACCGGCTCACCCCGGCGGCTCCGTCCGCGCGACAGGCGCTGCTGGTGGAGGCCATCCTCCAGTTCCTCTGCGACGAGCTGGGCTGCGACCCGAACGAGCTGCACCCGCGGTCCCGGTTCGAGACGCTGGGCATCGACTCGAAGCGGGCGCTGGAGTTCAAGGAGGTCCTCGAGGAGGAGCTGGGCTGCGCGCTGCGCACGACGCTGCTGTTCGACTTCCCCAGCCCGGAGAGCCTGGCCGGGCATGTCGTGGGCGTGGCGTTTGGTGAAGTCACGCCGGAGGACGCGCCCGAGCCTCAGGAGTCACCCGAGGAGCGGCTCCGCCGGAAGCTGACGAAGTACGACCTCTGAGCCGTCCCTCCGCATTCCACGCGGGCCTCACCCGAGAGAGAACTCCCATGCTGGAGCATTACGACGCCATCAAGACGCTGGCCGACATCCCGGACCTCCACGCCCGCGCCACGCCCGGTCACACCGCGCTCATCGCCGATGAGCGCAGGGTGAGCTACGCCACGCTGGCCGAGCGCAGTGAGCGCGTCGCCAACGCCCTGGTCGCGGAGGGACTTCCGCGTCAGGCCCGGGTCGCGCTGCTGGGCACCGACAGCGAGGCGTCCTACGAGCTGCTGTTCGGCTGTGCCAAGGCGGGCATGGTGCTGCTCAGCATCAACTGGAAGCTGGAGGCGAGCGAGCTGGCCTACATCGTCCAGGACTCGGACGCCGAGCTCCTCTTCATCACCCAGCAGATGGCGCCCCTGGTGGAGTCCTTCCTGCCCTCATGCCCCAGGCTGAAGCGGCTCATCGTGCTCGACGGGCCCTCCGAGCGGCATGCCCTCTACCCGGCGTGGCGCGACGCACACCCGGCCCGGCGAGAAGCCCTGCCGCTCCAGAGCCACGAAGCGGTGGTGCAGGTCTACACGAGCGGCACCAGCGGAAGGCCCAAGGGGGTGGTACTGTCGCACGGCTGCTTCCTGGACGTCATCCGCGAAGTGGTGCGCGCCGGGGATGAGCTCATCGACTGGAAGCCAGGGGACCTCACGCTGCTGGCGCTGCCGACGTTCCACGTGGGCGGCCTGTGGTTCGGAATCCACGGTCTGGTCAACGGCGCGACGAACGTCATCATGAAGGCGTTCACTGGCGCGTCCGCGCTGGAGCTCATCGAAGCGCACGCCATCACCAAGGTCGCCTTCGTGCCGGCGATGATTCGCTTCATGCTGTCGGAGCCGGCGAGCCGGACGGCGGACCTGTCCTCGGTGGACCAGCTCGTCTACGGCGGCTCGCCGATGCCGCGGCCCCTGCTGGAGCGGGCGCGCGCCCTGTTCAAGTGCCGCTTCACGCAGAACTACGGCCTGTCGGAGACCACGAACATGGCGGTGTTCATGCCCGCCGCCGAGCACGAGGACCCGGCCAACCCACGGCTGAAGGCGGCGGGCCGTCCGCTGCGGGGCGTCTCGGTGCGCATCCTGGCCCCGGACGGCCGCGAGCTGCCTGCAGGCCAGACGGGGGAGATCGCCTTCAAGACGGCGGGGCACATGCTGGAGTACTGGAAGCTCCCGGAGGAGACGCGCAGGACGCTGGTGGATGGGTGGGTCCACACGGGTGACGCGGGCTCCGTGGATGAGGACGGCTTCGTCTACGTCACGGACCGCATCAAGGACCTGATCATCTCCGCGGGAGAGAACATCTACCCGGCGGAGCTGGAGCGCATCCTCGTGCAGCACGAGGAGCTCGCGGACGTGGCGGTGATTGGCGTGCCCGATGACCGCTGGGGAGAGCTGCCCATCGCCATCGCGGTGCGCAAACCGGGCTCGGCGGTGACCAAGGCGGACGTGCTGGCGTTCGCGCGCAAGCACCTGGCGAGCTTCAAGATGATCAGGACGGTGGAGTTCGTCGACGCCCTGCCCAGGAATCCCAGCGGCAAGGTCCTGAAGCGCGTGCTGCGCGAGCCGTACTGGGCCGGCCGCGAGAAGCGCGTCAACTGACCGGCCTGCGGGCCAGCGGGAGCCAACACCCCATGTCGCAGAGCGTCCTGGACTCAGAGAAGGTCCTCCGCATCATCGAGCGGCTGGAGAACGAAGTCGCGACCCTGCGCAAGACGCAGGACGAGCCCATCGCCGTGGTGGGAATGAGCTGCCGCTTCCCTGGCGCGGAGAGCGCGGACGCGTACTGGGCGCTGCTCCACCGCGGCGAGCCGAGCATCACGGAGGTCCCTCGCGAGCGGTGGGACATCGACGCGCTCTACGACGCGGACCCGGACGCGCCGGGGAAGATGTCCACGCGCCACGGAGGGTTCCTGCCCCGCGTGGACGCGTTCGACGCGCCGTTCTTCGGCATCTCGCCGCGAGAGGCGGCGCTGATGGACCCGCAGCAGCGCCTGCTGCTGGAGACGTCGTGGGAGGCGCTGGAGAACGCGGGGCTGTCACCGGACGCGCTGTACGGCTCGCCCAGCGGCGTCTTCGTCGGCGTGTGCACGTCCGACTACTTCCGCATGGCCCTCCAGCGCGTCGAGAACGTGAACGCCTACCTGGGGACGGGCAACGCCACGAGCGTCGCCGCGGGGCGGCTCGCGTACACGTTCGGCTTCACCGGGCCCTGCGTGTCGCTGGAGACGGCGTGCTCGTCGGCCCTGGTGGCGGTGCACTCCGCGGGCGAGAGCCTGCGCCGGGGGGACTGCCGCGTGGCGCTCGCGGCCAGCGTCAACCTGGTCCTCGCGCCGGAAATCACCGCGGCCTTCTCCAAGGCGCGGATGATGGCCCCGGACGGTCGCTGCAAGACGTTCGACGAGCGGGCGGATGGCTATGTGCGCTCGGAGGGCGTCGCGGCCCTCGTGCTCAAGACGGTGTCGGCGGCGAAGGCGGACGGAGACGCCATCCTGGCGGTCATCCGCGGCAGCGCCATCAACCAGGACGGCGCGAGCTCCGGGCTGACCGTCCCCAACGGGCCCATGCAGGAGGCGCTGGTGCGCAAGGCGCTGGCGCGCGCGGGCGTGAAGCCGGGGGACGTGGACTATGTCGAAGCCCACGGCACCGGCACGGCGCTGGGAGACCCCATCGAGGTGGGGGCGCTGGCGCAGGTGTTCGGCCCGAATCGCCCCAGGGAACGGCCGCTGCTCCTGGGGTCGGCGAAGAGCATCGTCGGTCACACCGAGCTGGCGGCGGGCATGGCCGGCCTCTGCAAGGTCATCCTCGCGCTCCAGGAGGAGACGCTTCCGGGGTACCCCACCCTGGGGGCCTTGAGCAGCCGCATACCGTGGAAGGACCTGCCGGTGGAGGTGCTGCGGCAGCCCGTCGCCTGGCCCCGGGGCCAGCGGGCGCGCATCGCCGGGGTCAGCGCGTTTGGCTTCAGCGGGACGAACGCGCATGTCGTCGTGGAGGAGGCCCCCCGGCCGGCCCCAGCGCCGCCGGCCACGCAGCCCGCGCACGTGCTGTGCCTGTCGGCGAGGACACCGGAGGCGCTGGCGGTGATGGCGGAGCGCTACGCGAGCTGGTTGGAACGGAACCCCGAGGCGTCGCTCGACGCGGTGACCTGGACGGCGAACACCGGACGCGCGCGGTTCGCGCAGCGGCTCGCGGTGGTGGCGGACGGGGCGGAGTCCCTGCGTGACACGCTCGCGGCGTTCGCGAAGACGCGCGCCGCCTCGGGCAGGAACGTGCGGGCGGGCAGCGCGCCCGCGATGGAGGGCCGGCTCGCGTTCCTCTTCACGGGGCAGGGCTCGCAGTACGCCGGCATGGGGGAGGCGCTGTACGCGCTGCATCCGGTGTTCCGGGAGACGCTGGAGCGCTGCGAGGCGCTCCTCTCCGAGCACCTGGAGACGCCGCTCCGGGAGGTGCTGTGGGGCGAGCACCGCGGGCTGCTGAACCAGACGAAGTACACCCAGCCCGCGCTGTTCGCGCTGGAGGTGGCCCTCGCGCGCCTCTGGCAGTCCTGGGGCGCCCGTCCGTCGTTCGTCATGGGCCACAGCGTGGGCGAGCTGGCCGCGGCGTGCGTGGCGGGCCTGTTCAGCCTGGAGGACGGACTGAAGTTGATCGCCGCGCGAGGGCGGCTGATGCAGTCGCTGCCGGAAGGCGGCGCCATGGCCGTGGTCCTGGCCGGGCGGGACACGGTGGCGCCCGTGGTCGCGGAGCAGGGGGCGCGCCTGGCCATCGCCGCGTTCAACGCGCCTCAGCAGACGGTCATCTCGGGCGAGCGGGACGCCGTCCTCGCGGCCTGCGAGCGGCTGGGGCGGCAGGGCGTGCGCAACCGGGGGTTGCTGGAGGTCTCGCACGCCTTCCACTCGGAGCTGATGCGGCCCATCGTGGAGGACCTGCGCGCGGTCGCCGGGACGGTGACGTTCCGTCGCCCGAGCATCCCGCTCATCTCGAACGTGACAGGCCAGGTGGGCGGAGAGGAGCTGGCCACCCCCGGCTACTGGGTGGACCACGTGCTCGCGCCGGTCGACTTCATGGCGGGAGTGAAGGCGCTGGAAGCGAACAAGGTCGTGGGCCTGCTGGAGGTTGGCCCCAGCGCCACGCTCGTGAGCCTGGCCTCCGCCTGCGTCGAACCGGACCGGTTCGTCACCGCGGCGAGCCTGCGAGCCAACGCGCCCGCCTGGCCCCAACTGCTGGAGGCCGTCGC
Source organism: Myxococcus vastator (assembly GCF_010894475.1). Classification (GTDB taxonomy): domain Bacteria; phylum Myxococcota; class Myxococcia; order Myxococcales; family Myxococcaceae; genus Myxococcus; species Myxococcus vastator. The sequence continues at coordinate 7,409 of NZ_JAAIYB010000084.1, forward strand.
GACGCTGTTCGCGCACGGGCTGCCCGTGGACCTGGGCAAGGCGGGCCGGTGTGGGCAGCCCGCCCCGCCCCGGCTGGGGCTGCCGACCTATCCGTTCCAGCGGCAGCGCTACTGGCTCCAGCGCGAGGAAGGCAGCTCGGTGGCGATGGCGGCGTCGGGCGAGTCCCACCCGCTCCTGGGTCGGCGGTTGCGCAGCGCCGCCCTGCCCCCGGGTGACCACCTGTTCGAGAGCGCGCTGTCGCCCGGCGGCCCGGCCTACCTGCGGCACCACCGCGTCTACGACAAGGTCGTGGTGCCCGCCGCGGGCTACGTGGAGATGGCCCTGGCCAGCCTCCGGCGGCTGTTCCCCCAGGCGGCGCTGTCGCTCCGCAACGTCGCGGTCCAGGCGGCGCTCGTCCTGACACCAGGCACCGACACCGTGGTGCAGACGCACCTCTCCAGCGTCGGCGACGAGCGCTACCGCTTCCGGATTCTCAGCGCGGCCTCGCAAGACGCATCCGACTGGCGCCTCCATGTCACGGGGGAGGTCCAGGTGTCGCCACCAGGTGGACACGGTGGGGGCGCCTTCGACGGAGCCGAGGCCCGCGAGCGCCTCGAGGCAACAGGAGAGGTGCTCGACACCGAGGCGTTCTACACGCGTTATGCCGCGCTGGGCCTGGGCTACAGCGGAGCGTTCCGCGCGGTGACGGCGCTGCGGCGGCTGACGGGCGATGGCACGCGGCCCCCGGAGCTCCTCGCGCGGATCCGCCCGGCGGGGGTGACGCGCGACGAGGCGAGCGCCTACGGACTGCACCCCGCCCTGCTGGATGGCTGCTTCCAGGCCGTCGGTGCGCTGGTTCCGGAGGTCGCGGACGTGGTGTGCCTGCCCGTCGGCATCGAAGCCCTGCACCTGTCACGGCCGGGCGCCGAGGAGGTGTGGGCCCAGGCCGTTCTCCGCCACGCGCCTTCGCCCGGGGACCCTCGCGTCATCGCGGACCTCCGGCTTCTCGACGAGCAGGGCCAGGTGGTGTGCGAGGTGGAGGGACTCCAGGCGCTGCGAGTCGACCGCCGCGCGCTGGCGTTCGCGACGGCCACCTGGAAGGACAAGCTCTACTCGATGACCTGGGTGCCCCAGGGACTTCCTGAGGCCCCCGACGCGCCAGCACGGCGCTGGCTCGTCCTCGGAGACCGCGGGGGGGCGGGGGCCCGCCTGCGCGCGATGCTGGAAGCCCGCGGAGACACCTGCGGGCTGTTGAGCGACGCAGCGGTCGACTGGCTCGACAAGGCCTCCTGGTCGCGAGCGCTCGCGGACCTCGCGGCCGCAAGCCCCCTGCCCCTCGCGGGCATCCTCCACCTCTGGGCGCTGGACGAGTCGCTGCCGCGCTCGGTCGGGAGCGCGCTGGCCCTGGTCCAGTCACTGATGGACGTCCCGGGCCAGCGACTGCCACGGCTCTATCTCGTCACGCGAGGCGCGCAGCCCGTCGTGGAAGGCGAACGGGTGAGCGCGAACCAGGCCGCGCTGTGGGGGCTGGGACGCACCATCGCCCTGGAGCATCCGTCCCTCGGCTGTACCTGCGTGGATGTGGACGACGGAGGACTGGAGGCGCTCGCGGCCGAGGTCCTCCAGCCCGACGTGGAGCTCCAGGTCGCGGTGCGCTCCGGCAAGCGGCTCGTGGCGCGGTGGGCCCGTGCTTCCGCCCAGCCCAAGGGGCAACTCGCGCTTCCCGGCGAAAGCTATCGGCTCCGGACGTCCGCGTACGGAGCGCTGGACCGCCTGACGCTGGTCCCGCTGGAGCGGCGCGAGCCCACGGACGGAGAGGTGGAGCTCGAGGTCCACGCGTCGGCGATCAACTTCAAGGACGTCCTCTACTGCCTCGGGATGCTGGAGGCGTTCAGCAAGGAGGCGGGCATCCTCCGGGCTGTCGACCAGCCGCTCGGCTTCGAATGCGCGGGGCGGGTCGTCCGCGTGGGGCCGGGCGTGACGCGCCTCACCGTGGGAGATGAGGTGTTCACGATGGCGCCGTCCGCGCTGTCGAGCCACGTCACCATCGACCAGCGGCTGGTGCACCGGAAGCCGGGCAACCTCTCTTTCGCGCAGGCGGCCTCCATCCCCGCCGCCTTCATGACGGCCATCTACAGCCTCGAGAAGCTCGCGAAGCTGAAGCCGGGAGAGACGGTGTTGATCCACGCCTGCGCCGGAGGCGTCGGGCAGGCCGCGGTCCAGCTCGCGAAGGACCGGGGGGCCACCATCTTCGGAACCGCGAGCCCGTCCAAGTGGGAGCACGTGAAGCGCCAAGGCGTCGCGCACGTGATGAACTCACGCACCCTGGACTTCGCCGACGAAGTCCTGCGCCTCACCGGGGGCCGGGGGGTGGACGTGGTCCTCAACAGCCTGACCGGCGACTACATCCCCAAGAGCGCGGGGGTGCTCGCCCAGGGTGGCCGGTTCGTGGAGATTGGCAAGATTGGCATCTGGTCCCAGGCGGAGATGGCGACCTTCCGGCCCGACGTGGCGTACTTCTCCTTCGACCTGGGAGACGTCGACGGGAACGCGGAGCTCCAGGTGGACCTGCTCACGGACACGGTGCGGGGACTGGAGGACGGCCGCCTCGCGCCGCTGCCCGTCAAGACGTTCTCCATCCGGCAGGCCGAGGCCGGCTTCCGGCACCTCGCGCAGGCGAAGAACATCGGCAAGGTGGTGCTGACGCTCCCCGCGAGCGAGCAGGCGACGGGCGCCGTCCGGGCGGACCGCACCTACTGGATTACCGGTGGACTGGGAGCCCTGGGGCTGCACATCGCCCAGAGCCTCGTCGCCAATGGAGCACGGCACCTCGTGCTGTCCGGCCGCTCCGAGCCCACCGAGGCCGCGCAGGAGGCCATCGCCGCCCTGCGAAGCGCCGGGGTGGAGGTCCTCCTGGAGCGAGCGGACGTCGCGGACGCGGAACAGGTCCAGACGCTCGTCCAGCGACTCACGGCGGGGCCAGCGCCCCTGGGCGGCCTCGTGCACGCCGCGGGCCTGCTGGATGACGGCGTGCTGGTCAAACAGACCTGGGAGCGCTTCGCCCAGGTGCTGGCGCCCAAGGTCGACGGAGCGTGGAACCTGCACCTGGCGACCCGCGCGCTGGAGCTGGACTTCTTCGTCCTGTTCTCGTCGATCGCCTCGGTGATGGGAGCGCCGGGTCAGGGCAACTACGCCACGGCGAACGCGTTCATGGACGGACTGGCGGCGCTGCGCAGGAGCCAGGGGCTCCCCGCGACGAGCATCCACTGGGGCCCCTGGGCAGCCGGAGGCATGGCGGAGGCGAAGCGAGCCGCGAACCGGGCGCGCTTCGAGTCCCTGGGCCTGGGGCGCATGGCGGCCGGAGACAACGTGGAGGTCTTCGAGCACCTGCTCCACGCGGCGCCCACGAACGTGGCCGTCGCGGACATGGACTGGTCGAAGTTCCTGAAGACCGTCTCCAGTCCGGGAGTCGCGAGAGTCTACGCGCAGCTCGGCCAGGCAAGGCCCGGCGCCGAGCCCGCCCAGGCCGGAGCCCTGCTCGCGCGGCTGACGCAAGAACCCGAGGCACAGCGAGAAGCCGTCCTCATCGACTTCCTGCGCCGGCAGGTCGCGAGCGTCGTGGGGCTCGCCGCGCCGGATGCGGTCGAGGCCACCCAGCCCCTGCTGGAGCTGGGCTTCGACTCGCTGATGGCGGTCGAGCTGAAGAACCGGGTCGAGTCCAGCCTCGGCTGCACACTCAGTCCGGCGCTGTTGTTCGACCACCCCACCCTGGCGCAGCTTGGAAGACACCTGCTCGTGGAGGTCCTGAAGCTGGGCGCGGGAGGAGACGCCGGTCCACGCGCGCCAGCCCCACCCGGAGACGAAGCAGCGCCGGACGACGAGGCGCCCCTCGCCACGCTCCGCGAGTCGTTCCTCACGACGAGCGCGGGAACGAAGCTCTGCGTCTGCACCTGGGGTCCGGAGGACGCGCCGTTGGTGGTCTGCGTCCACGGCCTCCTCGACCAGGCCGCGAGCTGGGACGAGCTGGCGGTGGGGTGGGTGGAGCGCGGCTATCGCGTCCTGGCACCCGACCTGAGGGGACACGGCCGGTCCGGACACCTCCCAGCGAATGTGGCGCTCACGGTCCTCGACTTCCTGCTGGACCTGACGCAAGCGACCGCGGCGGTGAAGCGCCCGTTCACGCTCGTGGGGCACTCGATGGGCGGAGCCGTGGCCACGCTCTTCGCGTCCGCGTATCCCGAGCGGGTCGAGCGCCTGCTCCTCGTCGAGCCCGTCATCCCGCACCTGCGCGACGAGCAAGGGGCCGTGGACCTGTTGAAGAACGACCTGCGCTTCCTGACGGAGCCCCCCGCGCACACGCCCTACCCCGACCTGACGACCGCCGCGAGGATGCTCACGCTGAGCCACGGGGGGCTGTCACCCGCCCGCGCGAGGATGCTCGCGAGGCGCATCACCGAGCCCTGCGAGCAGGGCCTGCGCTGGTCCTGGGACGTCCGGCTGCGAAACCCACTGGGCATCGACCTGGGCTTCTCACGAGAGCGCTACCTGGCGCTCCTCGGAGCGCTCACCGTGCCCTCCCTGCGGCTCCACGGCACCACCAGTCAGTTCGCCCGGACGCCCGTGCTCGTGCCCCCGGACCTCCCGCTCCCTCTGTCACGGAGCGTCCACCTCCGGGGAGGCCACAACCTCCACACGGACAACGCGGCGGAGCTGCTCAACGAGGTGCTGGCCGAACTCGAGCAGCGGCCTGACGCCGAGCCCGACGGGGGGCCGGGGCCGGCGCGGGTCCAGCCGGGGACGTGACGCAGCGCACGCCACCCGGCTCACGGCCCGAAGGCCGCGGCTCACCGAGCCGCCCGGTCCGCCGCACCACGGACCGGCGGAGGCCCCTCGCGAGCCCCGCCGGTCCTACGAGAGCTCTCCCGGAGAGTCCGGTGGAGGCCCTTGTCAAAACAGGTTGTGCGCGGGCCAGGTGCTGACGCCGTTCACGACGTTCCACATGAGGCTGTCGAGGTTGATGTCGGGCGTGCCCGAGCCGGAGCGGTTGTTGGAGTTGGTCATGACGGACCAGGTGAACTCCTCGGAGCGGCTGGGCCCATAGCGGTCATCGGTCCGCACCAACAGGGCCAGGGTGCCCGGGACGTAGCCGCCGTGCCACCAGTTGGGGAGGCTGTTCACCGACCAGCCCTTGGCGTAGTTGACGGAGTTGCCCGCCGTGCTCAGTGCCGTCGTGCGGGTCGTCATCGTGGTGATGGTGCTCGCGCTCAGCAGGTCCGGGACGGTGGAGAACCCATCCGCGCGCACGGCGACGCGCAGCAAGTCGATGGGCGTGGCGACCCAGCCGCCGTGCGCATCCATGCGACGCACCGGCATGCCGTACGGGTTGAAGGCCCCCGCGCCAAGCTGGTAGTAGACGGGCTCGTTCGGCAGACGCGCGCTCAACGTATCGCCCCCCACGGCGAAGCTGGTGGCGCCGCTGGGCGTGAACACGTTGGCGCGCATATAGGTGTCATAGGTCATGCCCGTGACCCGCTCGATGATGCGGCCGAGGACGCTGTAGCCGAAGTTCGAATACTGGTACGTCGTCCCAGGCGCGAACTCGAGCGGCACGTTCTGCAACACCCATTGGATGAGCTGCGCGTGCGTCATGCCCGTGTTCATGAACATGGGGTCGCCCGTGCCGTCGGCGCCGTCGTTGTCCCAGCCGCCCGCGGTGTGCTCCAGCAGGTGCTGGACCGTGATGTTCAGCACGCGGCTGTCCGCGTAGGTGCCCTGCGCGCCGAACGTCTCGCCCAGCAGTCCGCCCCTGCCGAAGACGCGGTCCGTCAGCCGGAGCTGGCCGCTTTGAATCAGCCGCATGATGCCAATGGAGGTCATCGGCTTGGACACGCTGGCGACGCGGAAGCGGTGGGAGGTGTTGACCGGGGTGTTGTTGGTCCGGTCGGCCAGGCCATACCCCTTGGCGAACACGAGGCGCCCCTTGCGGGTGATGGCCAGCGACAGGCCGACGGTGTTCGTGCTCGCCATCGCCTGCTCGACGGTGTCGTCAATGTGCTGCAGGTCGGCCGCGCTGAACGTCAGGTTCTGCCAGAGCAGCGAGAACTCGGGCTGGCTCCCATTGTGGTGCGCCGCCACCAGGACGGGGCGATATCCCTGGTTCTTGAGGTCCGTCACGGCCTGTTGATACGCAGCCGAGGTGAGCCCATGCCGCGCGGCCTTCGGAATTCCCGACGAAGCATGGAAGATGGCCGCGTACCGGTCCGTGCCGCCCACGTTGTAGCTGCTGACCTTCGCGAGCTGGTAGCCCTGGGACGCGTTGGTGTTGAACGTGGACTGGTACTGGGCCGAGGTCATCCCGTGGTAGGCCCGCCAGGCCGGGCCGCTCGACTGCTCCCAGATGGCCGCGTAGCGCTCGGCGCCACCGGACGTGTAGCCACTCACGTGCACGAGCCGGTAGCCCTGCCCCGCCCGGGTGTTGAACTCCGTCTGGTACTGGGCCGCGCTCAGGTCATGGCGGGCCACCCACGCGGCACCGTTGTCCACGTGGAAGATGACCGCGAAGTAGGCCACGCCGCCGACGCTGTACCCGTTGACCACGGCCGGGCGGTAACCCTGCGCATTCTGATTGACGACGGTGGTCTGATACTGCGCGGAGGTCAGCCCGTGGTAGGCCCGCCAGGCCGGGCCGCTCGTCTGCTCCCAGATGGCCGCGTAACGGGCACTGCCCCCCTCTTCGTAACCGCTGACATAGGAGAGGCGATAGCCTTGCCCCACCCACGTACTGAACTCCGTCTGATATTGGGCGCTGGTGAGCCCGTGGCGGGCAACCCAGGCATCATTTGGACCGGCCAGTGCCTGGGACTCGGCGCTGGCAGAGGCGCTGGACGCTTCCTCTGGAACCCCGCATCCCACCAGGGACGCGGCCAGCACTGACAGGACCGCCAGAAGCGGCTTCGCTCTGAAAGACTTCATGCTCTAGAACTCCTGCTTGACGTAGGTACTCCCGGCAGGGAACGAAGCCAGCGCGCATTTCCCCTCAGCCGCGGACAACAAAAACAGGACCCCCTCGCGCGTCGCACGAACCCCACGTGCATTTCAGCAGGCGGACCCACACCCCGCGGCCTGGAGTGGCCCTCGCGCCGGGGCCAGCCTCGCGCTCGCCGTGCGCAGTCCCTGATTCCCTGGGGTAGCTTCCGCGGCGTGGGCGAGAAACGCCCGCCGAGTCACTGAGCGCCGCGTCTCCCCTTCCGCTGTCGGAGGTCTGATGATGAAGCCCCTGCACCTCGCCGCGCTCCGGATGCTGCCCGCGCGCTGGCTCGCGTGTGCCCACCCGCCCCTGGCGCCGCGGCAGTTGCGCACGGAGGCGCCGCGATGACGTGGACCCTGATTGGCGAGGCCGCCTCTCCCTGGTCCGAGAAGGCCCGCTGGGCGCTGGACCACCACCGCCTCGCGTATGCGTACCGCGAGCACTACCCGCTCATCGGCGAGCTCTCGCTGCGGCTGCGGGCGCGGGGGCTGAAGGGCCGCGTGAGCACGCCCATGCTGCTCACGCCCGAGGGGCCCCTCATCGACTCCTTCCGCATCGCCCGCTACGCGGACGCGCACGGCAGCGCGCCCACGCTCTTTCCGGCCGAGCACGCCGAGGAGATCGCCGCCTGGAATGCCCGTAGCGAGGCCGCGCTCGGCGCGGCGCGGGTGCGCTACCTCGACCGGCTCGCGAACGACCGCGCCGCGAAGCTGGAGCAGCAGCCGCCCGCCTTCCCTGGTTTCGTGCGCCAGCTCTCGGTGCCCGCGGTGGACTTCGCCATGGCCTTCCTGCGCAGGAAGTACGGGATGCCGGACAGCACGGCGGCGGAGGCCACGCTGGTGCTCGAGCTGGAGGCGCTGCAGCATGCGCTCGCGGGTGGCAAGCGCCACCTCGTCGCGGACCGCCTCACCTACGCGGACCTCGCGATGGCGGTGACGCTGCAGTTCGTGTCACCCGTGGACGGCGAGCACCTCGCGTTAGGCCCCGCCACGCGCGCGGCGGGCGTCCACCCGCAGCTCAGCGCGCGCTATCCAGACATCGTCGCCTGGCGCGACGCGCTCTACGCACGGCACCGGCGCAGCGACCAGCCCGCCGAGCCCGTCCGGGCATAGCGTGCCTGCCTCCACCTTCAGCGTCCGGCGCCGACGCCCCCGAGCACGCCGGCCACGTTGAGGCCGAGGTCCGCCACCCAGTAGCCGCCCTCCCGCACGAACACCGTGTGCAGCCGCAGCCGCGCGAAGTGCCGGCCCCGCGCGCCACCCGCCGCGGGTGGTGAAATTGCCCTTCACGCACCGGCCGGAAAGTGGCGCCGCGTCAGCCGCTGCCTCTAGGGTTCCGCGCACCTGCTTCCCGAGGACCTCCGCCATGACGCTCACCACCGCCCTGCTCCTGCTCACCCTCGGCGCCGCGCCGGCCCAGCCCGCCGCGAAGAAGTTCGAGTTCGACAAGCACTACCTCGTCCTGCTCGAGCGCGTGCCTGACGCCAAGAAGCTGCCGGAGGCCGCGCTGGCGCAGCTACAGAAGGAGCACCTCGCGCACCTCACGCGCATGGGGGAGAGCGGCAAGATGGTGCTCGCGGGCCCCTTCGACGAACAGGACGACGTGGGCATGCGCGGCGCATGCATCTACCGCACCGCCAGCAAGGCGGAGGCGAAGCAGCTCGCCGAGCAGGACCCGATGGTGAAGGCGGGCCGGCTGCGCGTGCAGGTCATGGCCTGGTACATGGAGAAGGGCTACCTGGCATTCCCCCTGGCCCCGCCCGTCGAGGAGGCCAAGGGCGCGGCGAAGGACGCGGGCAAGTAGCCGAAGCCGCTACGGCATGGGCCGCGAGCCCGCGGACGGCGCGGACGGAACCGCGGGCCAGCCATTGGACCACGTGATCGCATCCACGAGCATCACCCGCGCCGTGTGGGCGCTGTTCCACGCGTGGTAGACCATGTACAGGTCTCCGCCCGGCCCGGTGACGACGGAGTTGTGTCCCGGCCCCGTCCAGCCGCCACCCGTCTTGAGAATCGGTGAGCCCAGCTTGGTGTACGGGCCCAGCGGGCTCGTCGCCCGCGCGACGCCCACGGCGTAGGTGCTGTTGTAGTACGCGTTACCGCTGTAGAAGAGGTAGTAGTAGCCGCCCCGAGCGACGACCCACGGCGCCTCGACGACGCCGCCCTCCCACGCGAGGTTGTTGCGGATGAGCGTCTGGCGCGTGCCCACCAGCGACAGGCCATCCGCCGACAGCGCCTGCCCGTAGATGGGCGTCGGCTGCCCCACCGCGTTGCCGTCCGCCTTCCACACCAGGTATGGCGTCCCGGTGGTGCTCGTGAAGAAGGTGGCGTCAATCATCCCCATCCCCGTGTCATGCACGAGCGGCCGGCCAAGGTCCGTGAAGGGCCCGAGCGCGCTCGGCGACGTCGCCGCGCCGATGGACAGCTTCCCGTCCGAGTGCCGCGCGGTGAAGTAGGCGATGTAGCGCGTCCCCACCTTGTGGATTTCCGGCGCCCAGAAGTCTCCCCTCGCCCAGGTGGGCTTCGACGCCGACGGGAAGATGGAGCCCGCGTGCGTCCACGTCACCAGGTCCGTCGACGTGCGCAGGGCGAACGCATTCGCCGCGCCGCCCGACGTGCATGCGGCGACGTACCGCGTCCCATCATGGATGACGCCCGGGTCCGCGCAGTCCCCGGGGACCACCGGGTTCTGGTACAGCCCGCCGCACCCCGTGTAGCGGAAGGACATGCCGCACGCGCCCGTGCCGCTGAAGTACGGCCTCCACCCGTTGGAGAGCGACGCGTATGAATTGCTGCCCGCGTTCGTGCAGCTCCGGTCCCAGAACACGCGCCCGCTCACGTCGTCGTACTGCGCGGTGTGTCCCGACGGGCGCAGCCACGACGCGGCATAGGTGACACGCGTCGAGCACGCGGCGGCCCCGGCACAGTCCGTGTCGAGCGCCAGGACACACGCGTTGTTGCCGGTGAAGTACGGCTGCCAGCCGTTGGAGAGCACCGCGTACGAGTTGCTGCCCGCGTTGATACAGGTGCCATCCCACGTCACCAAACCACTCGCGATGTCGAACTGCGCGGTGTGCCCCGAGGGGCGAATCCACCGCTCGCCGTAGGTGATGCGCGTGCTGCACGCGAGCGGCGCGCTGGCGGTGCCGGCCGGAGCCTCCTCCGCGAGCGGGGTGTCGATGCGTTCGTCGCCACAGCCGGATGCGAAGGGAGAGACGGCGCACACCACCGTGAGCGCCAGGATGCGAGGGGACTTCCTCATGAACCACCTCCAGATGGAGGGACGTGAGCTAGCACGAAATCCAAGAAATATCAGCAATGCGCGATATCCATGTCCTATCCATGACCTCCACCCGACCCGATATGACTGCGCTTGGATTTCCACCCGCATGTCTGGGTAGGCACGGGTCTCTGTATCCAGATGACGGGGACGGGCCTGATGGCTCTATTCTAGCGGGATGGCGTATTTCATCTCCGGGGGCGAGGCTTTTCCATCGCGCTTCGTCTCGCAGTTGTTTGGAGCCGTTCTTCTCGCCGTGCTGTCCGGCTGCCGCGCCAGCTATGTGCAACAGACCGCACAGATGCGCGTGCTCGCGGACGTCGGACGGTACGACGAAGCGCTGAAGGAGCTGGACGCCGTCACCGCGCGTGAAGCGCTGGATCCGCTGCTCGTCGCGGCGGACCGGGGCGGGCTGCTGCACCGCGCCGGAGCCTGGGAAGCCAGCAGCAGGGCCCTGGTCCAAGCGGGGGAGCTCGCTGATGAGCACGAGCGGGTCAGGTTGTCGGAGGAGTTCACCGGGAACATCCCCTGGCGCATGGGCGCCCTGGAGCGCCAGACGCTGCACACGCTCAACGCCCTGAACTACCTGCAGCTTGGGCGGCCCGAGGAGGCGGCTGTGGAGGCGCGGCTGACGAACGCGCTGAACCTCCAGCGACACCTCGAGCTGCGCCACCACGTGACGATGGAGCGGCACTTGAACGCCATCCCCATCGACGAGGAGCTGCGCCCCTACCTGGTGCAGAGCGCCATCGGCCTGTACGTGAGCGGGCTGGCGCATGAGCTGGCGGGGAACGAGGACTCCTCCTTCATCGACTACCTCGCCGCCTGGCGAATCACCCGGAGCGCTCCACCCGGAGCGCCCTCCAGGTTGACCCACCTGGAGCCCAGGCTTCTCGCGGAGGCACGCCGGCTCGGGCGCCCTGAGCTCGAGGAGCTGGAGCGGCTCATCCTGGCACCTGAATCGTCGGCTCCGGCGGACGAAGCGGGCGACCTGGTCGTCGTCGTGGAGGCCGGAAAGCTCCCCGAGCGTTGCGTGCTCCAGCGCTGGAAGGAGGGCCGCGTCTGGAGCGTGTGCCCGCGTCCCTGGCCCCACGGGCAGGCCCGAATCGAGGTGGCGTCGGGAAGCTGGGACGCGGAGACCGTCACGTCCCTGGAGAACCTCCTGCTGCGCCGTGGCGCCCTGGGCGTGAGCACCGATACGACTCGCCAGCCCAACCTGTGGGCCAGGGCCGGGTCCGTGGCCCTCTTCGTGCTCGTTCCGCCGCTGGGCGGCTATCTCCTCCTGCGAACCGCCTCTGAACGCGCGACGCAGATGGAGCAGGGCTGGCTCAGCCTCCCCTCCGAGTTCCAGGTGGCGCGCCTGTCGCTTCCCCCGGGGCGACACACCGTGCGAATCCGCAGGAGCGACCACGAGGAGACACGCGAGGTCGACATCGCGCCTGGGCGCACGCAAGTGCTCGTCGTGCCGATGCGCTGAACCCCCGAGGCGCTACCGGGCGCGCTGCCCCGCCCGCCTGGCGCCCTCCCGGAACCTCGCCGCGTCCGCCGGAGCGAATCGAGCGAGCAGGTCCAGCTCCGCGTTCACCTCCCGGACGCCGATGTCGTAGGGATGGACGGCGGGCCCGTGACCTACAGCGAAGAACTTCACGTAGCTGCGCCCACCCTCTTCCCAGCCGCGCATGAACAGCTCGTCGAGGGACGTCCCGTCCCCCCGGAGGCCCCGGCGGAGGGAGACCACCGCTGTCCGGACGCCGTCCTCTGTTCGCGACTCGTCGCGGACGGATTCCGCGAGCTGCTTTGCCTCCTCCCAGAGCGTGTCCAGCGGAACGGTGTAGGCGTAGTCGTAGAGCCGCTGTCGCAGGTACTCCTCCTCTCCCATCGTGTGGCGCAGACCACCACACCCCGTGGAGCAGCTGACAGAGACGACGAGGAGCCCGCGCAGGAGAAGTCCCATGGGCCCTCACTCAATCCCGTGGAGCCTTCACTCCGCAAGGGATGTGGGCCTGCCCGAATCCGGGACACGGCCGCACCGGCAGCAGGGCCGCGAGCCCCTGCCCCCCGGCCCCCCGGCTCATCACCGATGACGCCCTGGTTCGAGGCGCCCCAGCGGTTACAGTGCGCGCCATGAACGCCTCCTGGAAGCGCAACACGGCCCTCTTCCTGGGCAGCCAGGCCCTGTCGCTGCTCGGCTCCTCCCTGGTTCAGTACGCGCTCCTGTGGCAGGTGACCCTGCAGACACGCTCGAGCGTCATGATGACGCTCTACATCGTGGCCGGCTTCCTGCCCACGTTCCTCCTCTCGCCCTTCGCGGGCGTCTGGGCAGACCGGTATGACCGCCGCAAGCTCATCGTCCTCGCCGATGCGATGATCGCGCTGGTGACCCTGGCGCTGGCCGTGATGTTCACCTTGCGCGGCACGGAGCTGTGGCTCTTCTTCCTGGCCGCGGCGATCCGCTCCGTGGGGACGGCCGTTCAACAACCGGCGGTGAGCGCGCTGTTGCCCCAGCTGGTGCCCGAGGACCAACTGATGCGGGTCAACGGCATCCAGGGAACCGTCCACTCGGTCAACATGCTGGGGGCGCCCGCGCTCGCCGGCTTCCTCATGTCCGTGGCCCCCCTGCAGGTGATCTTCTACATCGACGTGGTGACAGCGGCCCTGGCCATCGCCCTGGTGGCGCTCTTCGTCCGGGTAGCGCCGCGCCCCCGCGCGCCGGAGCAGGAGGGCTCCTCGCAGCTGACGGAGATTCGCGACGGCTTCCGCTACATCCGCGGCCACGCGCACCTGGTGCCGTTCTTCAGCTACCTGGGCTTCATCCTGGTCCTCATCACCCCGGCCGCGTTCCTCACGCCGCTGCAGACGGCGCGAAGCTTCGGGGACGAGGTGTGGCGGCTGACGGCCATCGAAATGGTCTTCTCGGTGGGCATGATGTTGGGTGGCGCCGCGCTCGCGGCGTGGGGGGGCTTCAGCAGCCGCATGCGGACGATGATCTCCTCCAACCTCATCATGGGCGCGTGCACCGTGGCCCTCGGCGTGGTGCCCCACTTCGGGGTGTACCTGGCGACCATGGGCATCTTCGGCGTGGCGCTACCGCTCTACAACACGCCCGCCACGGTGATGCTCCAGGAGCGCGTGGAGCCGGCCTACCTGGGCCGCGTCTTCAGCGTGATGACCATGCTCTCCACCGCGCTGATGCCGCTGGCCATGCTGCTCTTCGGGCCCCTGGCAGAGGTGGTCTCCATCGAGCGGCTGCTGCAGGTCACCGGCGTGCTGGTGATTCTCGTCGGACTGCTCACGCCGCTCCACCGCCGGCTGATGTCCTTCGGCGAGCCCAAGCAGCAGCCCCCCGTGGAGTCCCGGGAGCTGGCCAACTGATGGCGTGAGGGGCACCACGTGGGGGCCGCCGCACCACGGGCCGGTCCCGAAGAACTTCTGGATGCTCCCTACGGGTCGCGCGAACAGCGCATCAACCGCAAGCCGCAGCCAGCAGCGGTCGCCATCAGTCTCGGCCCGGCGGCGCACGTAGCATGCATACTCCCGAAGGAGAACCGCATGTCGAAGCAGAACGCTCCCCATCCCAAGAACGTGGCTGGGGACTTCTATGTCGTGGACCAGTGCTGCACCGCGTGCGGTGTTCCAACACACCATGCCCCAGAGACGTTCGCGTTCGAGAACGACCAACCAGGGGCGAGCTGCTACGTCCATCGACAGCCCACCAGCCCCGAGGAGGTCGACCGCGCGCTCATGGTCGTCCGTTGTCAGGAGTTCGGATGCATTCGATACCGGGGGACCAACCCCGTCATCCTGCGCCGCCTCACTGAAGCAGACTCAGGCGACCAGTGCGATGCGCCGCTGCCCGCTGGTCTCCGCCCTGTCTTGCGGAACCATGTTGCCGTCGAAGCGAAGAGTCGTGATGCCCGCTCCTGGGAATCAGACATTGTGCTCAAGCGATTCTGCCAATGGCTGACAGACCAGCGCCGCCATCAGACCACCCCCATCATCAGGAGCGGCTCCGGCGCTTCCTTTTCGTTCTCCTGGACCGAAAAGAACTTCCACCCAGTGATGGCCAGTCCACTTGGCGACGGACCTGGCCGATGGCTCCTCCAACACTCAGGGAACCTTGCTGCGTCCGAAACCATCGACGAATGGCTGAAGGGTGAGGATGAACTAGGCGCTGTCCGGTGGTACTCGCAGGAGGAGTGGACGCGTGGCCTACCGGGCCAGACCCGCCCCTGGTAAAGGCGGCGACTTCCGCCCGGAGCATCAAACCGTGAGCCTGCCCTTCACACAAAGTGCGGGAGAGCCCCGAAATCGGGGCAAGCCTAAAATGCAAGGACGCATCAGGGGGCGCCGCCACCGGACGGGCTCGATCAGAACCGCCCAGCGGGAAAGTTCCGCTCCAGCTGCAGGCTTTGGGACATGTTCGCTCCGCCCACGAAGGACGCCACAGACTCGCCAAAAGCCGTGCACGCTTTCCCAGGTAACAAATCGAGGAGAGGCCGTCAGAGGGGCAGACAGAAGGTTCTATGCCCCCATCCGATATTTCCCTGACCTGCACATCCATCCCACTGGATGAGCAGCCCTCCGAAAGCAGGGCCACCGCGATGGAGGCTCGCCTCCCTTCTACGCCTGTTCCTATGCTGGAGCGCAATTTGCGGCAGCAGGAGGGACGCCCACAGTTGATGAGCACCATGAGGAGTGGGCATCGCGCGGGTGAGGTGGCAGAGCAACATCGGAAATGGCTCCGCACCCAGGCCAAGAAGCTGTGTGGCAACACGCATGACGCAGAGGATCTTGTCCAGGAGACCTATGCCCGCTTCATCAAGCGGTACAGGGATTCACGGGACCTGCCCGATTACGAAACCAGTGGGCGGCTACTGACCCGGACGCTGGTCAACGTCTTCAAAGACCAACTCCGCCGGAACCAGGTACGCGAACGGAATGCGAGAGACCCCCTCTTGCCCGAGCGGAGCCACTCGGTGGCGGACTCCGAGCCGCCCCCGCTGTCAGAGACAATCACCGCCGAGGCGGTCGCCGAGGCCCTTCAGGCGTTGAGTCCGAAGATGCAGAAGACCTACAAGCTCATGGCCCAGGGCAAACCTTACAAGGAGATTGCCAGCGACTGCGGCATTCCGGTCAGCACCGTGGCCAAGCGGCTGCACGACATCCGCCTAAAGCTGCGCAAGGCGCTCTCCGTGAGGGGAAATTGATGGGCCGCCCGTGTGACAATGTCGAGCTGTTCGTCGATGGAGAACTCCTTCCCGACGCAGCCGAGTCCTTCCGCCAGCACCTGCCGGATTGCGAGCAGTGTCAACACGAACTCTCCACCCTGATGGAGTTCAAGTATCTGGGCAAGGAAGCGCTCAACGCGCTTGAGGACACCTCCGACGAAGCGCAGCGGACGCCCCCGCTGCAGCCCTTCTGGACACGCCCTGGAATGATGATGGCGGCCTCCTTCACCGCGGGCCTCCTAGTCATGGTG
>NZ_JAAIYB010000850.1 GCF_010894475.1 Myxococcus vastator
CGGCAGGGGGGCCGGAGGGGCCGCCGGGGTTGACAGCGCTGGTGCGGACCGCGTCGGAGCCCTCCGGTGAGAACTGTGCCCAGGGCGGCGCCGTGGTGGAGACCGGTATCGACGTCAACCGGAACGGCGCGCTGGAGGATGAGGAGGTTGATGCCTCGCTGACCCGCTACGTGTGCAACGGGGAGCAGGGGCCAGTGGGGGCCGCTGGGCCGCAAGGCCCCGCGGGGCCGCAGGGCCTCCGGGGTGAGCAGGGCGTACCGGGGCCTGTCGGTCCCCAGGGCGAGCAGGGGATTCAAGGTGACCTGGGACCGGTGGGTCCTGCGGGCGCGGTGGGACCTGTCGGTCCGGCGGGACCGCAAGGCCCCACGGGAGCCCAGGGGCCGGTGGGCCCGGCGGGCGACACGGGGCCGCAGGGCGAGGTCGGCCTGGGCACGGTGATGCGGACGACCGTGGAGCCGGCCTCCGGCAACTGCGCCACCGGGGGCGTGCGACTGGAGACCGGTGTCGACGCCAACCGCAACGGCACGCTGGATGTGGGCGAGGAGACCGTCGCGCTCACGCGCTTCGTGTGCAACGGCCCCCAGGGGCCGCAGGGGGTCCAGGGGCCCGCGGGAGCGACAGGGCCCGCGGGGGCAACGGGGCCCGCGGGACCGACTGGAGCACAGGGCCCTCAGGGGCCGCAGGGGGCCACGGGCTCGCTGGGCGCCTATGGTGACGGGTCCGGTGGGGCGCTCACCGTTGCCAGTGGGAACACGTTGGATTTGACCACGGCCGCGGGGTATGCGTCGCTCGCGGGGCGGCATCACCTGCAGTTCACGAACGTCACCATCAGCGGCACGCTGATTGTCCCCAGCGGGACGGTCATCCGGGCCACCGGCGATGTCACCGTCAACGGCACGGTCATCGTGGACCCCAGCGCCGAGGACAACGGCACCGGGCCCGCCGAGGCTGGCGTGGCGCGTGCGGCCGCCGGTGAGCCACAGGGGGGACGTGGGTTGTTGCCCCTTCAGGCGGCGCAGCTCCTGCGTCCCGGTGGTCTGGGCGGCGGCGCGGGTGCCAAGCAGGTGGGTGTGTCCGGTGGCAAGGGCGGTGGTTCGCTCGTCATCCTGGCGCAGGGCGCGCTCCGTGTTCCGCCGGGGGGCGCCATCAACGCCAACGGGGAGGCCGGTGGGAGCGCCAGCAACTTGCCGGGTTCGGGCGGTGGCGCGGGCGGCGTCCTCGTCCTCGTGGGCAAGGGCTCCATCACCGTGGGCGGTGCCCTCCGTGCGGTGGGCGCCAACGGAGGCGCGGGCAACAA
>NZ_JAAIYB010000851.1 GCF_010894475.1 Myxococcus vastator
AGGGCCCGATCAGAAATTACTTATCCGAATTGGGCTTGAGGACGTAGTTCCAGTCCCCATGAAAGTCTGAGCGGACGAGGCGGAGTTGATGCATGGCTGCCTGAGAGACGCTGACTCCCGTGCGGTAGCGCCGCCGGTCCAGCCGCGCTTTCACCTTCAGGCCCTTGGCGGTAGTCGTAGTGCCGATGAGGTTCACCACCGTCTCGTAGTCCTCCAGCGGACGGCCTCTCCAATTCATGCTGATGTGGCTGAAGAGGCGATGCTCCACCTTGTTCCACTTGCTCGTACCGGGAGGGAAATGACAGACGCTGATGGACAGCCCCGTCGCGTCCGCCAACCGCTGCAACTCTGCCTTCCACACCCGGCTTCGCGCGCTGTTGCTGCCGCCCGAGTCTGCCGTCACCAGCAACTCCTTCGCCTCGGGATAGCGCTCCTGGCCCATTTTGCGCCACCAGGCGCCGATGCTGTTGACGGCGAAGACGGGCGTGTCGTGGTCCACCCCCACCGACACCCATGCGCTGTTGTCCCCAAGGTCGTACACGCCATAGGGAATCGCCTTGCCCACCGCCGTGTCCGGGAAGTCATGCGTCAGGCTCAGCACCGGCGCCCCTGCCGGCTGCCATTCGCGGCCTCCATTCTTGAACTCCCCCACCAACTCCTTCTTCTTGGTGTCCACCGAAATGGCCGGCTGCCCCCGACTCTGGAACTCCCGCACCTGGGCGTTGATGTGCTCGAACTGGGCGTTGCGGTCAGGGTGCGACTCTCCCTCCAACGACTTGGCGCCGGACTGCAAGCTGTAGCCCTGGCTTTTGAGCAGCTCGCCCACCTTCTGCGGGCTCACTTCATAGCCCTGCTTCCCCAGTTCCGCGGCCAGCACCCTCGTGCTCTTGCACGTCCAGCGCAGCGGCGACTCCGGGTCTCCCCGAGTCACCGGGTCCACCAGCGACTCCAGGGTTTCCGTCAGCCCCGGCTGGGCCACTTCCGCCGAGGGGCGGCCCGCTCCCTTTCGCCGCACCCGCACCAGCTCTCCTGGTGGCCTCTTCCCGCTCGCCTCGTCGCGCCCCGCGCGCACCGTCATGCGCGCCAAGCCCGTCGCCCGGGCGACCGCCGTGACGCCCCCTCGCCCCAGAGCGAGTGCTTCGGCGCCTGCCCAGCGGCGCGTCACCCGCTCATCCATGACATCTCGAAGTGCCTGGTATCGCTCCGCCACGGCCTTTTCCGCGTCCATACCCGGCCAACGCGCTCGGCCCCTCTGGCTATTCCCCTATTCGGCTAACTAATTCCTGAGCGGGCCCT
>NZ_JAAIYB010000852.1 GCF_010894475.1 Myxococcus vastator
CGCGTCCTCAAGCACCTGCATCGCAAAACGGACTCCACAGTCGGCGAGTCTATTCCCAAGCTCCTGCATCTGCTGGTCGAGGTATTGAGGACGGAGTTTCTTGGTCCGGGTGCCAGCCAACAATAGTTCTGCGCCAATGCGCGGCCCCGTAGAGCCTGGAATGTAGGGTGAACTGGGCTCTACCGGGAATGCGTCCAACTTCCCAAGAGCACAGAGATAGTCAAAACAGCCAGTCCTGCCAAAAGACCTCACCGACTTTCGCATTTCGTTGTATATCGCATTGAAGAGGTCGCCACGCTCCGCACCGACTCGTTGCTTGAATGATGCAAGCATCTGAGTGTGGGAAGAGTATTTTTGAATCCACTGCAAGTAGCTTTTGAAGGCCTCGCCTGTCCCCCCTCGTACTTTGGGCTTAAGGCTTACATATTTGCGGTGGTTGCCAAATTGGCCGCTCAGATTCTTGTGGTTCTTGGAGAGCCAATGCAGTAATTGCTCGGGATTGGTGCGGGCGGTCTTCCAGTCCCAGGTGCGTCCGCTCCCGAGAGCGCCATATGTCTCTCGAACTAACTGCCACCTGGTACGGCGATGGATGCCGAAATGAATCGAGAGGAATATTAGCCAGGCAGCCTCATCCACATCACCTGCGTGCAGATACGCTGTTGCCGATCTGATTGGATCGAATTCATTTGAATTGGGATCGCTACGCTTGGCGCTTATGTCGCGTTCTCGCAGTTTGATGAAATATTCGACGCTGCGAGCACTGTCGAATAGTTGATGCAGCAGAGTTTCAAAGTGGGCGTCGGCGTGAATGCCACGCGGTCTCACTGATGAGCGATAACCGCCCATGCATTCGCGAATTGCTTGGCGGAGTTGTGGATTGACGAGACTCACGAAAGCACCTCTTGTACTCTTCTAGATATCCAGTTTCGGATGGAGAGCTTTACGTCGCGTGTTACTCCGAAGCTGCTTTGGATGTTGTGGTTGAATCCCAGTACGGTGATGTTTCGATTGAGTTGAACCCCTGCGAGAGCGCTGATTTCTCCTCGGTAGGCATATCCTGTGACCCCTGTCCCACTCGGTCGAGGTAGTTGCCATCCGCTCTTGCGCTTTGACTCAAAGTTCGAGTCGCAGATCTTCTGGAATTGAGAAATGACTGCGCTGCCATTCAGCACGAGAATCTGTAGGGGTGAATCTTTTACGAGTCTGCCAAGGGCGTCTCCGCTCATTGTTAGGAGATTTGCCTTGTGGAGCGTTTTTAAATCGGTCCATTTGCATGACGTTGCGAAGGGGAC
>NZ_JAAIYB010000853.1 GCF_010894475.1 Myxococcus vastator
CCTGAGGCCCATCCGCGCCAGGCGCACCCGGCTCGCCCTGAGGGCCGGCGGGCCCCTCAGCTCCCGGCGATCCTGGAGGTCCTTCAGCGCCCGCGGGACCCGCAGGACCTTGCGGCCCCTGCGGTCCCGGCGTGCCTTCCTCACACGCCGACAGCACCAGCAGTGCCGTCAGCGGCAGCGCCTGAAACCACTTCTGATACAGGGGGCGTCGCCAGTTCTCTTGCGTCATCTGCCGGTCTCCTCGTCGTGAAACGTCATCCCGCGGGCCTCTGAGCAAGCCTCACGCCACGCCAAGAAGACCGAGGCGACCCAAGAGGTTTGGCGGTAACCGGGCAGATTCTCTCCTGGGGGAGAGCCCGCGAAACATTGCCCCAGCGTCCGGGTCGGACGCACCCGCGTTTCACCGGCACGCGGGCCCGCTAGCGTCTGCGCCGGACGCATCCGCGTCTGCACCGGACGCACGAGCGCGCGTGACACAGCGAGACAAAGAGGCACCGCGCCTCACGTTTCACTGCATGCCGCCGTCACACCCACATGAAACACGCGCGATTCAAGCGCTGGCCGGACCTTTGCTCTGGGAAGCTGCGCATTCTTCTCGAAAGGTAGACGCACGTGTCAGAGCCCTTCATCGGTCAGGTCATGATGTTCGCAGGCAACTTCGCTCCGCGGGGCTGGGCATTCTGCCAGGGGCAGATTCTCGCTATCGCCCAGAACACGGCGCTCTTCTCCATTCTGGGCACCACCTATGGAGGCAACGGGCAGACGACGTTCGCCCTGCCGGACCTGCGTGGCCGCTACCCCATGCAGCCGGGTCAAGGCCCCGGTCTGTCCCCCCGCGCGCTGGGCGAACAAGGCGGAACTGAAACCGTCACGCTGATTTCAACGCAGATGCCGGCGCACACTCACAGCCTGAATGTGAGCAGCCAGGCCGGCGATACGGAAACGCCCATTGGCACCGTGCTCGCGGCGGACTCCACCGCAACCGTGCTCAACTACCGGGCCGCGCCCATCGACGGGACGATGAACCCCGCCGCCATCGGCGTCGCGGGCGGAAGCCAGCCGCACAACAACATGTCGCCCTTCTTGTGCATCAACTTCATCATCGCGCTGGAAGGCATCTACCCGTCGCGAAACTGACGCACCGTGAGCATTGAGGGCCTGCCGCGCCTCGCCTCGTCCAGGCGTGCGAGGCGCAGCAGCGCCACGTGTACGGTCGCCGCGAAATAGTTCACCCCCCCGTCCAGGTCCGCACCGACCCTGAGCCGCGGGGTGGGTAGCCCGTTTCAGGC
>NZ_JAAIYB010000854.1 GCF_010894475.1 Myxococcus vastator
GTCCGTGGGAGGCACCGTCGACGACGTGGACGAGCAGGCACGCGCCTCGGCGATGCTGGCCCACTCATTCAGGCTGTTGCCCTGGAACGTGACGCGGACGCGCCGCGTGTTGATGGTGGGGAAGCTGTACGTCTCCGCGGCGGCCGTCTTGCCGCTGCTCTTGCCCGAATAGACCTGTGTATAGGTATAGCCATCCGGTGAGACCGAGACGAAGAAGTCATTCGCGCGGAGGTTGCCCTGATGCCACGCGACGGAGACGCCGGCGACCTTTTGGATGGAGCCCAAATCGTAGTCAATCCAGGAGCCCTTGCCGAGGCGGCTCCACCGGGTGCCCAGGTTGGAATCCATGGTATTGGCCGGAACGTTTCCGTCATGGCCATTGGAAATCACCGACCGGGCCGTCAGCTGGGTGCAGCCCGTCGTCGTCAGCGCCGCGGCGCTGACCGTCTGGTTGTCGGGGGCATCGAATTCAATGGGGGACGCGCCGGATTCGGGGGAGACATCTTCCGGGGCGCCACAGCCCGTGCCGCTCATACCGAGCAGCGTTCCAACCAGCAGGAGGGTCTTCTTCATGGGGGGCTCTCTGGGAACTAAAGACAGACAGGTGGTGACTCCGCGCCGTGGGGGGACGGGCGGGTGGTGTTTGGCTTTGCTAGGCGGGCTTCTCCAAGGTCACGGCGGGTGATTGCCGTGTCGTGCTCTCAACGAGCATCCGCCAAAAGTATTTCGTATTCAACACGTGATTTCGAGCTCGCCTGCTCGCCAGGCGCCGCGCGGGGCGTACCTTGTTGCTGTTTCATCTGGCCTGATTGGAATTGTTTGTCATTGTGCGACGCGGGCGCTGGAGGCGCGCTGGGCGTGAGGCTTTCCATGCACTGCGCGCCTGGGTGGGCGCCGGAGTGCACTGCGACGCGGGTCGGGGGTGTGCGGTGGGGAGCGAACAGTCCCACACCCCTGGCGACCGGAGGCGCGAGGTGCGTGCAGGCGCTACAACACCCCGGGTCGTACCGGCGACGCGAAGGACCGGCGCTCGACTCACACAGCGTCATCCTTCAGGGAGGTGGCCATGAACCCGGCTTCGGGCTCGTGCGTTGCGTGTGGGGCGCGTTTCCTGGGAGGTGTACTGGCGTGTCCTCGGAGCGCGGCGGGGGGACCCCGGGACGCGCCGGTCCGCCGGTGGGCGCCTGGGTTGTGCCACCCGCCGCTGGTGGGCCGCGTCGCGGTGCTGAAGCGACTGGTGGGGCTGGCGGAGGACGTGCGGCGCGGGCTGGGACGTGCGGTGTGGTTG
>NZ_JAAIYB010000855.1 GCF_010894475.1 Myxococcus vastator
TGCCGGGGCGCGCCGCCGAAGTTCTTGGCGGACACGTGGAAGTTCTGGGCCTCGGTACCGGAGAAGGTGCCCTTGGCCTGCACCTGGAAGGTGCTCTGCGGCAGGGTGACCCCGCTGACCTGCGTCCCTTCGATCAGCTGGGCGATGGTGCCCTTGAACTTCTGGTCATGCCCCTTCTGGTCCTTGTAGGTGACCTTCAGGTCCGCGCTGGCGAGGAACGTCGCGGTGAAGGTGGTGTCCACCTGGTCCTCGTCCACCTCGAAGGTGACGATGACCGTGGAGTGCCCCTCCACCGGGACGGTGGTCGAGTAGTTCCACTGATGGGCGATGTTCCTCGTCTGGGTGGTGCTCACGCCGAAGTTGAGCTTCACCGTCGTCTTGCTGCCTCCGAAGAACGGAAGGCCGACGTTGAACTCCTCGTCCAGCTCGAGCCCGGCAGTGACGGTCCAGCCGATGGTGTCGGCGGTGGTCTTGTCCACCGTGAACTTCTCGCTGGTCGTGGTGTTCAGCGAGTTCTCGTACGTGGAGGACTGCAGCACGTCCGGCCTGGTCCCCTTGGGCTGCAGGGTGGCGTAGTCAATCGTCAGGAGTTGGAACGAGCTGTTGTCCAGATCGACGTCGACCTTCTTCAGCCCCGCGTTCTCCAGGGCGGTCTGGAGTTGCTGCTGCACGAGCTTCTTGGCGTTGGGGAGGTTGGAGTTGCTGCCCATATTGTTCTCGCAGGTGAGGGCCCCTCGATTGAGGCGCACTCAAGCTTGAGCAAGCGACGTGCCGCTCTTCCCGGCGCGGCGGGTGTGTCGGCGGCATGTCGGCGACGTGTCGGCGACGTGTCGGCGACGCGCCGACGTGTCGGCGACATGCCGCGGGGGCGGAGCCGGGGCTAATCCTACAGTCGCAGATTGAGGTGGGAGCCGCGTGCCCGGTAGTGGCCCTGGGACTGGTGCTGGCCCTGACAGGTTGCGGAGGCGCCCAGCCAGCGCAAGAGGGCAGCGCCCAGGCCGTGGTGACGCTGCCCCAGGCGCTGAGCGCCAGCGACGTCACCCGCGTGGAGCTCACCATCTCGGGCCCTGGCATGACGACGCGCACGGACGCACTGGTGAAGACAGGCGGGCAGTGGAGTGGGGTGCTGGGCCAGTTGCCCGCCGGCAGCAGCCGCACCTTCAGCGCGAAGGCCTTCGACGCCTCCAACGCCGTGCGCTACACCGGCGAGATAGCCAACGTCACCATCCAAGCCGGGCAGACGACGGCCGTCACCCTGCTGCTGCAGGAGGTGAACGCGCCGCC
>NZ_JAAIYB010000856.1 GCF_010894475.1 Myxococcus vastator
GGTCGTCCCCACAGGCCGTGTGGAAGGCACAGGCCGCCGCGAGCAGCCACGTTGCGAGCGTGGGCGTGGGAGGCGTTCCAGGCTTCGTCGTTTCGGACTGGGGCATCGTCATGCCGGTGCTCTCTTCCGGGGTGCGGGGCGCGCGTTTGCCCGGGAGGAACGGCGGGAGCCCACCTGTATATCGTGGGGTGCCGGCGTTGGGCGGACCGGTCCAGGTGCCCGCCTGTCCGTGGCTGGGGAATTGAAGCCCGCCACGCGTCTCCTCTACGGTGCCGGGCCTGATTCCCGAAGGTGGAGACGCGCGGCACATGTCGGTTCCTGCGAGTGATTCAAACACCAGCGGGCGCGGGACGGGTGCCCTTCCGTTGCTGCGTCACCACCCGGCGTTCCGGGCCCTGTGGGGCGCGCGAGTCATCTCCTTCACGGGGGATGCGCTCAGCCTGGTGGCGCTCATGCTGTACGTCGCGGAGCAGACGGGACAGGCGCTGGCCGTGTCCCTGTTGCTGCTCGTGGGGGACTTCGCGCCCGCCTTGCTGGGGCCGCTCACCGGGGCCATCAGCGACCGGTTCGACCTCAAGCGGGTGATGATTGCCTGCGAGCTGCTCCAAGGGGCGCTCCTGGCGCTCATCGCGCTCACGATGCCGCCGCTGCCGGTGCTGCTGGCCCTGGTCGCCGCGCGGGCGATTGCCGGACAGGTGTTCCAGCCCGCCTCCCGGGCGGTG
This sequence comes from Myxococcus vastator, assembly GCF_010894475.1. GTDB lineage: Bacteria > Myxococcota > Myxococcia > Myxococcales > Myxococcaceae > Myxococcus > Myxococcus vastator. The sequence continues at coordinate 723 of NZ_JAAIYB010000856.1, forward strand.
GTTCCCGCCTTGGTGCGGAGCGAGGACCTGGAGTCCGCCAACGCCAGCGTGGGCTTCGGGACGCAGGCCGGCGAGGCGCTGGGGCCACTGCTCGCGGCGGCGATGTTTCCGCTGGTGGGGCTCCAGGGCGTGCTGCTGGTCGACGCGGCGTCCTTCTTCCTGTCAGCGGGCTTGCTGGTGGCGCTGCCGTCCGTGCCGCCCGCGCATGACGGCGCCGCGCCGCCTGTGTCGTTGTTCCGGCAGGCACGGGATGGGCTCGTCTATCTCTGGCAGGCCCGGGTGGCCCGCGTCGTCGCGTTGGGCTTCTGCGCCGTGGTGGCCTTCAACGGCGTGGATGACGTGGCGCTGGTGCTGCTCCGCGCGGGCGCGTGGCTGCGGGACGTGGGGCGAAGGCGCTCGCTGGCGCGCCCCCGGGTTCAGGGGCGCGTGCGCTTCGCGAAGACGCGGAGCCTGGCCCGGGGGCCCTGGGCGGAGGCCGTGGAGGCGCGGCTGGGGGCCTGGAGCACGCTGGGGCTGGCGCTGCTGGTCCTCGTGGGGCTGTACGTGGT
>NZ_JAAIYB010000857.1 GCF_010894475.1 Myxococcus vastator
TAAGAGACAGGCCCTGCCCCGCGCGCTGCTCGTCGCGAGCGTGCTGCTGGCCTCGACGTCCCACGCCCAGACCACGCCGCTGGAGGACAACAACCGCATCACCGCGGGCTACATCGCGCTGGCCTATGAAGTCGGCGGGCTGCTGGACCCCACCCTCACCCCGGGTGGCACCAGCGCCGTGCGGCCCAACTGGTTCGTCTTCGCGCCGCATGCCTCGCGCACCGGCGGCGAAGGCCTCCTGGGCGCGTCACTGGCCCGGAGCATCATCCGCGCGGCCCGCGGCCAGCCCTCCCTGTCGCTTCAGCAGGCGCTGGGGCGCGTGGGCCTCACGGGCACCCTGCATCTGTCCGTCGAGCAGCTGGGCCTGCAGCTGGTGCTGTCGGGCCTGCCCTTCGACGTGGCGGCGTCCCTCGCCTCGCTCACCACGGCGCTGAACGGCGCCGCCCTGCTGGACCCGCGCACGCTCTTCACCACCACGTCGCGCTTCGTCGCGCTCTACGCGAGCGCACCCGGCGTGCTCCCGCTCGACAAGGCGGAGCGCATCGTGGACACGCTGGAGCGCACGCTCAACGAGAGCAACCTCGCCATCTTCACGGACATCGGCGGCTCGGGGCGCATCTATCTGGACTGGCGCGCGGGGGCCGGCGTGGTGACGCCCGAGCGCGTGCTGACGGAGTTCACGCTGGTGGACGCGGTGCCCGCCCAGTCCCTTCAGGCCTATGACTACGCGCTCGCGCACGCCTTCGACACGCCGCGCCCGTTCGAGTTCGACACCCTCTTCCCCGGCATGCACTGGAAGAGCCTGCTGGTGGCGGCCTTCGCACTGTACGAAGAGGCCCGCCTGGCGCCCACGCCGGCCGCGCGCGACGCGCTGATTGCCATGGGCAACAACTACATCGCCTGGCGCGAGCAGTACGACATGGCCCAGCCTGTCTTCTCCCCCGCCGTCCAGCGGCCAGACGAGGTGTCGCGCGTCGAGCTGCTGCGCGCCATCACCCCGCTGCTGTCCACGGACTTCGGGACGATGACGTGGACGTACGCGGACTTCGCCTACAGCCAGCCGGACCGCGACGGCAACCCGCTCACCTCGCCGCCCACTGAGTACAACTGGGCCCACTTCTGGGACCGCTGGACGGGCATTCTCTTCGCGTTCGACGCGGCCTATCTTCAGCCCACGGCGCTCTGGGTCATGCCTGAACCCCTGGTGGACCCCACGGCGGCAGCGAACGGAGGCTGAGCGCGAATGGGTGAGTCGGGGCGGCCTGGGGG
>NZ_JAAIYB010000858.1 GCF_010894475.1 Myxococcus vastator
CCTGAGCCATCCCCTCATATGAAGCCGAGCGTTTCTTGGAAAACCCGATGGCCGTGAAGGAGTTCGGCGAAGCGCTCGACGAGAGGACGTAGGCGCTCCTCCTTCATCATGGGAATGGCTTGGTAATACATGCAGCCCTGACGGAAGAGCGAGTAGGTGCGCGTCTTGACAGTGTTGGCCTTCAAGCCCTTTTCCATACCGAGACTCTCCCCGGCGGCACCCAGCAGCGTCAGCAGCACCTGGGCCAGGGCGCTCACCAGCAGCAACCTGTCCCTGCGCTCGGGACTCTTCACGCGCACCGTGGACAGCCCCATCCCGAATCTCAAGTCCTTGACGTCACGGAACGTCTCCTCGCACGAGAAGCGCTGAGAGTAGAGGTCCACCACCTGGCGCGCGCTGGCGCTTTCCAGACTGGTGGCCAGACACCAAGGCTCCTTCATGCCCTTCTGGTGCACCAGCACCACCGCGGGCACCGATGTCCGGCCCGCCGTGACGAGCACGTCCGTCAGTTTCTTGGCGTGGCCGCTGGCAGGAATCCACTCGGCCGCCGGACGCTGGTGGCCCCCTTCCACCTCCACCCGCACGTCCTTGCGGAAGCGCACCACGTACTCGAAGCCCGCCTGTGCCAACCAGGCATACAGCCGCTGGTCCGCAAAGCCCCGGTCCGCCAGTATCGTCACCTTCACCCTTTCGGGCACGCACTCCTTCAACCGCAGCAGCAGCTCATCCTCCGCGTGAGCCCGGTTCCCCGCCAGAGCGCTCTTCTGAAGCGTCAGCCACAGCAGGGGCGTGGTGCGCCCGTGCGAGGTGACGAGGCTGGCCACCAGCGTGGTGTGGTCATCGGCCTCGAAGTCCGTCCAGTCCAGCGCCACCACCGCCTCGCTGCGCTCGGCCAGCACGTACGGCACCCACGAGGCCGCCAGCTGCCACACGTCCACCGCTTCATTGGACAGCAGCCGGTCCACCTGTTTGATGCCGTGCTTCTGCACGCCGCCTCGGGCCCATGCCAGCGCCTGGCCAATGGCGTGCACCGACAAGGACGCGGCGTGCACCACGCCCAACGTCGCATGCGACAGCGACAGCACCCGCTTGGCGTGCAGGTCCTCCTCGAACAAGTTCTCCAGGAACGCCCGCACCTGCTCTTCGTTGATGGCCACCTTGCGTACCAGCATGGCCTCTCCTCCTGTACCCCACCACTCTGCTTCGCACGGAGCTGTCAGGTAGGCGCCTGGCGAGCCGCTCGCTCAAATGCGGGGATCGCTCAG
>NZ_JAAIYB010000859.1 GCF_010894475.1 Myxococcus vastator
GGCGTCCGCCGGGAGGAAGGGTGGCAAGGCCTCGAAGGAGGACCTGGAGGCCACCGTCAAGGAGCGCATCGCCCCGCGCAAGCGCGCCCCCTCGGAGGACACCCTGGGTTCGCCCGCCGACTTCGCCGAGGAGCCCGCCCTCTCGCGCAGGGACCTGCCGCGCCCCCGGGGCCGCTTCACCCGCGTGGAGGCGCCGCGCGCGTCCTTCCTGGAGCTGACGCGCCTGACGGGCAAGCCCATTGTCGAGGCCGCCCTGGAGGCCGCCGACCACCGCTTCGCGCTGCTGAAGGCCCTGTCCCAGCGCTTCAACGGCGCGCGGGGCGAGCTGACGCAGATGGATCTGGAGAACGTGCTCCGGGACCACGCGCTGATGGACGCGATGGTGGAGAAGGAGCGCCGCCAGGTGCTGGACGGCTTCACCGGCCAGCGGGGCGCCGCCGGCCGCGTGGCCTGGGCCCTGGGCCTGAGCCCGTCGGAGCTGCAGCGGCTGGTCTCCGTGCTGTCGCTGACGGAGGAAGTGGAGGCCCTGCGCGAGCGCTTCCGCCGCGAGGCCCTGGCCGCGCCCCACCTGACGCACCGGCTGGATCTGCTCGGGCGCGAGAAGTACCTGGCCGACCTGGGCATCCAGCGGAAGTTCGCCGACATGCTCCGCAAGGAGCTGGAGCGGCTGGTCGGTGACGTCCTGCAAGATGCCAGAGACCTGCACGAGCTGGCGGATGCCGTCGCCCGCAAGCACGGCGCCCCGGCCGAGCTCGTCTTCCGCGCCCTGGAGCGCTTGGGACTGGCGGACGGACTGCGCAAGCAGCTGCTGGCCGGCTCCCGCTGAATCAACACCCTGACGAGGCACTGAGAACCATGCCCATCTACGAGTACTCCTGCCAGAGCTGTGGAAAGATGATCGACGTGCTGCAGAAGATCTCCGACCCCGCCCCTGCCACGTGCAGTGCGTGCGGCGCCGAGGGGTCGATGACCAAGGTCGTCAGCCGCTCGAGCTTCGTCCTCAAGGGCGGGGGTTGGTACTCCGACCTGTACAGCTCCACCAAGAAGGACGGCGGCGGCTCCACGTCGAGCAGCAGCGCCTCGTCCTCCACGTCGAGCGCGTCCACGCCGGCCAGCAGCGCGCCCAGCACGCCCGCTCCGGCCCCCGCGCCGGCGGCCTCGGGCGACAAGAAGTAGTCCCCAGCCCGCGCCCACCTGGGCCGGGCCCGCCGAAAATTCGCTCCGGGCATGGGAGCGGCGCACACTCACGCCCCGTGCC
>NZ_JAAIYB010000085.1 GCF_010894475.1 Myxococcus vastator
GGGGCGGACTCCACCAGTGTCCGCGTCTGTACGTCGTAGCCTTCGGGGGCGGTGAGGGTGAAGCCGTCGTTGGGCAGGGCCGCGTTCAGCTCCACGCGCGTGAGCACCGTCTCGCCCACGCGCTTGCCTCCCTGCCACCGGCCAAGGCGCTTGGGCACGCACAGCGCCAGGGCCGCGTCGCAGTGCTCCTCCTCCACGCGCTCCTCGGCCGCCGCGCCGTCCGGTGCGCCGGTGCGCCGGCCCAGGAAGTCCAGCTGGGGCCAGCGCAGCACGTAGACCATCTCCAGGCCCGCGGCCTCACCCTCCAGCTTCTGCACCAGCTCCACCGCCTGCGGCGCCAGCGGGTGCGTGGCGCGGCGGACCGTCGCGTGGCTCAGCAGGAGCGGCGTGCGGAAGCCTTCGGGCATGAAGGGGTGGAACGTCTCCGACAGGAAGCCGGCGAGCTTCGCGGGCGGCAGCTCCGAGGTGAAGGTGCTGAAGCGCTTCTCCCCGTCGAGCTGCTGGAAGAAGTGCGTGCCGTCCCACGCGAAGGTGCGCGAGGCGGGCGGGCCCAGCGTGCCCCGCAGGCGCCGCGGCGCGCGGTATTCGAAGGTGAACGTCACCGGCTCCCGCCCCGCGTCCTGGACGGCGCCGGCGATGCGGTAGCTCTTCAGCTTCGCCTCGCGGGCGGCCAGCCCGGCTTTCACTTCGGGCAGCAGCGTGGCCGCGTCATCGCCGCCCTTCTTGGGGCAGCCGGTGAGGGCCGTCAGGGCACAGAGCAGGAGGAGGCGTTCACGCATGGGAGGGCACAAAAGCAAGAAGGCCCGCCTGTCGCCAGGGGGCCTTCCGCATCAACCGCGCGGCTTGCGCGGTGTGGACTACTTGACCGCCACGCCCACGGCGCCGGAGCTGGTCACGCCGATGATGGTGCCCGTCAGCGCGTAGATGCCGTGGCGGGGCGTGGTGCCCGCGGTCAGCAGCTCCACCTTGGAGGCGCCCATGGCCTTGGCCTCGGCGATGAGCAGCTTGTTGATGACGGTGTCGAGGTCGCTCTGGACGATGTCGACGATGTGGAAGATGGCGGTCAGGCCCAGCGCGTTGGCCTGAACGACGGCGACGGCCTCACCGTTGGAGGCGATCTCCGTGCCGGAGACAACGGCGCTCTCAACGCTGGTGCAGGCAACCATGCTGCTGGCGGCAACGGCGGACAGGACGAGCTTCTTCATGGTCTTTCCCCTCTTGAATTGGACGCTTGTGTGGCGGCCGGGCGCCTTGGAGAGCGTCCGGCCGTTGTCTTGAGACCTTCAAGCGGGCGGGGTCGTAGCAGATGTCGACTCCATGTCAAGGTCCGTCCGAGACACTCGGTGTCAGTGCGGTTGGGCGGCAGCGCGTTGCAATGCACATCTCCCCTTGCTAGCCAACCTCGAGGCTCCCTTCATGGACACCGTCTCCGCTGCCCGCCCCGCGCCGCGCTACTGGGTGCACCTGTTGCTCCTGGTGCTGACGGTGGGGACCACCTTCACGTCGTACCTGCTCTACTTCCACTTCCAGCGGCCCTATTCGTTGGGAGAGGTGTCCCCCGAAGCGGCCTTCCGCGCGCTGGCCTTCAGCCTGTCGCTGCTGGCCATCCTGGGGACCCACGAGATGGGGCACTACGTGTTGGCGCGCTGGCACCGGGTGGAGACCTCCCTGCCATATTTCATCCCGCTGCCGGTGCTCGGCGTGGGCACGCTGGGCGCCGTCATCCGCATCCGCGACCGCATCCCGAGCCGCAACGCCCTGGTGGACATTGGCGCGGCGGGACCGCTCGCGGGGCTGGTGGTGGCCCTGCCCATCCTCTTCTGGGGGCTGGCTCACTCCACCGTGGTGGATGCGCCGGACCTCCCGGCCACCACCTTCCCGGCAGACGGCTCGCTGTGGGCCATTGGCCGGGACGTCTTCACCTGGGTGATGGACCGCGTCACCAACGCGCCGCCCGCGCCAGAGCCGCCCTTCAACGGCGTGCAGACGCTCTTCGGCGACAGCCTGTTGATGCAGGGCCTGACGCGCCTGGCCCTGGGGCCGCTGCCGGAGGGCAAGGACGTGCTGGTCCATCCGGTGGTCATCGCCGGCTGGTTCGGGCTGCTCGTCACGCTGCTGAACCTGATGCCCGTGGGGCAGCTCGACGGCGGGCACCTGGCCTATGCGCTGTGGGGGCGGCGCGCGCACTGGGTGGGCCGCGCGGTGGCGTTGGTGTTGTTGATCCTCACCCTTTTCGTCACCGCGTCCTGGGGCTTATGGCTGCTGGTGACGAGCAAGCTGGTAGGCTTCGGCCATCCGGAGGTGGTGGAACCCCAAGCACCGCTCAGTCCGCTGCGGAAGTGGATCTGCGCGCTGTGCCTGCTGGCACTCATCGGCTGCGCCATGCCCATTCCCCTGCGCCAGGTGATGACATGAAGTTCCAGTGTGACGCGTGCGAGCGGCTCGTGCCGCTGGAGGCCTACCGGACAGAGGCCGGTGGGCTCGTGGTGACGTGTGGCCGCTGCGGCGCGGACAGCCGCGTGGGCCCGCCTGCCACCACCGCGCCGCGAACGGAGGTGCGGGCTGCTCCCGCCGCGGGGTCGGCGCCGGTGCCGTCGGTTCCGGTGCCGTCGGTTCCCGTGGTTCCACCCTCCGAGAGCTGGAGCGCCGCCGCGCCGGTGACGCCGGCCCTGCGGGTGGTGCGTTCGGAGCCGGGGCCGGTGGCGGCGCCGCTGACGGACGACGCGCTCTTTGAACCACCCCCAGGCGTCTGTCCCAAGTGCGTGGCGCCTCGGCGCGAGGAGGCCCTGTCCTGCCCGCAGTGCGGGCTTGTCTACGTCAACTACCAGCCCGAGGAGCAGCCCCTGTCGGACGTGCTGGCGGAAGCGTGGCGGACCCTGGCGGCGCGCTGGGAGGACTGGGACGCCCATGACCGCCTGATGACGTTGGCGGTGGGGCGGGGCGAGCTGGCCATGGTGGGGCGGCTGTACCGGATTCGCCTGGCGCATGTGCCGGACGACGCCGTCGCCCGGCGGGGCCGTGATGAGGTGGTGCGCCGGGCCACCCTGGTGGTGCCGTCATCGATGGAGCCGGTCGGAACCCCCAACGTCCTCCACCGCTTGAAGACGGTGGCGGTGGGGGTGGGCTTCATCGTGGTGCTGGTGCTGGCGGTGCTCGTCTTCCAGCACCTGCGCACGTTGAGCGCGGGGTACTGAGCGCCGGGCTGTCCGGGTGCCGTGCCGCCGAGGGCGGTGCGACTTGTTGGCCAAGGGGCAGGCAGCCACCCGGGCCCGGCGGCGCGAACGCGGCCGGAAACGCGCTTGAAGCGGCGGTCGCTGCTATTTTGTCCGGCCGCTTCCCGCCTCCCCCTCGGTGCCGATGTCGCTCTCCGTCTCCACCCCTCCGTCCGTCGACAGCCTGCTCGGTCCGGGAGGCGCGCTCGAGGTCGCGCTGCCCGCGTACGAGCACCGCCCGGAGCAGCTTCAGATGGCGCGCGCCGTGGAGCGGGCCTTCGCCGAGCGCAGCTACCTGCTGGCCGAGGCGGGGACCGGCACGGGCAAGACGCTCGCCTACCTGGTGCCCGCGCTGCTGTCGGGGCGCCGGGTGGTCGTGTCCACGGCCACGAAGACGTTGCAGGACCAGATCTTCTTCAAGGACCTGCCGCTGATGCGGGAGAAGATGGGCCTGCGCTTCGAGGCCGCGTACCTCAAGGGCCGGAGCAACTACCTGTGCCTGCACCGCTATGACGCCTTCTCCAAGGAGCCGCAGTTCGGCTCGCGCGAGGAGTCGCGCTACTGGCCCAAGCTGAAGGCGTGGGCGGAGGCGACGGACACCGGCGACCGCAGCGAGCTGGACCTGCCCGAGTCCTTCAGCGCCTGGTCGCGCCTGTCCACCACCTCCGAGACGTGCGTGGGCACCAAATGTCCGCAGTACGAGACGTGCTTCGTCACGCGCATGCGCAAGCGCGCGGAGCAGGCGGACCTGCTGGTGGTCAACCACCACCTCTTCTTCGCGGACCTGGCGCTGCGCAGCTCCGGCAAGCGCACCGAGGGCGTGCTGCCCTGGTACGAGGCCGTCATCTTCGACGAGGCCCACGCGCTGGAGGACGCGGCCAGCGGCCACTTCGGTTGCAGCGTGTCCAACTACCGGCTGGAGGAGCTGGCGCGGGACGCGGTGGCGTCGCTGAAGGAGGACGACGCCCGCCACGCCATGCTGCGCGCGCTGGCGGCCCGGCTTCGCGCGGGAGCGGACGCGCTCTTCGCGCAGGCGCCCCGGGCGCTGGGGCTGTCCGGCCACGAGGCCTCCGTGGCGCTGCGCTCGGAGGTGATGGCGAAGCTGTCCACGCCGCTGGAGGGCGTGCGGGACGCGCTGGCCGCGTTGTCCGCCTTCACGGTGGGCGAGCGCGAGCCGGAGCTGGCCGCCCTCACCCGCCGCGCGGACGAGCTGGAGGAGCAGCTCTCCTTCCTGGAGAAGGCCGAGTCCGCGGACCACGTCTACTGGGCGGAGCAGCGGGGCAAGGGCCTCTTCCTGCGCGCCAGTCCCATCGACGTGGCGAAGGAGCTGCGCGAGCGGATGTACGGAGCGCTGGACACGGTGGTGTACACGTCCGCGACGCTGGCGGCCGACAGCCGCTTCGACTTCTTCGCCAACCGCATGGGCCTGTACGGCGAGGACGGCCAGCCGGTGACGCGCGTGCGGACGCTGGCGGTGCCCAGCCCCTTCGACTTCCCGTCGCAGGCGGCGCTGTACCTGCCCACGCACCTGCCGGACCCGACCGCGCCGGGCTTCATCGAGGAGGCGGCGGAGGAGATTGAGCGGCTCTGCGAGGTGACGGGGGGGCGCGCCTTCGTGCTCTTCACGTCCCTGCGCAACATGGTGCGGGCCTACGAGCTGGTGGCGCCCCGGCTGCCCTACCAGGCGCTGCTGCAAGGCGAGCGCCCCAAGCAGCAGCTGCTGGAGGCCTTCCGCGAGACGCCGAGCGTCCTCTTCGCGGCGCACAGCTTCTGGGAGGGCGTTGACGTGCCGGGCGACGCGCTGAGCCTGGTCATCATCGACCGGCTGCCGTTCGCGTCGCCGGGAGACCCGCTGGTGGCCGCGCGCATCAAGCAGCTCCAGCAGCGGGGCGAGGAGCCCTTCGAGCTGTATCAGCTCCCGCATGCGGCGCTGGCGCTGCGGCAGGGCTTCGGCCGGCTCATCCGCACGCAGTCGGACCGGGGCATCGTGGCGATGCTGGACCGGCGCATCGTGACGAAGGCGTATGGCCGCGTCTTCCTCGACAGCCTCCCGCCCGCGCGCCGCATGGAGGACGTGGTGTCGCTGAGCCGCTGGTTCAACGGACCGGTGCGGCCGGTGCGCACCCTCCGCTGAGCCTCAGGGCGCGTCGCGCAGCCGCAGGCCGATGCGCGCCAGCAGGGGCGGGCCCAACGTGTCCACCCCGGCGCGGCCCGCGAGGTACTCGCGGTCGAAGAGGTTCTCCACCGCGCCGAAGACGTGCAGCTTCCAGAAGAGGTGGCGGCTGGCGGACACGTCCACCACGGCGTAGCCGCCCATGGGGCGCTCGTTGAGGTCGTCCTCGAACTGCGCGCCCGTCACGCGAAGCTGCACCGTGGCCGTCACGATGTCGGGGTCGTGGAAGGTGACGATGGCGGTGCCCCGGTGCCTGGGGTCCTGCGCGAGCTGCTTGCCCACCAGCCCGGGCTGTCCCGGCGAGCGCGTCACGACGGGGTCCACGAAGGTGTACGCGAGCAGCGCCGTCCATTGACGTGCCAGCTTCCAGTCCACGCTGGCCTCCACGCCGCGCACCCGCGCCTGTCCCAGATTCTGGCGCTGGCGCGTGGAGCCATCCGGTAGCGGCTGCTCCAGCGTGACGTTGGTGATGGGGTCGTCGAGCACGTTCCAGAAGCCCGTCACGCGCGTGGTGAGGCCCAGCGCGGAGGACTCGGCTTCCACGCCGGCCTCGGCGCCCCACAGCCGCTCCGCGCCCAGGTGGGCGTTGGCGGCGGTGAGGAGGGTGCCCACCTGGAAGGGGCGGTACAGCTCGTTGAGCGTGGGGGCGCGGAAGGCGCGGTAGGCGGAGGCGCGGAGGGTGAGCCCTTCCAGCGGACGCACTCGCAGGCCCAGGCGCGGGCTGAGCTGCTGCTCGGTGCGGTCGTCGAAGCGCGTGGTGTCCACGGCGCCGTTGGCGCGCTCCAGGCGCTGCGCACCGTCCTGGTTGCGCCACACGTCCATCCGGAGCGCGGCGCTGAGCTCCACGGCGGGCGAGGGCGTGTAGAGGTCCTCGATGAAGACGCCGCCGGACACCTGGGTGCCTCCGGTGTCGCGCAGGCGGAGGGACGTCTCGGAGGGCGCGGGAGGGAAGATTTGCTCCCGGGACGTGCCCGCCATGCGGCGCGCATCCAGGCCGGCGGTGAGGACGTGCGTGCCCAGGGCGGTCCAGGACGGGCCGGTCCAGACGAGGGACGCGCCCTGGTCGTTGGCGGGCACGTCCTGGCTTGCGGCCCGTGCCTCGGAGGCGCGGTCCTGGGCGATGCGTGCGCGGTCCTGTTCGAAGCGCTGCACGCGGCCGAAGAGGTCCAGCGTGAGGGTGCCGCCGTGCGCGGTGCGCAGCCGTGCGCCCGCGCTGAAGTGCGCCAGCTCCACGCGCGCGGTGGTGAGCCGGGTGCCGCCGTTCTGGTCCTCGCGGAACAGGCTGGCGCGGGCGGAGAGGGTGAGCGCCTCGGTGGCATCCGCTTCGATGCGTCCGTTGATGACGGCATGGCTGCTGGGCGTGTCCGCGTCGATGGCGCCGCGCTGGGCGGGGCTGACGATGGGGTAGCCGTCGCTGGTGAGCAGCTCTGCCTCCAGCGAGGCGCGGATGGGGCCCCACGCCTCCGCCCCGCGGGCCGCGAGCAGGCCCGTCCGTGCGTTGCCATAGGTGGCATCCGCGTCGAGCTGCGCTCCGGTGATGTCGCGTGACACGAGCTGCACGACGCCGCCGAGCGCGCCGCTGCCGTAGAGGGCGGAGCCGCCGCTGGGGACGACCTCGATGCGCTCGAGCCCGAGCCGTGGCAGCGAGCGCCAGAAAATCCAGCCGCCGAACGGGTCGTTGACGGGGATGCCGTCGAGCAGCACGAGGCTGCGCGCCACGCCCGACGGCGCGAGCCCGCGCAGGTTGAGGCCCTGCGCCGTCGGGTCGGAGACGAGGCTGGGCGTGCGGCGGAAGGTGGCGGCGGAGGGCACGGTGCGGACCAGCGCGTCCTGCGTCAGCGTGGGGCTCCGGTCGATTTCCGGGCGGGGGAGGACCGTGGTGGTGGCGGGCACGTCCCGCGCAGGCCGGGGACGCCGCGAGCCCGTGACGACGGTCCGCGCGGCGCCAGTGTCCGCGTCCTCCGTCCGCTCCCGCGTGGGCGCATCCGTTGACGGCTGCTGCTGGCGCGTGTCGGGAACCTCCTGCTCGTCGGGGCTCGGCGCCGCCATCACCGTGGAGGAGGCGAGGGCCCAGAGCAGGGGCGCGAGCACCCGGATGGGACGCACGTGAGGACTCCGATGAGTCACGAGGAGGGCGGGCATCGATGCCCGCTCTAGCAGTCCGACGCCCCGGTTCCAGGCCGCCGGGCAGATGACGCCGCGGAAGGAGGCGCCTGTCCGTCCGATGCTGAACGCACGCCCCAGGCTCAACACGCCGAGGCGCGCACCGGCCTCGGCTGCGTCATCCGCCGGCGCGGCTGCCCGCCACGTCCCGCACGGTGAGCAGGGCGGCGTCCACCTCCGCCAGGATGCGACGCGCGTGCTGCAGGAAGGCCTCGCCCGCGGGGAGCAGGCGCATGCCACCCCGGGTCCGCTCGAAGAGCCGCGCCCCGAGCTCGTCCTCGAGCGCCTGGATGTGACGGCTGAGCGGCGGCTGCGTCAGGTGCAGGCGGCGCGCGGCTCGGCCCACGTTGCACTCCTCGGCAACGGCGACGAAGGACTGGATGTGCGTGAGGCTCACGTCCGCCACTCTACCGCCATCAGCCATACCGAAACAGCATTGGACGCATGGCCCCCAGGCGCCGCACCTTGGCGCCCATGAGCATTCCCTTGTTCAAGGGCACGGACGTCGAACGTCTGCGCCGTGCGAGTCAGGCCGCCGCCGGTACGCTGGCTTTCGTCGCCTCCAAGCTGGCCCCCGGTGTCACCACGGCGGACATCGACCAGTGGGTTCGCGAGGACACGGCGCGCCGGGGAGGCAAGCCCAGCCAACTGGGGTACAAGGGCTTCCCGGCCACCGTCTGTACCAGCCGCAACCACATCGTCTGTCACGGCGTCCCGAACCCCGGCGAGCGGCTGGGCCGCGGGGACATCATCAACGTGGACGTGACGACGTTCCTGGACGGCTTCCACGGCGATACCTCCGCGACGTTCCTCATTGGTGAGGTGTCCGACGACGCCCGTCGCATCGTGGACGTGGCGCGCCGGTGCCGTGACGCGGGCATCGCCGTCGTCCGCCACGGCGCGCGGCTGGGCGACATCGGCGCGGCCATCGAGGAGCTGGCGAAGAAGGAGGGCTGCAGCGTGGTGGAGGAGTTCGGCGGGCATGGCATCGGCCACCAGATGCACGGGCCCCCCACCATCTCCCACACGGGCAAGCGAGGCTCGGGCATCAAGCTGCGCTCGGGCATGGTCTTCACCGTGGAGCCCATGGTGAACCTGGGCCGGCCGGACATCCGCATCCTGGCCGACGGCTGGACGGTGGTGACGGAGGACGGCGCCCTGTCCGCCCAGTTCGAGCACACCCTCCTGGTGACCCCCGACGGCTGCGAGGTGCTCACCCAGCCCGAGCACGCCCTCTCGCTCGAAATCGCCTGCTGAACGCTTTCCCTGGCCTGAGAGGGCGGGCAGGCAGCCGTGCCTGCCATGGGTCCTCGGGGTGCCTACCCTTGGAGGACGAGGGCGGGAGGCCACGCGATGAAGAAGGAGATGCTGTTGCACGAGCTGCACCCGGCACTGGTGCACATGCCACTGGCCCTGCTTCCCACGGCGGCGGTGGCGGACCTCATCTCGGTGACGACAGGCGACGGCGCCTGGGCCCAGGTGGCACGTCGCATCTGGGTGGCCGGCTCCATTGGCGGCCTGCTCGCGGGCGTGTCGGGGCTGGCGGCCAGCCAGGAGGTCCGGCTGGAGTCGCCGCGTGCCCGGGACATGACGTTCCTGCATGGCGTGGGCAACGCCACCGTGCTGCTCGGCGCCTTGGGCGTGACGGTGTGGCGGCTGCGGCGCGAGCCCACCGCGGCCACCGTGGCGCTGGGGCTGGGCGCTTGTGGGCTGGCGCTCTACACGGCGACGCTCGGTGGAAAGCTGGTCTACGAGCTGGGCGTGGGACAGCTTGATTCAACGAGCAAGGCGACCTCCCCCGCGCTGCTGTCTCGCGACGCGCCGCTGCTGCTGGTGCGTGACGCGCTTCGTGGGGCGCAGTGGCTGGTGTCACGGGCGCGTGAGGTGCTCGCCGGTGGGCGCCCGCTCGCGAAGGGCGCCACGGGCACGAAGCCGGAGGACGAATCGCTCACGCTGCCCGCGCCCGTCGTGGTGTTCCACGGCCCGGGCCGCCCCATGCCTCAGGCGTGACGCCCGTCCCCCGGGCGTCCATGTCATGACACTTCCCCGTGGCGTGGATGCCCCCGCGCAGGTTGCCGCGGGGTGGGTTTGCCGTCCCCGGCAAATGGCGCTAGAGCTGCGCGCCAGCGAGTGGGGGACGACGCATGCGCGCACGCGGGGAAGTCGCAGCGGTGGTGCTGGGCATCATGCTGGTCGGAGCAGGTGCTTCGTTGCTGGTCACCCGGTGGGCGCTCGGCAAGGAAGGAGCACCGCCCGAAGTCGCCCGAATGCCCGCATCGCCACCCAAGGTCGCCGCCGAGCCGCGCTTCCACGTCGAGCCCGCGAAGGATGACACTGGCCGCGCGGTGCAGGTGGCGCGCCTTCGCGAAGACGCGCCGGAATGGGAGCGGTTCGCGGCGCGCGCGTTGGTGCCGCTGACACCTGACGAACTGGCGTTGCTCCGAGAGGAGCCGGTGGACGACCTCGCGGTGCTGGTGACGCGCACGGAGCGGGCCTTCATGGACGCCACGCCCGAAGCGCGCGCCGAGAAGGAGCGGCGCTATCTGGCGGCGCTGAACCTGGTGGCGAAGCTGGCCACGCCGCCGGAGCCCTCGGACGCGGACGCCCGCGCGCGAGACGTGGACGCGCGCTACCAGCAGGCGCTCACCGTGGAGCGGGTGAAGTGGCGGTCGCTCCCGCCGGAGGAGCAGTCGCGGCAGCACGACACCTTCAAGGAAGCCTTCTTCCGCGCGGAGGAGACGCGATGAAGGCGCTTCCAGGGAGTCTCTTCGCACTGGTGTTGCTGGCCCCCGCGCTGGTGCTGGCCGGGCCGCACTATGTGGCCTCGCGCGACTGGGGCAGCTTCATCTGGTTGAGCACGTGGCTGGACGCGGGGCAGACGTACACCTTCGAGACAGGGGAGTTGACGGGCACCGCGCCGGACACCGTCCTTCACGTGCTCAGGGACCGCGGCGGCGTCTGGAGTCAGGTGGCCATGAGCGACGACTGCGCGGGCGCCGCGCGTTCCTGCGTGACGTTCACCGCGCCGGACGCCGGCCTCTACCGCGTCTGGGTGCGCGCCTACGCGGACGGGCGCGGCGGGACGGCCAGCCTGTATCGCAACGGCGCGCTCCTCCTGAGCAACCAGCCCTTCGGCGGCGTGCCGCTCGGCTTCGCCTGGAACGTGAAGGACACCTTCCGCGCCACGTCCACGACGCCGGGCGCGGGGGACCACCTGGTCTTCCTGCTGCGCTCCAACGCGGAGTACCTGCAACACGACGATGACAGCGGGCCCCGCGCCTACCCGCTGGTCGTCGCGGCGAGCACGCAGAACGCGGGCGCCCAGCGCGTGGTGGTGGGCCGCTTCCCCGGAAGCACGGGCACGGCCCGCTTCGTCCACGATGACGCGCTGTGGTCCACCATCTTCAGCGACAACGACGAGGACGAAGACGGCATCTCCAATGCCCTGGAGCCGCTGGTGGGGATGAACCCGGACTCGAAGGACTCGGACGGAGATGGGATACCGGACACGCTGGAGCTGTTCGGCAATGACGGCTTCTCCTTCTCCGAATGGGGCAGCCCCACGGTGAAGGACCTCTACGTGGAGGTGGATTGGATGGAGCACCCCACCAATCCCTATCTCACGCGAAGGCCCTATGCCGGGCTGGTGGCGGACGCGGCGGCGGTGTTCGCGCGGGACGCGGGCGTGCGGCTGCATGCCTTCATCGACAGCGCGCTGTCCTGGCATGAAGTGGTGTGCTTCGGCGCGTGCAGCGGCGGCGTGGACTTCTATGCGCTCAAGCAGGGCGGGTTCTCCACCGGGAACCCGGAGCGGCGGCCCTACTTCCACTACGCGGTGTGGGCCTACCGGCAGGGCAGCAGCACATCGTGTTCCTCCGGCAAGGCGGAGGTGCTGGGCAATGACCTCATCCTCAGCCTGGGCTGCTGGAGCAGCCCGAGCATCCAGGAGCAGCGCGGCACCTTCATCCACGAGCTGGGCCACAACCTGGCGCTGGACCACAACGGCAACGACGTGCCGGGGCAGACCAGCGTGGTGCACGCCAGCGTGATGAACTACCGCTACCAGATGCTCGGCGTGGGCTCGCCGGGGTCGCACACGTACTCGTTTGGAAGCAATGCGTGCGCGGCATGTAGCGCGTCCCCCAAGAGCAAGTGCGTCTCCTGCCGGAGCGGCTTCCTGGGGTGCGGCTTCCCTGGCTGCGGCGCGTGCGACTGCGATGTGAACGAGTGGGGCGCCGTGGAGCTCGACTTCCTGGACGACGGCGACGCGGACGACGGCACCAGTCGCGCGCTGCTGGCGAAGTACGCTCCGGACGACAAGGGAGGGCCGGCGCGGTTCCAGCCGCGCGTGCCCCATTCGGAGCCACCCGTCGCGTCGCGGCGCCTGTCGGTGGACCGCAAGCGGGAGCGGCTGCGGGCGCGGGGGCAGGTGGAGGGACAGGACTTCTTCGTGTCGACCGACGGCACGACGCTCTACGCTGAGTGCCCATGAGCCCGCGCTCGCGCCCGGGACGCTGTCGTGCCCCGGCGAGCTGGGCGCACGGTGCCGCGGGGCTCCTCATCGCGGGCCTGATGGGCTGCCAGATGAAGTGCTCCGCGCCGGTCTCCGACGCCGGGCAGGCCTTGGCCTCGCTCCAGCGCGAGCGCCCGTGTGTCCAGGTCTGGCGCGCGGCGCAGGTGGACGTGGCGTTCAAGGAAGCGCCCGAGGACGCCGTGCAGCAGCGCACGGACACGCGACTGGAGCGCCGCTTCACCGTCGCCCGGCAGTTGCGCGGCGCGTACCGGCACCAGGACCGGTGGGCCTCGGTGCTGGAGTACGAGGCGGGGCCGGTGCGCGGCGGCGTGAGCTACAGCCTCCAGGTGCCGGACGTGCTGGCGGACCTGACGGGGCAGGTCGTTCAGTGGACGAGCCATCGCGAGCCCGCGTCCTGTCCTACGACGGAGGAGGGTGCGCCTCCCGTGCTGTTGTCGGGAGACACCCTGCGGGACGCGGAGGGCCGGCTGCTGCTGCTCACGGTGCCCAGTGCGCCCACCACCCTCGCGGGAGACGTGCTGCTTCCCGCGGGGCTCGTTCCGGAGCTGCGCTTCCGCTGGGAGGACGCGGGCTGCACGCTGGCGGAGGGGCCGCAGGTGCTGGACGTCCAGCTCCGCGTGACGCACGCGAAGCGTTCGCCAGGCCCGGGGACCACGGTGACGGCCGAGGTGGGACAGCCGGCCCAGGTGAGCCTGGACGGTGTGCGATATGTCGTTCGGGTGGCGCGTGCCACGGCGGACATGCGGGGCCGGTGTGGGCAGGCGGTCTTCACGCTGATGCGCGAGGGCCTGCTCGAACAGGCGCGGCCCGGACCCTGAGTCAGGCCGCGGTGTGCCGTTCCTGGAAATAGTCTGCCTTACCGCTCGTTGTGCGACGCCGGTATATAGGCCCGCCGCGCCCAGGCACTTCATGCGTGGCCAGGGCCGGGGCCTGCTATCTTCGCGGGCTTCAACGGACACCTGAGGACGGCACCATGCGAAGCGGGCTGAAGCGGAACTGGGCGGGTGTCGCGGTGGGCGGCCTGCTCGGCGCATGGCTGCTCGGCTGTGGCGGCTCGACGACGGAGGGCCTGGAGTCGCTGGAGCAGGGGACCGCGCCGCCCGAGTCCGCCTCCGTGGACCTGTCGAGCGCGGACCTCCGCACCCGCCTGGAGTCCATCGCGGGCCTCACGGTGCTGACCGACGTCGAGGTCAACGGCTTCCGCTTTTTCACGATGGACTACGAGCAGCCCGTGGACCACCTGCGTCCCTGGAGCACGCGCTTCCAGCAGCGGGTGACGCTGATGCACCGCTCGGAGACGGCGCCCATGGTGCTGGACACGGAGGGCACCGCCATCTTCGAGGAGCCCATCCCCGCCGAGCCCACGGACCTGCTCCAGGGCAACCAGCTCACCGTGGAGCACCGCTTCTACGGCGCGTCCAAGCCGGCCAGCATGGACTGGCGGAAGCTGACGATGTGGCAGGCGGCGGCGGATGCCCACCGGCTCGTCGAGGCCTTCAAGCCGCTGTACGGCGGGCGCTGGCTGTCCACCGGCGTCTTCAAGGGTGGCACCGCCGCCCTGGCCCACCGCTTCTATTTCCCCAGCGACGTCCACGCCACGGTGACCTATTCGGCGCAGCACAACCGGGGCCTCCATGACGCGCGTCACGGGCGCTTCCTCCTCACGAAGGTGGGAGACGCGGCCTGCCGCCAGCAGCTCGCGTCCCTCCAGTACGCCGCGCTGACCCGCCGCGACGAGCTGCTGCCCTTCATGGATGGCTACGACGCCCAGGGCTTCACCTTCAACACGCTGGGGAAGGACCGCGCCTTCGAGTTCGCCGTCATCGAGGTGCCCTTCATCTTCTGGCAGTACTACGGCATGGCGGGGACGTGTGAGGGGCTGCCCTCACCGGAGGCGAGCGCGGAGGAGCTCTTCGCCTTCTTCAGCTACGTCTCCACGCTGGAGTTCACCTTCTCCGACCAGGCGCTGGAGGAGTCGGCGCCGCTCTACTACCAGGGCGCCACGCAGTTGGGCGGCCCGGGCTACCCGGAGCTGCACCTGCGGCCGTTGCTGCGCTACGCCGGTGAGCACCTCCCCACGCGCTTCCCGCCCACGGGCGTGCGCAAGCAGTACGAGCCGTGGACGGGGGGCATGCTGGAGGCGTGGACCCGCTTCGAGGCCAGGCGGGTGCTGCTCGTCTACGGCGCGCTGAGCCCCTGGTCCGCCAGCGCCTTCAGCACCACGACGGGCAACGACGCGTACCGCGTCATCGCCGATGACAGCGTCGGCTTCTTCGGCACGCTGAGCGCGCTGCCGGAGCCGCAGCGGAGCTTCCTGCTCGGGCGCCTGTCGGAGTGGGCGGACGCCCCGGTGCAGCTCCCGACGGGGATGGAGGCCTTGCGCCGCCGCGGGTCGAGCGACGCGCGCATGAAGGCCTGGCGCGCCCGGTAGCGGACGCGGACTTTTTGAGCTCAAACCATCCTTGGCGTCCGGGCGGCCGTGACTATCTTCCGCCGCACTTTCAGGGAGGGTTGAGCGAATGCTGAAGAACTTGCTGATGGCCGCGGCGCTGGGCGTTCTGGTGGTGGGCACGGGCTGCCACCGCAACACGCGGGAGAGCGCGGAGAGCGACGCCGAGCGCGCCGTGGACAAGACGGAGGACGCCGCGGAGGAGGCGGGCGACAAGATTGAGGACACGGCCGAGGAGGCCGGGGACGAAATCGAAGACGCCACCGACGACTGAGCGTGGTTTCGCGGGGGTCCGCCCCAAGCGGGCGGGCCGCCGCTGTTTCACCCCGGACCGGCTCCTCAGGCGGGGCTGGAGTCGATGATTTTCTTCGCGATGCCGAAGGAGAAGCCCGCACGGGCCAGCGCCGCGAGGTCCTTCTTCCGGTGCTCCTCCCGGGTGCCGGGCTGCTTGCGGAAGGGGCCCAGCCGCTTCTTGCGCGCCCAGATGCGCGCGGCGTCTTCCTCGGACACCTCGTGGGTGGCGTCAGCGACCTTCTTCGCCACGACTTCCGCAGGGACGCCCTTGAGGCGCAGCTTCTGGGTAATCATTCGCGTGCTGCGGCCCGAGGCGCGCAGCGACTGCGCCTTCATCTGGGCATAGGCCTCGTCGTTGAGCAGGCCATTGCGGACCAGCTTCGCGACCAGCGCCTCCACCCAGGCCAGCGCCTCGCCGCGCTCACCGCCGTGGAACTTGAGGGAGCGGTCCACCCGGCGCAGCAGCACGCGCTGAAGCTGGCTCTTCGTCGCCGCATACCGCTTCAGGTAGTGCAGCGCCGCGTTCTCCAGATAGGTGGGGGACACCTTCCGGGGCCGCTTGGGCCCGCGCTCGTTATTCATGACGGATTCGGGTCTACCACCCGGGTCTGACGCCCGGAAGCAACCCGGGGAGGAGCGTGCGGCCCGTCAGTCGCTCCCTGACTGGTAGAGCGCGCACAGCGTGCCGGACGGGTCCTCGATGACGCAGAAGCGCCCCGCCTTGTCGGAGCCGCGAATCCTGCCTCGCACCTGGCCACCCATGGCCGTGACGCGCTCCAGGCTCTGCTCCAGGTCCGCCACGGTGATGTAGACCATCCACCCGGAGGGCATGTCCGCGTTCGGGCCCCGCGCGTGGCAGATGCCTCCAGCGGGCGTCTCGCCGCCGCCCGGGGGCATCATGACGAAGTCCTCGTAGCCGCCCATGTCCAGGCCGGTGGCGGACCAGCCCACCACGTCCTTGTAGAAGTCCCTCACGGCCACCGCGTCCTTCACCGTGAGGTCCATCCAGCCCACGCTGCCCACCGCCGGCTTCTTCATCGACACGCTTGTGCTCCTTTCGGGTCTTCCGCCCGCGGCTTCAGCCCAGCGACTTCAGGGACTCCGGCACCTGCCAGTCCGGCTTGAGGCGGGAGATGACCTTGGCCAGGTTCTCCTTGTCCTGGGCCTTCTCCAGCGCGGCCTCGGGCGTAATCACGTCGTCCTTCACCAGCCGCTCCAGGTGCATGTCCAGCGTCTGCATGCCCTGGCCCTGGCCCGCCTGCATCTTCGAGGCAATCTGGAACACCTTGCCCTCGCGAATCATGGAGGCGATGGCGGGCCCGCCCACCAGGATTTCCAGCGCGGCCACGCGGCCCTTGCCGTCCGCCGTCTTGATGAGCTGCTGGGCGACGATGCCCGCCAGGCTCTCCGCCAGCATGCCGCGCACCTGCTGCTGCTCGTCCGCGGGGAAGGCGTTGATGATGCGGTCGATGGTGGCCGGCGCGCTGTTGGTGTGCACCGTGGCGAACACCAGCACGCCGAAGCTCGCCAGCTGGAGCGCCAGCTTCATCGTCTCGTTGGTGCGCAGCTCGCCAATGAGGATGACATTGGGGTCCTCGCGGCCCGCGGAGCGGATGGCCGTGGAGAAGCTGGACGCATGCGGGCCCACCTCCCGGTGCGTCACCTGCGCCCGCATGGACTCGTGCACGAACTCCACCGGGTCTTCAATGGTGAGCACGTGCGCGGGCCGCGTCTTGTTGATGTAGTTGATCATCGCGGCCAGCGTGGTGGACTTGCCGCTGCCCGTGGGGCCGGTGACGAGCACCAACCCGCTGCGGCGCTCCGACAGCTTGCGCACCACCTCCGGCGTCTTCAGGTCCTCCAGCGACAGCACCTTGCTGGGGATGGTGCGGAAGACGGCCGCCAGGCCCGTCATCTTGTTGAAGTAGTTGGCGCGGAAGCGGGCCTTCGTCCCGTAGCTGTAGGCGAAGTCCAGGTCCAGGTCCTCGACAATCTGCCGCTGCTGCTCCGGCGAGCAGATTTCGAAGAGCAGCGCCTGCAGCTCCGGCGCGGTGAGGGGCTGCTCACGCAGCGGCACCAGCTCGCCGCGGATGCGGCCCATGGGCGGGTAGCCGATGCCCATGTGCAGGTCGCTGCCCTTCTGCTCCAGCAGCGCATCGAACAGGACAGCCAGACGGGGCGTCGTCATCTCAGGAGCCCTTCCTTCCCATCAGCGAGCCCATTTTACTGAGCAGCCGCGCGCTCTCCTGCTGCGTCTCCGGCGCGTTCACCGTGGCGCCGGCGCGCTTGCCCGTCACCACCGCCTCCAACTCGTCCGGGTTGTCCGCGAAGCCCTTGGCGACGTCCAGCTTCACCTTCCCGGCGCGCACCAGGTCCGCCAGCGAGTCCTCGAAGCGGATGATGCCCAGGCTCTTGCCGCGCTGCTGGAGCGAGGGAATCTGGAACGTCTTGTTGTCGCGGATGAGGTTGCCCAGCGACACCGAGCCCGGCAGCACCTCCGCCGCGGCCACCAGCCCCTTGCCGTCCGCGCTCGGCATCAGCCGCTGGCTGACGATGAGCCGCAGGCCGCTGGACAGCGACAGGCGCACCTGCTGCTGGTCTCCCGGCGGGAAGAGGTCGATGAGCCGGTCGATGGTCTTCGCCGCGCTCGGCGTGTTCATGGTGCTGATGAGCAGGTGGCCCGTCTCGGCGGCGGACAGCGCCATGCGCACCGTCTCCGTGTCGCGCAGCTCGCCCACCACGATGACGTCCGGGTCCTCGCGCAGGCTGCCCTTGAGCGCGCTGGCGAACGTCTTGGTGTGCGAGCCCACCTCGCGCTGGCTGATGAGCGCGCGCTTGCGCGGGTGGACGAACTCCACCGGGTCCTCCACGGTGAGCACGTGGTGGGACGTCTCGCGGTTGATGAGGTCCACCAGGGCCGCCAGCGTGCTCGTCTTGCCGTGGCCGGACGGGCCGGTGATGACGATGAGGCCCTGGTGGTGGTGCGTGGCCTTGGCGATGTCGGCGGGCAGGCCCAGCGACTCCAGCGTCGGCACTTCCCGCGCAATCAGCCGGAAGGTGCCCTTGAGGCCGGTGCGCTGGCGGCTGACGTTGACCCGGAAGCGCCCCATCTCCGGCGTCTCCAGGGAGAAGTCACAGCTGCCCTCGCGCTCCAGCACCGGCCGCAGCCGCTCCGGCACCACCGGCAGCAGCAGCTTCTCCACCGTCGTCGCGTCCAGCACCGGGCCCTGCGCCGTCAGCTCTCCGGCGAAGCGGAAGAGGGGCGGGCGCTCCGCGATGATGTGCACGTCGCTGGCCAGGCCCCGGCGGCCTTCCTCCAGCAGCACCGCCAGCTCACGCCCCGCGCCCGTGAAGGTCCGGGCCGGCGCGGCCATGGGACGGGCCGCCGCGGGCTCGGGCGCACGGGCGGCCTGGGCCCCGGCGGGCTCGGGCGCGCGGTAGGGCTGGGGCGCGGCGGGCTCGGGCGCGCGGTATGCCGGAGCCGCGGCGGGCTCTGGCGCGCGGTATGCCGGTGCCGCGGCCTGCACGGGCGCCGCGGCAGCGGGACGCGCGGCGGGCTGCGCGGGAGCAGGCGCCGCGGGGCGCGCGGTGGTGGTGGCGGCCTGGGCGGCGGCCCCCGCGTCGGCGGCCTTGCTGAGCCGCAGGTGGATGAGGTCCCCCCGCCGCATGGCGGCGATGGACAGCGAGCCCAGGCCGGTGGCGTTGACGGACCACTGAACCGGCGTCTCCGTGACGGTGGAGGCCCGGGCCACGCCCACCATCGCCTGCAGGGCGCGGGTGATGTCCTCGGCCGTGGCGGCGGAGGGGTCCACCGGCTCATAGCCGTTGGCGCCGCGGATCATCGGTGGACGACCGGTGGCCAGGGTCAACTCGGTGACACCCGGACGCGACAGGTGCCGCAACAGTTCTGCGAGCGATTTCATGCGGGATGTCGGCTCAAGACCGCGACTGCGCGCGGGCGCGGGGGAGCCGCAGGATAGACGACATCGCGAGGAAATCGGCCCCCCTTGTCCCGGGACTGCTCGCCTGCTTTCGGGCAGACGGAAATCGTCCGCGCCTGACGGAGCTTGTCACCCGGAAGGAGGGGCAGGGCGCTCCGGGACCCACCTGGGGGCCCGCTCGGAGCAGCGGGCGGGAGGAGGGCCTCCCGCCCGGAGGCAACAGGTCCCGCGCGAAGCTAGAGCTCGCGGGACATCAGGAGGCGAAGCTTCCCGGACTTCTTGGAGACCACCGTGGCCACCGTGGTGAAGCCTTCCTTCCGGTAGAAGCTCACCGCGGGCGAGTTGGACGGGTCCACCCGCAGGGCGATGGTCTTCCGGTACATGTCCCGGGCCGCCGTCAGCGCCTGCTCCAGCAGGATGTTGCCCAGGCCCTTGCGGCGCAGCTCGGGCTTCACCACGATGTTGCGCAGGTACGCCGCGCCCGGAACCGGGCCGTCCCGCTCCACCGTGACATAGCCGACAAGCTGGCTCTGCAGCTTCGCCACATGGATGAAGGGCTTGAGCTGGGCCAGGGCCTTGAGGCTGTCCTCCTGCGTCTCACCCCGGCTCTTCCAGGGCTCGGAGCCGGCGCGCAGGTCCGCCACCGCCGTCATGTCCTCGTCGGTGGGCAGGCCGAACTTCACCGCCGCCATCAGGTCGTTGGGGAGGCCAGCCACATCCAGGACCGGTGCTGGGGCCACCTCCACGCCTGCGTCCACCTGCTTCATCGTCATCGCCTTGCTCCTCCGTCGAGTTGCGATCCTAACCGCTCCAGCGGCACCGGTGCACGCAGTCATTCCGCGCACATTGTCCCATGAAGTGAGGAGAGGCCCTCCTCTCCTTGGTGAGGAGCCGGATTTCGTCGAACCGGCCATGCGTTCAGCCCATTCCAAGGATGAGCATCGCTTCCACGCCTGGCACCCCGCCGGCCTTCCGTGCCGGGCCGCTTCCCACTATAAAAACCCGCAGTCGGGCGCGAAGGCGTCAAACTCCTCCGTTCGACCGTCAGCCAGAGCCCCACCTTGCAACTCAACCACGCCCAGCGAGAGCTGACGCTCAAGATCGTCTACTACGGGCCCGGGCTCAGCGGGAAGACGACCAATCTGCGTCACCTCCACGCGAAGGCGTCCCCGGAGGTGCGGGGGCGGCTGCTGACCGTGGAGACGCACGACGACCGCACCCTCTTCTTCGACCTGCTGCCCGTCTTCTTCTCCACGTCCTCGGGCTTCAAGGTGAAGGTGAAGCTCTTCACCGTGCCGGGGCAGGTCATCCACAACGCCACCCGGCGCATCGTCCTGCAGGGCGCGGACGCGGTGGTCTTCATCGCGGACAGCCGGCGCGGCGCCACGGCGGACAACAACGCCTACTGGCGCAACCTCCAGGAGAACATGAAGGAGAACAACCTGGACCCCAGCCAGGTCCCGGTGGTCATCCAGTTCAACAAGAAGGACCTGCCGGACGCGCGGACGGACGCCGAAATCGAGGAGTCCCGGCGACGCGGCGGCGAGGCGGTGGTGGGCGCGGTGGCCCTGCGGGGCGAAGGCGTCCTGGAGACCTTCCACGCGGTGGCGCAGGCCGCCTACCGGCGGCTCGACATGCGCGCCCACCTGGCGCGCAACCTGGGCCTGACGGAGGCGGAGTTCCTGGGACAGATTTTCCGGCGCATGGACCTCACTGGCACGGCGCTGGCCGCCATGTACGGGCGCGCGGCGGGTGAAGCGCGCAGCGGAGACGGGCGATGAACGGCGCGTCGGGCAACGGGGCGTCGGACGGCGTGGGCGCCTCGCGCCGTGAGTCCGTGCTCCAGCGGCGGCTGTCGCTGGCGGACATGCTGGACCTGCCCTCCTTCGTGGAGGTGGTGCGGAGCTTCAGCGAGCTGTACCGCGTGGGCATCAAGGTGATGGACACCGCGGGCGACAAGCTGGCCGACGTGAAGGTGGGGCACGGCGACTTCTGCTCGTACGTGTTCGGCTTCCCGGAGGGCCGCTCGCGCTGCACCGCCACGGTGGCCCGCGTGAAGGACGGACCGGTGGCCCCGGTGCAAAGCGCCCGGCCCGCGCGCGGTGACGGCGCGGAGGCCGCGGGCATCATCGCGCTGCCGTGCTTCACCGGCCTGCGCTACCTGGTCATGCCGGTGCGCTGGGAAGGCGACACGCTGGGCCGCGTCATCCTGGGCCCCTTCACGCCGGAGGAGCTGGCGGACTTCCCGCCGTCGCTGACGGACATCTCCGGGGTGGACCTGTCGCGCGCGCACGAGCTGGTGGGCCGCGTGCGGCGCGTGCCCGAGCGCACCGCCGCGCAGGTGCTGGTGCACTTCGGGCAGGTGCTGGCCGCGCTGGTGGCCAGCGGGCAGCGCGCCTTCCTGGCGACGCAGCTCCACATCGAGG
The DNA here is from genome assembly GCF_010894475.1 of Myxococcus vastator. Taxonomy (GTDB): domain Bacteria; phylum Myxococcota; class Myxococcia; order Myxococcales; family Myxococcaceae; genus Myxococcus; species Myxococcus vastator. The sequence continues at coordinate 21,193 of NZ_JAAIYB010000085.1, forward strand.
CGATGCTGGAGACGCACCGGGATTTGGAGGCGAACAACGCCCGGCTGGCGCAGGCCAACACCCGCCTGAAGGAGCTGGACCGGCTGAAGTCCACCTTCCTGGGCACGGTGAGCCACGAGCTGCGCACGCCGCTGGCTTCCATCATCGGCTACTCGGAGATGCTGGCGGAAGGCCTGGCCGGCGCGCTCAACCCGGAGCAGCTGCTCTACGTGCGCACCATCGTGGAGAAGGGCGAGTCGCTGCTCAACCTCATCTCCTCCATCCTGGACCTGAGCCAGATTGAAGCCGGGCGGCTGCGCCTGGTGATGGGCCCGGTGGACCTGGGCAGCGTCATCCAGACGGCGGTGTCCAGCGTGGCGCCCCAGGCGCAGCGCAAGGGCGTGGAGCTGGAGGTGCGCCTGCCGCCGCTGCCCCAGCCGCGCCTGGCCGCGGACGCGGACAAGCTGCGCCAGGTGGTGGTGAACCTGCTCGCCAACGCGGTGAAGTTCACGTCGTCCGGGGGCCGGGTGTCGGTGGTGATGTCGGAGGCCACCGCGCAGAAGGAGCTGGCCGCGCAGGGCTACCGCGTGAGCGTGGAAGACACCGGCATGGGCATCCGCGCGGACCAGTTCGAGAACATCTTCCAGAGCTTCTACCAGGTGGACGGCAGCTCCACGCGCGAGCACGGCGGCGCGGGGCTGGGGCTGGCCATCGTGAAGAGCCTGGTGGAAGGCCACGGGGGGCGCGTGTCCGTGGAGAGCGAGTTCGGCCGGGGCTCGCGCTTCACCGTGGTGCTGCCGCTCCAGCCGCCGCTGTCGGAGCATGGCGGCTTCTCCGCGCTGGCGCCCATGCCGTCGCCTGGCGGACAGGACCGCTTCTGACGCGGCCTGACGCGCCGGGGGACTGAACTGAGTTCCCCGGGCGGAAGGGCTCCCGCGTATCCTCGCGCGCATGCTCTCCGGCCGCCCCCCCGCAGCTTCCTACGTACTCATCGACGCAGAGAACATCGACTGGGCCGTCTCCAACGTGGTGGGCCGCAAGCCCGAGTCCCAGGACCGCGTCCAGTTCGACCGGCTCGTGTCCTTCTGTGAGACGAACTTCCCGTCGCCCGTGCGCTGCGTGGTGGTGCTCAACGCCCGCGGCGAGCAGCTGCCGGACGTCATGATTGGCTTCGTGCGCGCGCTCAAGTCCGCCGGCTGCGAGGTGGCCCTGCTCTACGGCCGCCCCGACCAGAAGGTGGTGGACCTGGGCATCCTCAAGCTGCTGGAGAACATCCGCACCCAGCGCCCCGGCGCGGCGGTGGTGCTCGCCAGCCATGACGGCGCGGACTTCGCGGACGCGCTCAAGCCCATGCTGGAGGAGAAGCGCGAGGTGGCGGTGCTCGGCCTGCGTGAGTACGTCAGCCAGCGCTTCCGGGAGCTCGTCCCCTCCGGGCTCAAGATTCTGGATTTGGAGCTGAACGCCAAGGTGTTCAACCGGCCCCTGCCGCGCATGCTCCCTGTCAACGTGGACGAGTTCGACCCGGGGCTGTTCCTGTAGCGAATCCCTCACCCAGGCGCACGCCGCTGACGGCCGCGGCGTGTGCCTTTGGCCAGGGCGCGCCGCGCCGCGTGAGACTTTGGAGGTCACCGCGAAGGAAGGGATTGTGGCAAATCCTGTCACAATCCAGACGGCTCCTCAGAGGCACCCCTTTAAACATCTGCTCCCGCCAGGAAGGAAGGGATGCTGGCGGGCCAGCAGGCGAAGGCGGCAAGGGGGACTCCGTCGGCGTGCCATGCCCCCCTGTGCGGACGGATGCCCCTTGGCCACTG
>NZ_JAAIYB010000860.1 GCF_010894475.1 Myxococcus vastator
GCCCGCTCCACCTTCCTCGGCTGCGCGCTCCTCGGCGCGCTCCTGCTGCTGCCCTCGGCAGCGGCGGCCCGGACCGTCCTCCTCCAGAAGGACGGCCAGTGGCAGCTCCAGGTGGACGGGCGGGCCTACGTGGCCCGCGGCGTCACCTTCAGCGGCAGCAGCAACAGCACCGCCTACGACGCGGACTGCGCGCGGCTCGCGGCGCTCGGGGTGAACACCCTGCGCACCTGGGGCACCGGCTCGGAGACGCTGCTGCTGCTCGACGCCGCGCACAAACAGGGACTGAAGGTGCTCGTCGGCCTCTGGATGCGGCACGGCCAGCCCGGCGCGGAGGGCGACGACACCTTCGACTACACGCGCGACGCGGCCGGAATGAAGCAGCAGCACGAGGACACGCTCCAGCAGGTGCGCCGCCTCAAGGACCACCCGGCCGTCCTGGCCTGGGGCGTGGGCAACGAGGTCATCCTCAACAGCCCCGACGACGCGGCGAAGGAGGCCTACGCGCGCTTCCTGGAGAAGGTGGTCCGCGACCTCAAGAAGCTCGACGCCGACCATCCCGTCATCTCCGTGGACGCGTGGACGCTGGCGGTGCCCTGGTGGGAGAAGCACGTGCCGTCGCTCGACGCGTATGGCCTCAACGTCTACGGCGGCGGCATCCACGCGCTGCCCGCGGCCCTGGCGCAGGCGGGCGTGAAGAAGCCCTGGTTCATCACCGAGTTCGGCGCCCAGGGAGAATGGGACGCGCCCAAGGACGCCCACGGCGTGCCCCGCGAGCCCACCGACGCGGAGAAGTACGCCGCCATCGTCGACGGGTGGAACACCGCCCTGGCGCCCCACGTGAAGGCGGGCCGGTGCCTGGGCCTGTTCGTCTTCAACTTCGGCGCGTCGTTCGACCACACGGGCCTCTGGCTGGGCATGCTGTCCGGGAGCGCCACCCGGCCCGCCTGGTGGGCGGTGCGCGAGGCCTACACGGGCCAGAAGCCCTCCACGCCGCTGCCCCGGATTGACGCCGTGGCCGTCCAGGGCGCGGTGCGCGAGGGCCCCACCACCTGGGCGCTGGTCCACGTCGACGTCGCGGACAGCGCCCCGAAGCGCCCCAGCGTCTCTTTCGCCTACAACTTCCGGAGCGCGGCCACGCGGCACGAGCGCGACGAGGTGCGCCGGCTGGACGCCCAGCCCGGCCCCACGCCGGGCACCTGGCGGGTGCGGATGCCAGCGGTGCGCGGGGCCATCAAGCTCTACGCGCTCGCCAGGGA
>NZ_JAAIYB010000861.1 GCF_010894475.1 Myxococcus vastator
CGCGGGCCCAAGCCACGGAAGAAGAAGGGCTACGCATCAGGAAGCGAGGTGCGCCGACAGGTCGCGACGTCACGCGTCCTCGCTGCCGGCACCGTCGATTACGTCAAGCAAGATGTTTAAAGGGGTGGTCCTCAGGCTGGGGAACCGCGCCACACCCCGTGACGACCCACATTCCCACTGCGCCAGCCATTGCCTTCCACCCGTAACGCATCACTGTCCGCCCCCATGTGCTGCCCTGACCTGCCCTGGACCTCGTGATGCCCGCTGTAGGCAGTCACGCATCCACCGTGGGCGGCCTTGAGCAATCGGGGGGCCGCTCCAAAGGTGTCAGTGGGAAGATCCGCGGCCCCGTCGCGGGGGCAGGCGAGCCTGTCGCTCGTGCCCCCCGGGGCAGGTGTCCTGGCGTCTCGTCAATGCCCGCGCGTGCCGGCAGTGGCCGTCGTTTCTCACCGGGGCGCTTCGGCACCCCAGGCAGGGCATTTCTCGCGGAGCCAGGGTCCGCGCTGCGCACACAGCGTGGTCCCTTCCTTCACCGGCTCAGGGCAGGAAGGCGTCCTTCACCGCGTCGAGCAGCGGATTGGCGCCGGTCTGCGGATCGATGCATCCCTGGTTGATGGTCCAGATGATGGTGCCTCCGTAGTCGTTGTCATGGGCGAAGGCGCCCTTGGCGGCAATGGCTTGCGGTGAGTCATACGAAATCCACCGCACCGTGCCGTCCTCCACGGGGACCTCGAAGGTGACGTAGCTGGCCTGCGCCGCCTCGTCCCAGTGATAGACGCCCGTCGCCGACAGCTGGAGAATCTTGCTGTAGGTGAAGGAGTTGTCGCTGCCCACGTAGTCGGACCAGTCCGTGTACGGCTGATACGGGCCGGTGATGTTCCGCCACGCCATGCCATAGAACGGGATGCCCATGCCCAGCTTGCTCTTGGGGATGCCGGCGTTGGTCCAGGCGCTGAGGCTGGAGGCCACGGACGTGGGGTGGTAGCCCGACGCTCCCGTCAGCGCGGAGGTGTACCAGGACAGCCAGCCGAACCAGGGCCCCGTCATCTCGTAGGTCATCACGTTCATCTGGTCCAGGTAGGGGACCAGATTGGCGAACCATGGGTCCGCATCCTCGGGGAAGTTAGGGCCCGCTCAGGAATTAGTTAGCCGAATAGGGGAATAGCCAGAGGGGCCGAGCGCGTTGGCCGGGTATGGACGCGGAAAAGGCCGTGGCGGAGCGATACCAGGCACTTCGAGATGTCATGGATGA
>NZ_JAAIYB010000862.1 GCF_010894475.1 Myxococcus vastator
GTCCCTTCTGTGCTAGGAAACGTACGGCTTGTATGTTGACCCGTGTATTTGGGTCTTGATTTGGGCGATTCGGGTTTTGTAGCCATCATGTTTGTAATGATTCTCAGAATGGACACGGAGGAGACAGATGATGTCGCTCCAGTAGGGGGCGAATTCCGATTGAAGCACACAACGTGGATCGGCTCGTATCGCGGCTTCTGCCGCAATTAAAGCAGGAATCAAGGATAGGGGATCTTCTTTAGGCATCCAGGGCATGGGCAGAATAGACTGTACGTCCTCGTTCAGGTAGTCTTTGGCTTGGTCTCTGTGGTCGTCATATAGGTGTAAATGGTTGACTATGTGTTGATAGAAGCCTATTTCGACCCCGAGAGTGCGTGCGAGCATTTCTTGCAGCATTGTGAAAACGAATATGTCGTGCGGAAGCCCGAGATACGCATCGTTCGAACGCATATGCACGATTAGGTTGAGTTGCCCCCGTCGCAATATCGCCTGCAACGTACATGTGCAAGGAACGTCTTTGTACCTCCTTTGCGGGTCGCCCGCGTACCGGAGGTCGCTGGCAGAAAAAACCTGAATCGTAGCTCTTCTTGAGTCTGGATTTACTTTGAGTAGGTTGGCGACATTTTTGAATTGGTCTGAATCTTCCTTGCCAAATATTCTTGGTCCATATGCTCCGTGGATAGTTCGGCCGTCGTTGCTGTATTCGGAGTATTTGGGAATGTAGTGACTGATGAAGTCCAGGCGATTCGAGCCCGCAAGGCACCAAAATAGTTCACCCAGCGCGCTAAAAACTTTTCCACGCATCTCAGAACGACTAAGGCGTGCGCGAGGTTGGGTCAGACGAAAGTTGACCCCAAGCAACTCGCTGCCTCCCCCTTTGGACGCATCGAATTTGTCCTCGGATTGGAGGAGGAGTTTGATGACCGTCTGCATGAGATCATCGGCACACTGGTACTCCGCGACAGCGAAAGGATTGTTTTGGAGCATGGCTAATTGGGCTTCTTTTCGATTTCATTGCTGCTGGTCCACCGGTAATAGATTTTTAAGCTGTTGAATTCGTTGAATCCGATGAGTCCTTTGTGCTGCATTTGGCCCACGACGACACCACGTGAAATGCCAGCGCGTCGCGCAAATGCGACAACTGCGCGGTCGCTTCTGATTGCGCTTAGTTCGTGTTGCAGTTCAGGAGGGATAAGAATCTCCGAGGCGTATCGATCCGCTTCAATTTCTTCTTTAGTCTCGGTATCGC
>NZ_JAAIYB010000863.1 GCF_010894475.1 Myxococcus vastator
CTGGTGCGGCTGCTGGAGGTCCGCCGTGCCTACCCGGAGCTGCTCGCGCTCCAGGCTTCGTTGGAGGCACAGGGGGCGGAAGCGGGCCTGCGCGAGGGGGTGGGCGCGGTGCTGGTGAGGGCGGCCCTCTTCGCCCTGGAGCTGGACGCGTGCGAGCGGACGTTGGAGGCCATGCCCGCCTCCGGCGGCGCGGAGGTGTTCTTCCAGCAACTGCTGGCGTGGGCGGCGTTGCGCTACTTCCAGGGCCGCATCGAAGAGGCGCTGGAGTTGTTGGACGGCGCCGCCGCGGCCTCGGAGGACCGGCGGGCGCGGGGCTGGTGCGCCTACTCACGCGCGTTGATGCTCTGGCTCGACGGGCGCGACAGCGAGCTGGCCGAGCCGGTGGAGCGCGGCATCTTCCTGTTGGAGGACGCGCGCGCCGACTCGCGGGGGGCGCTGGTGACGGCCATGTCCGCGGGCATCTTCAGCCGGCTGGGCCGCTTCGCGGAGGCCGAGTCGGCGCTCACGGAGGCCTGGGCGCGCATGGAGGACCTGGGCGCTCCCAGGTTGGCGCTGGAGCTGGACTGCATCGCCGCGTGGGTGCTGGCGGAGCGGGGGCCTCGCCGGGACGCGCTCGTGGCGTTGCGCAAGGTGGAGGCCCGCGCGGAGCGGGGGGGCTACCTGTTCATCGCCCTGCTGTGCCGCGCTGGCGCGGGCCGCGTGTTGCTGGAGCTGGGCCGGTGCGCCGAGGCCAGGGCGCTGCTGGAGGCGCTGGAAGGAGACATTGGCCGCCTGCGGGTGCTGGGCATGTCGCGGGCCGTGGCGTCGGCCCGGCGCATGGATGTGCTGACGGTGGAGACGTGGCCCACCCGGGTGGAGCCGCGAGAGGTCCGGCCAGGAGTCGCGGCCCGGCAGCGGGCGCTGGTGGCCCTGGAGGCCGCGCGGCGCGGCGACGAGGTGCTGGCGCTGGGCCTGCTCGTGTCGATGGAGTCGCTGGTGGAGGGGACGGACTTCGCGCTGGAGCGCGCGCTGGGCCACCTGGCGCGCGCGTGTCTCCACCGGCAGCACGGGCGTGAGGTGGAGGCTCGCGACGCGCTGGCGTCCGCCAGCCGGAGCGCCGCGGAGGGTGGGGTGGACCCGGAGGTGGTCCCCACGCTGGCGAGCCACGTCTTCACGGACGCGGCGGCGCTCCGCTCCAGCGCGCCCGGGGACGACGGTGGGCCCTCCGGCGCGGCGGGCGGGGTGGTGCTGGAC
>NZ_JAAIYB010000864.1 GCF_010894475.1 Myxococcus vastator
CCCCCGAGCAGGCGCCCGCGCCCCCTGGAGACGAGACTTGCGGTTGGACGGCCCGCCACGTAGCGAGGAATGCCCGTGAAGCTCTCCCTCGCGACCCGCATCTTCCTGGGCTACGCCGTGGTGCTCGGCACCTTCGGGCTGGTGTCCCTGTTCAGCGTGACGGAGCTCCACCGCAACCGGCTGGAGATACGGCTCGTGAGCCAGGGCTACCTCCAGCTCTCCCAGGACGCCGCGGAGCTGGAGACCTTCCACGCCACCCAGGAGAAGGACACCGAGCGCCTCATCCAAGAGGGCAACGTCGAAATCCGCCGCGCCTTCATCCGGCTGGCCCGGACCTACAATTCGCCCCTCATGACGCAGCGGCTCGCCGCCGCCCAGGCCAAGGCGCACGAGGTGCTGGCCTCCGCCCCCGACAGCGAGGCCCCCTTCATCCGGAGCCTGGAGGACCGCTTCGGCGAGCTCCAGGCCCGCTACCGCGACTACGGCCGCGCCGCCGAGGCCGTCTTCACCGCCCTGGCCACGGAGAGCCCGGACCGGGAGCAGGTCACCGTCGCCACCGCCAGACTGCGGCAAGAGGAGAACGCCATCGGCCGCGAGATTCGCGTGCTGCGCGCCGCCCTCTCCAACCGCATCCGCGAGCGCGTGGACGGCGCCGAGGAGCGCGAGCGCACCACCGGCCTCTTCATCATCGGCTTCTCCGTGGCCGCCATCGCAGTGGGCGTGGGCGCCACCGCCTGGTCCGCACGCACGCTGCGCCCCATGCGCAACCTCATCCGCGGCGTGTCCCGCATCGGCCGCGGTGACTACAACGCCCAGCTCGGCGTGCGCGGCGACGACGAGGTGGCCGTCCTGGCCCGCGAGTTCGACCAGATGGCCCGCTCCCTCCAGGCCCGCGAGGCCCAGCTCAAGGCCCAGGCCGAGGCCCTCATGCGCGCCGAGCAGCTCGCCGCCGTGGGCCGCATCTCCGCCCAAATCGTCCACGAGGTGCGCAACCCCCTGTCCTCCATTGGCCTCAACGTGGAGCTGCTCCAGGACGGCTTTGAAGCCGCCCGCTTCGCCACCCCCGAGGACGCCGCCGAGGTGAAGGACCTCATCGGCGCCGTCACCCAGGAGGTGGACCGCCTGGCGGACGTCACCGAGCAGTACCTGCGCATCGCCCAGGTCGGGCTCCACACGCGGCTGGCTCCGCTGACGGTGGCGTGATGCGCACCGCGCGCGCCATTGACGAGCG
>NZ_JAAIYB010000865.1 GCF_010894475.1 Myxococcus vastator
GGTTGGTGGATGCTGAAGTGGTGACGTGGACGCATGATGGTGCTGGAGAGTTGTTGGATTTTGTAAGAGAGTCCATTATTTTCACAGAGGATGAGCCTCTCAATGATGAGATGTCCGTGGTTCATCGGCCGATGTTCCTGATGAATGAGGCGCGACAGTATTATTATTATCAAGGCATTGTGTTTGAGCCTGGGAAAGTGGACCCTGTTTACTGTCGCCGAGATGTGACTGCTTTTGATTACTCGACGGTTCCTTCGATGGAGCTCGTCCGGACGTTGCCTGATGATAGGATTATTGTATCCGGCGGGCAGGTGCACTCATCTGATAAGGCGCTTGGGTTCATGGTGACGAACCGAAGTTCGGACACGCTGCATGTTCGAATGATTGTCCAGCCCAATGAGCCAGGCGATACTATCGTGCTCGGGTTCGACGAACTTCCTCGCGATGGGGACGGTGATACAGAGGTGCCGCCCAATACGCGTCTCACCCGGCAGTTGAGGATGAATCCGTATACTCATGGCGGGAGGATTCGTTTTGAGTTGTACGCGAATGACTATGGTCCTTCGTCGGTCGTGAAGGTTCTTCAGGCGACTGGCGAGTTTGAGGTGGCTGCGCCGCCGTCTGGAATAATGATGGACGGACTGCCGTTGCGTGCGCGCTGGGTGCTGCCGGCTTGGGACTTTGTCTCGGCACTCAAGCCTACGCCAGGCCAACCGCTTCCCGACGACGCCCAAGTGCCCGTAGCCGATGCCGCGCATCTTGGAATAAAGGTCTACTCCAACGGAACGCTTGTCGTCCGTCGTGATGGGCAGGAGGTGGCTAGTGCTTTGGTGCAGGCGAATGTAAACGGTATTGCTCAAGTCGTTGCTCACGGAGGAACGCCTGTCTATTTAGGGCAGAACGGCTACGCCGTAGTCGAACTGCCGCCTGGTGCTGCGGGGACAGAGACGGTCCGAGTCACTTTGGTTCCAGAGAACCCCAATGCATCAGCCTTGAACAGGGAAGTGCCGCTCACGACCACAGTAATGTCGGTGGGAAGGCTCCCTGTGAGCCATACCTTCGTCAAGGACGTCAGCTTGGTCGATGGACACTTGGTGAAGCGGACTGTGGATGTGGAGGTGTCTAGCCGAGGGGTTGGACTCTCATGGGGGCGTGCATACTCCAGTGGCGACTCGGATGAAGGTGCCTTGGGTTTGGGGTGGACTCATACATGTCTCTTATACACCTCT
>NZ_JAAIYB010000866.1 GCF_010894475.1 Myxococcus vastator
CGCCAATCCAGGCGGCTGCGTCCCCCCACCGGCTCCCTGCGGAGCCACCGGCATGGCCGAGGCCGCGGCGACTCCCGGAGCGGGAGCACCCTCGAAGCCCTCCGGCACAGCGGCCACGTCCTCGACGACGTCGCCCTCCTCCAGCACCTCCCCGTCCTCCAGGAGGTCAATCTCCTCCGCGGGCTCCGGCTCCATCGCGAACGGAGGCGGCGCGACGGCACGCGGCGTCTCCGTCGGCGTGAGTCGCGGCGGCGAGGCAGGCCGCTCGCTGCCCCCCACGGGCGTCAGCGTCGGAGGCACGGGCACCTCGGGCGTCACCACCCGCATCCCGCCGTCCTCCCCGAAATCAATCATCGCCACCGGTGGCGCGGGCGGCGGCAGATGGTCCGACGGATGCGCGCTCCCCGACACGGCCGGCGCCCACCGGACCGAGCCGGAATCCTCGGGCTCCGTGTCCGGGTCATCGCCGCTCAAGTACTGCCCGGGCGCGAGCCCACCGAACATCCCGTCCGCCTCGGACTCCGCTCGCACGGGCGCGGGAGGCGGCGGCGCCATGCTCAGCGCGGCGGGCGTCGACGAGACCTCCACGGACAGCGCCGCGGCCCCGGTCCGCTTCGGGCGCTTCGCCGAGGTCATCTGGATGAAGCGCATCTCGCGCTTGATGCCGTAGCGAAGCTCCTGGAACTGGAACAGCCGCAGCTCCGGCGTGACGTACGGAACGATGCGCAGGCCGGTGATGAATCCCAGCGCATCCGCGTGCTCGATTTCCAGCGGGCTGGCCATGGCCACCTTGAGCCGCCGGCCCTCTTGCGCCAACGGGAAGGCCTGGTGCTTCTCCGCCATCGCCGCGGGGAGCAGGTGCAGCACCGCGTCTGGCGCCGCCTCGAAGTCCGCTTCCTGCGCCACCGGGTAGCGGCACAGCTCCCCCAGCACCATGGCCAGGGTGTCGATGTCGAGGATGTCCAGCTCGACAAGGTTGGAGCCCAACCTTCCGCCATAGATGAGCTGGGCCCGAAGGGCTTCGTCGAGCTGCGCCTGCGTGATGAGGCCCTTGCGGACCAGGATCGCTCCGAGCTTTTCGGCCATGTCCGCCCGATTCTAGACGCCTTCTCAGCGGCTGAGACGCCCCTCCCGTCGCCTGGCCCCTGCATGCCAGCCAGGCCGCACGAGCGGCGCCACAGGCACCTGCTCCGAGTGAAACCGGGCCCCGGCCCCAGGCCCACACC
>NZ_JAAIYB010000867.1 GCF_010894475.1 Myxococcus vastator
CCGCTGTTCCTCGCGGCGGGGGCGTCGTGAGGGGGCGCCGGGTGGACGACGTTGCCTCGCGCCTGGGGCGCGCCATGGGCGGTGACGCGTGAGCTTCGGCTTCCCGTGGGGGCTGCTGGCGCTGGGCGCGCTCGTGCCGCTGGTGGCGGCGTACTTCCTGCGGCGCCGGCAGAAGCCGGTGGTGGTGAGCGCGCTCTTCCTGTGGCGCCGGCCCAGTCCCCGCGCCGAGGCGGGGCCTCGCTGGGAGCGCTTCACGCGGGAGGCCTCGCTGCTGCTGGAGGTGCTGGCGGTGGTGGCCGCCGCGCTCTTCCTGGCGGACGTGCGGTGGGGGGAGGCCGCGCGGGCCCGGCACCTGGTGCTGGTGGTGGACGGGAGCCTGTCTATGTCCGCGCGCGGGCCGGACGGCGTGACGGTGCTGGAGCAGGTGCGGCGCGCGGCGGCGGCGCGCGTGGAGTCGGAGGAGGCCACGCAGGTGACGCTGCTGGCCAGCGGCGGCACGCCGCGCATGCTCGCGGGACCGGAGGCGGAGCCCTCCCGGGCGCTGGCCGCGCTGGAGTCCTTCCAGGCGCAGGGCGCGGACCATGACCCGATGCCCACGCTCATCTGGGCGCAGGAGCTGGCGGGGGCGGGGCGGCGCGTGGCCTTCTTCACGGACGTCCCACCGGAGCGCGCGGCCCTGGTGCCCGCGGCCGTGCGGTGGACGGCGCTGGGGACCGCGCGAGGCAACGTGGCGCTGGTCTCCGCGCGGCGGCGCGATGACGGGCCCACGGCCACGGTGACGCTCCGGGTGGCGCGTTTCGGGGAGGGGCCGGAGGAGGTGGACGTCCGGGTTCGCGCGTTGCCAGGGGCCGGTGCGAAGGCCGGCGCGGAGCGGGTGGAGCGCGTGCGCCTTCCGGAGGAGGGCACCGCGACGGTCCGGCTGACGTTCCAGGGAGCGGGCGAGGTGGAGGTGACGCTTCCGGACGACGCGTTGCCGGAGGACGGCCAGGTGCGGCTGCCGCCCGCGCCCACGCGGCCCATCGCGGTGGCGTTGGCGCAGGGCCTGGGGGCTCCCGAGCAGACCGCGCTGGAGCGGTTCCTCGCGGTGTCACCGGAGGTGGCGCGCGGAGCGGAGGACGCCGAGGCGGACGGGGTGTTGGTGCTGGGACCGCCGGGGACGGATGCGCGGGTGACGGTGGGGGCGGGCGGCGCGCCGCGCACGTTCGTGGGGC
>NZ_JAAIYB010000868.1 GCF_010894475.1 Myxococcus vastator
CTAGTCCTTCGACCGCAGCATGTCGCGGCGTGAGTAGTGGAACGTCGCGCGTGCCTTGCGCGAGGTGAAGCGCCAGGTGAAGCGCAGGTGCTGGCGGTTGACGTCGCGCCGCCAGGCAGCCGTCTCGTGTTGAAGCATGGAGAGCGTCGCGATGCGGCGCGTGCCCAGGCACTGGCGGGACAGGATGCTGAGGCCGACTTCGGCTTGGTCCAGCCAACTGCCGTGCTTGGGCGTGTAGTGCACGGTGAAGCGGCTCCAGAGGGCGTGGCCTTTCTTCTGGCCAAAGGTGTCCGTCAGCGTCTTCTCGCAATGGGTGTTGAGGTTGTCCCAGACGAGGTGGATGGTGCGCGCCTTGGGGTAGGCGTCCGCGACGTGCTTGAGGGCGCGGGCGGTGCGCGCCGCGGTGCGGTCGGCCGTGGCCTCCACGCGGTGACGCCCAGCGAGCGGCTCGACACTGTAGAAGAGGTTGGCGCTGCCCTTGCGCACGTACTCGTAGTCCCGCTGGGCCACGTGGCCAGGGCGAGTGGGCTTCGGGGCCCGCGCGTCCTCGTGTAGGGGCACAGGCTTCTCGTCGAAGCAGACGACGGGCTCGCAGGCCGAGTAGGGCCTCTCATACACGTCCAGCACCTCCTCCATCCGCCGCTGGTACTCAGGGGTGAGGCGCGGGATGCAGAACCTTTTTTTCCCGCCACGGCTTGATGTCGTGGTGTTTCAGAAGCAGGCGCACCGTCTCGCGCCCGACCGTTTTCACCAGGCCGCGCGTTTTGGCCTCCTGGGCCACCAGCCGCACCGTCCAACGCGCGTGGCCCACGGGAGGTGGCGAGCAGACGAGCGACACCAGTTGCGTCTCGTGTCGCGCGTCCAATAACCGCGCGCTGCCTGGCCGCTCGCGCTCGAAGAGGGCCTGGGCAAGTCCCTCCTCCAAGTAGCGCAGGCCGATGCGCCGCACCAGGTCCCGCGTGGTGCCCAGCGCCAGGCACACCTCGGACGAGTGTCGTCCCTCGTCCAGCAACTGCAACACCCGAGCCCGTTTGAAGATTCGTGCCGAAATGAGGCCGTGCGACAGCAGCGCCCTCACCTGTCGGCGGTCCTCCGCCTTCAACTTCAACTTGATGGGCGCCGCCTGCTTCCTTGCCGTGGGCTTCATGAGCCACCCCCTCATACAACCAGCGGCTCATGCCTTAACTTCGCGCAGTCTGAGGACTAG
>NZ_JAAIYB010000869.1 GCF_010894475.1 Myxococcus vastator
ACCCGGGGGACGGCTCACACCTGAAGCGTCTTCTCGACCTCGGACAGCTTGTAGCGGGCCATCGCCAGGTTGGCGCTGGCGCGGTGCAGGGCCACGTACAGGAACAGGCCCTCCTTGCCCGCCAGCGGGCGGATGAGGTGGTACTGCTCGCCGAGCGTGATGAGGATGTCCTCGATGCGGTCCTTGATGCCCAGCATGCTCATGGCCTTCATCTTTGCGCGCACGACCTCGGTGTTGGCCGCCGCCGCCGTCTCGATGTTGAAGGCCGGGGTGCCGCCCACGCTGCCCAGGCACATGCCGCTCTTCGAGTCCGCCAGACAGGCCGCGAAGGCCCCTTCAATCTTCAGCGTCTCTTCCAGGGTCTGCTTCACGTTCGCCATGACTTCGCTTTCTTCTTTCAGGGGAATCAGCTCATCCAGGCCATACGTCAATTGGCTGGAATAGGTGCGCGGCTGCGGGACGAACATGGCCTGGGCGTCCGTCAGCGACAGCAGGGCCTCCAACTGCTCCGACATGTGGCGGCGCAGCAAGTCCCGCATGGTGTCCCGAGGAACCAGGCCCCACGTCACCAGCGTCTCGCAGAAGTTGCCCCCGCTCTGCCGGCACTCCGCCACCACCTGCTCGACGTCCTCGCGGCTGACCACCCGCTCCCGGATGAGCACCGAGGAGAAGTTGAGCGCCCCTGGCCCGTTGAGGACCGCCCAGGCCACCTTCCGCGCCACCACGAAGATGCGCCCGGACACGGAGGTGGACCGGACCACGACCTCTCCACCCAGCTTGCTCTCCAGGGCCTCGTGAAGCACGGTCCGTACGACCTGGCGGGGCGCTGAAGTCTGGGAGCGGGCGACAGATTCCATGGGGGAGGGTCCAGCGTGCTCCAGTTGGGAATGCAGCGGGAAGGCGATGAAGGAGGTAGATATATACAGCCAGGGCGAATTATCGCAACCGCACGGTAAGGCTTGGTGGAATTTACCAGCGGTGGGGCGTTTGCGACTCATTCTGGAGCAGAGGGGCCGGCAGCGCAAGAATTCAAAGCCGTTGAAAAGGTGACATACATTGTCGCCGTAGCAGGGAGTGAGGGCTCCTCACGGGAGCGCGGGCCTGGCTGGCAATGGCAGACCTCCGAGGGAGGGGTGCCTGTGTGGGATGGGGAGCGGCCGAGTGGTCGTCCGGAGTCTTCTCCCGAA
>NZ_JAAIYB010000086.1 GCF_010894475.1 Myxococcus vastator
TGCGTGGACAGCTCCCGCCCCTCCAGCATGTTTCGCCCCAGCACCGCCGAGTTCCCCAGGTTGCACCCCACCCTGCCTTTCCTGTCAAAGGCGTGCGCCTCCTTCCCGCAATAGTCACACGTCTCCTCGGGCTCCCTCTGCGCCACCTCATCCACCCGCACCGCCACTGGTGGCGCGCCCTGCGGCTGCATGATGGGGAATGGCGCCGTGTTGTGGTCATTCAGTGTGAAGAGGTCGAAGTTGCGCACCACCGGCCTGCCCTCGATGAAGACGTCAGCGGAGTAGCTCACCGGGTGGGCACGTCCCTTCGTCGTCCCCGACGTCACACCTCCGCCCGCCGTGCCTGCCTCGTTGCCGGTGGACCTGCCCAGGTATGAGTCCCGCAAGGCCACCGACGCACCCTTGATGCGCACCGTCCGGGAGCCATTCTCCAGGTCCCGGCTCACCGCGACGTTGGGGAGCGGCACGGGCAAAGGCCCTCCCGGCGAAGGCACCCGACAGACGTCCGGAAAGCCCACCACCGTGCCTCCACTCTCCGCGGTGACCGGCGTCATGCCATTCACATACACATCGCCCTCGTCGGACATGCGTGCCCCCAGGCTTGCGCGCATCAAGCGCCGCACGTGCCAAGCATTACCTGATAGGTAGCCTAAACAAGAGCCAACATCCAACATCCCGTCCGGAAGGCGACACACTGCACTTCCAAAGCTCCTCCCCTCCAGCGCCCGCGTTCGGCGTTCCGAGAACATCCATGTGCCACAAAGCCGCAACCATCCGAGTCCGCACCAACTTGGCGCGTAATTCCGCGATGCGCGCGTTCTTGTGGTCGAGTTCCGCTTCGAGAGGAGGTACGTCTCGCCACAACCATCTCCTTCCCGCCCACCGGCCGCTGCTCGGCAGCCCCTTGAAGAAACTCCTGCTCAATATTCACGGGACACACCATGTCGAGGCGAAGCCTACGCCTGCTTACCTGAATGGAGTTCGCATTGGCCGCCGAGTCGTTGTCGGACACAAATTACCCATGAAGGGTCAGAACGCGCGCAAGCCGCACAATCTCGTTGCAAAGAAAGAACATCGCCCAAAGAGAAGGCGTTTCCGTAAAGATGTGTTCGACCTACCAGCCAAACTGCTCTTCCACGACGGCGCAGTCGACTTGAACAGACGACGTCACTGAGCGTCACACATCAGATGCGGAGACCAGCATTCCCGACCTCGCCCCCGTGAGATATTGTCGGGTTCGTGCGGAACTGGGCTCCAAGAACCGGGTTTGAGGGGACTCTTCATGAGCTTTTCGAACTCATGGCAGTTTTCTATCCGAACCTACCCGCAGTCATTGCAGTACAGCGCTGGCTGCTTGCTCGCGCGGCATCCGGTGACGAGACGTTTATCTGCCGCAGACACGCCGGGGTACCTCGTGGTGCTTGGATCCCCCGCAGTGATGCGAACGCATATCTGACGTCCGACAACGAGTTCGCAACCTCCGTGTTCGGGCTGACGTGGTCTGGCGATGTCGAACGACTGACGTCCGGCTCACTTCTCGACGCCTTTGCAATTCGCGGCGTAAAGCTCTGCTGGGCACTCGGAACGAATCCCAATGAGAAGTCAGCTGTCCTGCTGAGCCACGCGACATCCAGGATTGCGTTGCCGTTGCCGGTCGGTGGGACGAGTCTCTATCGTCCTCGGGGCGAGCAACGGCTGAAGCTCGCGCACCTGACGCCCGCCGCTGACGCGATTGGAGAGTTGGGCCTCGCTGAGCTCGCGCGTCGGCGCCTCCGAATGTTCCGCTCCGTCAACCCGATGAACATGTACCCACTTCCCCAGGCGGGAAATCAGTTCGTGCACTCGGCCAGATGGAAGGGCACTCGGCTCGCACTCAAGAAGAACGACCTCGGCGAGACGGACGAGATTCTCGCATGCCTGGTCGCATTTCTCGAAGAGAAGTACCGCAATGAAGGCCATGCCGATGACTTCGCCGCATACGCGAACGCTGCGCACCTAGATCTTGAGCCACGCGACTTGGCTGCGCTTCGCAGGAAGAGTCGAGAGGTCCATGTAACCATCGCGCCAGCGCGGAACCTCTGCAACCGCTCCCGCGTCGACCCCCTAAGCTACGAGGCGTTCAAGGAATGGGCCCTGGGTATCGTGCGACGCCATGGGCACGGACCAGTCGATTTCTTCGTCTGTGGAGAGCCGTGCGACATGAAGATAGCGGGGGGCGGCAGGCCTCTCGTTCACATCCGCCTCGATGGCTTCGAAGAGGACGACGACAAGTACAACACAGTTTACCGCGTCGCTAGAGACACGAGGGTGTCAGCGCTCGCGTACTTCCTCCTGCTCGACAACCGGCATCACAGTGATTGCAACGCGCTCTTCCGCCCGGACATGTCGCGCACAGGGGGAAGCTTGAAGCCGCTGCTGGCCTTCACGAACAGCGACATCCACGGGCGCGTCATCCCTCATCTCAGCTTGTACAGCGGCGAGGTCAAAGGATGGAACGTCCTATCGCAAGACTCAGCCGGTTCGCGCTGAACCCGGAAATCCGCTTCAGTCCGACTCCACGTCGATGCGCTCCCAGGAGCGGGCATCCAACGCCGGGGGACGGCCCTTCCTCGCGAGCGAGGGGATGTGCAGGTAGTCCCGCTCGGTCGCCAGCCCCTGGCGCTCGGCCATGTAGACCAGGCTGAGCCCCTCGACGCAAAAGCGTCCCTCCGTGACGAGGACTTCGGGAGCCACACTCCCATTGTCCTCGAGCTCCGCCCACTCGTCGCTCCGCGCCTCCAGGTACTGCTCCAGCGCCGCGTTGAAATCATCTTCGCGGGCGTTCATGAGCGCCTTGCAGACGTCCAGCCGGAAGTCCTCCGAGCCTTCGAGCGCCTTCTCATAGCGATCGAGCAGCGCCTCCAGCGTGGTGCGCGACGCCCCCAGGCAGGCGTGCTGCATACAGAACTCCACGAAGAGGAAGTCCTCCTCATACTCCTTTCCCTGGATCCACGTCCGCCGGGAGTGCCGTGCAATCTCCTCCGCTCCCTGAGCGTCGCCGGCAGCCAAGGCGTCGAAGAACGGCAGCGCCTTGCTCCCGAGTCGCCCCTCCTCCGCTGCGTGCGCGCTGAAGAAAGCGAAGGCGCGGCCACTCTGGTGCAGGTGAAAGCGGAGCGCGTCGGGCGAGCCATCCAGGAAGAGCTTCCCGATGCCCGCGATGCGGAAGTTCTGACAGAACGCGAGCACCTTGCGCTGGGGTGCCCCCGCACGGATGCGCGGAAGGAGCCCCAGGTTGTCCTCCAGCGCATTCTGGACATAGACAGGCAGATACACGGCGCTCATGTGTTGCTCCTCCGAAGTGACATGCAGCCCACCGCACCGTGCTCGGAGCTGGATACGACGAGCGAGCAAGCCTGTCGGCCGTGGCCCCGCGAGAGGTCGTGCGCGGCCAGGCATACGCCCAGCGCGCCACTGGCAGCCCCCACGTCTCCCACATAGGTGACAGGCAGGTGCAGCCGCGCCGCGCCGAGCCTCGTCCCGAGGTGGACGCGCACGCAACCCCACTCATGGGACCGCCACTGCTCGCCGTTGAGGTCGGCGTAGACATCCCCTTCAAAAGGAGACGGCAGGCCCGACAGGACGTCCTGGATGCACGCGGCGAGCCCGCGGCCCATGTTCTGCCGCCCTGAGCCGAAGTGGTCGGGCTCCCGGCCCGTCGCAATCGTGTCGATGCGGATGGCGGACTCCTCGCCGCGGCGACGCGCGCTCGCGTCCGTCTCCACCAACAGGCACACGCCGGCCTCCCCCGGCATCAACCCGACCGGATGGTCCTCGGTCTTCAGCCGGCGGTGACTGGCGAGCTGCTGGAGAAGCAGCTCGTCCAGGTACGAATCCACCGCGACCAGCAGCACGCGCTCCAGGCCGCGTGAGGCCATCCATTGCTGGCCGTGCTGGAGGCCCGCGGCGGTGCCCGCGTGCCCGCTGGAGATGAGCTCCACGTTCGGCTCGGCGATGGCCAGCCCGAGCGAGCGATGCAGCGGCTGGAGGTAGCTCTCGCGAATCTGCTCCAGCGACCCTCCCGGCGCCGACAGGAAGACCTCGTCATCCGCGGGGGGTGTCACGACGACGAGCCCCGTCTTCTCCCAGAAGGCAGCAGGCCTGCCCGACACGTTGGGATGAGACAGCAGGTCCTCCACGGCGCCTCGCGCCAGCCGCAGCCACCGGCCGATGAGCTGGAAGCCCTCCGTGTAGCCCCGGATGGGGTGGCCCGACACGGGGATGTCCTCCTGGGACTCCTCTTCCACCACCCGGAACTCCCGAAGCTTCCGGGGCCGTGAAATGCCGGCGCGAATCGCAGCGCAGGCGGCCTCCACGGAGTGTCCGACGCTCGTCACCGCACCGGTCGCCATCAGCACCAGACTCAAGGGGCCTCCCCAGCTAGAACGCTCCCGCCCTCATGCGGTCATCAGGCTGTCGAAACCGCGGAGCGTCGAGTCCAGACGCAGCGCCACCAGGCCCTGGAGCTGCCGCAGTTGGAAGGCCACGCGTGCCGTGGTCGCCACCTGGAGGGCACCTCGGGTGCGGACCGCCAGCTCCAGTGCCCAGACCGGGCGCAGGCACGCGGGCCCATGGGTCAACTCGGCGGACACGGCCGCGGGGCTCCAGGGGACGCCCCGGACGAAGCGCCCCCGCTCGTCGAAGCGTGTCCGCGCCTTCTGCCACCAGGCACACACAGAGGCAGCCCGCACACGGCCGGGCGGAGGCGGAACCCGCCATGCGCCTGTTGCCGCTCCCATCTCGCCAGCGCCCTCCTCCGCGGATGAAGGGGCTTCGTCGTCCAGTTCGTCCGTGAGCAGGTGCTCCGTGAGGTCGAGTCCGGTGATGATGGCGAATGCTTCGGCCGCCAGCCGGGAGACCGCCTCTTCCCGCTGCATCACGTCCACCAGCGCCTCGGCCGCGACCCGTCGCCCGCTGAACCCCAGGGCCCAAAGCACGTCCTCGCGAAGCCGCGACGCTTCCGCGGCCTCAAGGAGCAGCCGCATGTCCGCGGGCTCCCCGCCTGACGCGAGCGCCAGCGTCGCCAGGCGGCCAGCCTCGCCCGGCGCCCCCACCTGCCGCCGGCACGCATGCCACGATTCGTGCAGCCCCAGGATGAGTCCCGTCTCCAGGGCAACGCATCGCACGCAGTCCTCCGCATGCGCCAGCCCCTGCCGCACGAGTCCCTCCGCGACCGGTCGCGTGGTGAAGCGCGCCGAGCGCAGTGCGGCCTCCCACAGGGCCGGCGCGTCGTCGGCGCCGAGCGTCCGCGGAAGCGCCGTGCCCGGGTCCGCCTGCCACGCGGTCAGCACCTCCAGCAACATCGCCTGGGCCTCCGGGCCCACTCGCGCCACCTGAGGGAGCAGCAGGGCCTCGAACCGGCTCCGGTCGGCGAGCTCGAAGGCGCGTCGGATTTCGGGACGCGACTCCTCCGGCCCCTCCGTCAGGCCCCGCAGCAGCAGCACCAGGGACGCGGCCCCTTCACTTTCGAGGAGCGCGAGCGCCGCTGGACCGACCTGCCACAGGTCCTCGCCCTCCAGGGCGGGCAGCAGCAACCGCTTGGCGACGGGTGCGCCTCCGATGACGAGCCCCTCCACGTGCGCGAGCAGGCGTGCCTCGTCGCCCTCGGCGACCTCCTCGAGCGACTCCTCCCACGAGGCGAGCGCGCGCTCCCGCTGGCGCCAGTGGAATGCGGCCTCGTCCAGGTGCTCCTGCATGACGTCCCAGAGGATGCGTCCAGGGCGCTGACTTCTAGCGAGACCTTCGCGTGGGGGGCCGGGCGGAATGTGCATGGGCTTCGTCACGCGTCGCTGAACTTCAGCTCCGACACGAGGAGATTGCTGAAGTCACCTTCGCTGAGCTCCTTGGCCAGCTCGAAGCCCAGCACATAGGACTTGGAGTCCTTGTCGATGCGGAATAGCGGCGGAGCGTTCTTCATCTTCTTCCGGTCGAGCACGGGCACGTGCACATCGACGATACGCTCCGGGTTCTCCGTCCCGCGCTGGACATCGCTCGCGCCCATGTCCAGGCAATCAAAGGTCCCCAGCGGGTTGATGATGAAGTAGTCCCGGCTGTAGACACGCTTGCGGTGGTCGTACAGCGTGAAGGACAGGTACTCCACCTTCTCGTCACCACAGTGCTTCTGGATGATGTCCTTCACGTCCTTGTGGACGATGAGCATCTGCCGCGTATTGCCGAGCAGCGAGGACAACTGGATGCCGAGGTTCTCCTTGTCCATGTAGAGGCGGGCATCCTTGGGCAGGATGGCACCCACGGGCTCGCCCAAGGCCACGCGCCACGAGTCCATCCCGATGCCCTTGATGAAGTTGCCCAGCATGCAGAGGTCCGGGTCGTCCTGGTCGCCCATGTTGTCCAGCATGAAGAACCGGAGCTTTCCCGCGGTCGCAGCATGATCGCTCATGATTTGAAGAGACCCTTCAGGTTCGATTTGGTGGGAGCCTTGTCGAAGTGGCTGGCAGGGATGTCATCCAGCGCATCACCCTTCATCGTCCCCGCTGCCATCAGCTTTCCCGCGGCAATAATCTTGTCATACAGCAAGCTGGAAAGCGCCTCGATCTCCGACTTGCAGACCTCGTAGTCGGCGGGCGGACCCTCGTGTTCCTGCACGGCGGCCTGAACGGGCACCAGGCACCACTGCAACTTGTGGCGCACGTGGTTGCTGTAGGCCCGGTGCGAACGGTGCTCCGCCGTGAGCCGGTGCCGGGGCAACTGCAAGGCCCGCGCGACCTTCTCATCCATCGGCAACAAGATCATGTTGGCCTTGTGATTGAGATTGTATTTCTCCTTGAGCAACCCGCCGCGGACCTTCTTCACATACACCGTCTGCAAGGGCTTGCCCTCGCCCACCTTGACGATGCAGGACTTGAGCACGTTGTTGGGCACGAGGTGGTGCGCCTCGTGCCAGAAGGGCACGTTGCAGCTGGTTCGGAAGTTGCGCCCCTCGGCCGTGACGTCCCAGGCCTTGTTCTCCCCGTTGGGAGCCTGGACCCGCCGGGTGCCGCTGCGGGCGCGCACCGCCATCGCGAACGTCTTCTGCTTGCTCAGGGCTTCGTAGGCGGGCCAGTTGTAGGTCGCCTGCGTCTCCAGTGCCTTCTTGAAGGCTTGCCAGCGATGGTTGCAGGAGACGGCCTTCAGCACGCCCTTGCCATTCTGCTCGCGGCTTCCGTCGTGCCGATTGAGACACGCACCACCTTCCGTCGAGTTCCTGACCACCTTGTGCTTGACGGTGAGGTTCTTGTCGTCCCAGTTGTGCTGTTCTTTCGACATGACGAACTCCTGGGTCGGGTGTGCCGTCAGTTGATTTGAACCTTGCCACCCTTGATTCTTTGCACTTCGTCCGCCTCGGTCCGGATGTTGATGCCGCGCAGAAGCATTTGCCCATTGCGGCGCAGGGTGAGGCTGGCCTTGCCACAGCGCAGGACGATTTCATCGCGTCCCTCGATGACCACCCGATGCCCGTCGACCTGGGCTTCCATGGGTGCGTCATCAAGGAGAGGTTCAAGCACGGCATCCAGCAGAGGCGTCTCGCTGGGGGCATGAATGAGCCCCATCAAGAGGGGCAGGCCTGGGTCGCCATTCTCGAAGAGGAGGATGGCGCCCTGCCGCTGCTGGGCCGCACGGGTCAAGGCTTCGCGGTCCAGCGGTATCGCGCTGCGTGCGGGAAGTGGCCCGTGCGGATTGCCAGGATAGTCCACGAGCGCCCCGCCAGCACTGCTGGCACCTGTCACCCATCCCACCTGGGGACCCAGAACCCGTTCCGCCAGCGATTCGGACGGGGCACTGCGCTTGTGACCAGGGTCTGAGGTGTCCATGCGGGGTCCCTTGGGTAGCCGCCTGGCGCTACCGCGGCTTGCCACACTCGTCGCACACGAGCTCGGAGGTCCCGCCCGTGGCAATCACCGGGGGCTGCATGACGGGAAAGGGTGGGGTGTTCTTGTCGTTGTGGAGCATCAGGTCCATGGCGCGCGCCACGTTCTTCCCCTCGAACAGCACGTCGAAGGAGTAGTTGACGAACTCGGCCTTGCCCTTCGTCTTGCCGGAGACCACGCCTCCGGCGCTACCCGCCTCGTCACCGGTACTGGTGCTGAAGTTCGAGTCCTTCACGCAAACCGGGTTGCCTTCCACAGACACCTTCCTGGTCCCCTTCGCCGTATCCGAGGACTGCGCGATGTTGGGATAGGGAATGGGGACAGGCCCGGCCGGAGTCGGTGTCTTGCACACGTCAGGGAAAGCGACGGTGACACCGTTGCTGTCTTTGGTGATGACCGACAGCTTGTTCACACCCACCGTATTCGCCATGTCCGCCCCCAGGCCTTGAACCGTACCCGCGCCCCTCAATGAGTCTCAATTGTCCCACCGTCTGATGTCGCGGCACACGAACCCCGCACGGCCCGCGCCCGCGCCATGCGTGGAGGCGGCCCGTCGCACCGCTCGTTGCCGACAGGTCTCGGGCCGGGAGGTCAGCCGCCGCCACGCGCCGTGCCACGAACAGTCCAGTGCCCGCCCACCGTTCACCCGCACACGACACGCGGTGTCAACGAACCCCCGGGCAGGTGCCACCGCGCCTGGCTCGCCCCAGCTTCCCGCCGCTCGCCAGCCGAGGCCTCGCCCGGCGGACAAGCACACCTTCCCACCGGCGATACCGGCACAGGTTCCGACACGAGCGGACACCGCCTTCGGGGTTGCATCCTTGGAGCTTCAAATTTAAATTATCTGCCGTCCGACC
Source organism: Myxococcus vastator (assembly GCF_010894475.1). Lineage (GTDB taxonomy): Bacteria > Myxococcota > Myxococcia > Myxococcales > Myxococcaceae > Myxococcus > Myxococcus vastator. The sequence continues at coordinate 8,762 of NZ_JAAIYB010000086.1, forward strand.
AAAGCACCTATAAAATCAAGGCAAACGCCCCCATGTTCCTGGACGAGCTCGACCACCGCATCATCGACATGTTGCAGCGCGATGGCCGCGCCACGCAGCTGGAGCTGTCGCGCGCGGTGAAGCTGTCCCAGCCGGCGGTGGCGGAGCGGATCCGCAAGTTGGAGGAGCGCGGCGTCATCACGGGCTACTCGGCCCGCGTGGACGCGGCGAAGCTCGGCAAGGACATCACGGCCTTCATCGGCGTGAGCATCGAGCACCCGAAGTACTTCGACGAGTTCCTGAAGCAGGTGCTGTCGCTGCCGGACGTCCTGGAGTGCCACCGCGTGGCGGGCCAGGACTCGTACCTGCTCAAGGTGAAGTCGGCGAACACCCGTTCGCTCGACGCCCTGCTGGTGGGAACGCTGCGCACCATCGCGGGCGTCACCCGCACGCAGACCACCATCGTCCTGACGTCCATGAAGGAGGACACGCATGTCCATGTGCCTCCAGAGAACCCGAAAGGAGCGTGATGCATGAGCGCTGACGCGATGAGCGCCCCCCTCCCCCCGCCGCCCGTCTGGCGGCTGGCCCAACGGATGTCCCGCATCAAGACGTCCGCGGTGCGCGAAATCCTGAAGGTCGCCGAGCAGCCCGACATCCTCTCCTTCGCGGGAGGCCTGCCGGCCCCGGAGCTCTTTCCGCTGGAGGCCATCGCCGAGGCGCACGCCGAGGCCCTGGCCACCGAAGGACGCGCCGCGCTCCAGTACAGCACCACCGAGGGCTTCGGCCCGCTGCGTGAGTGGATCTGCGGCCACCTCCAGAAGCGCGGCCGCCAGTCCCACGCGGACCAGGTGCTGATTACCAACGGCTCGCAGCAGGGCATCGACCTGGTGGCCAAGGTGATGCTGGACCCCGGTGACCTCATCATCGTGGAGAACCCCAGCTACCTGGCGGCGCTGCAGACGTTCGGCGCCTATGAGGCGCGCTTCGCCACCGTGGGCAGCGACGACCAGGGCATGCGCACCGACGACCTGGAGCGCCTGCTGGCCACGCACAAGCCCAAGCTGGTGTACGTGGTCGCCAACTTCCAGAACCCCAAGGGCACCACCCTGTCCCTGGAGCGGCGGCGCGAGCTGGTCCGCCTGGCCCAGCAGCACCGCTTCCTCATCCTGGAGGACGACCCCTACGGCGAGCTGCGCTTCCGCGGCGAGCACCTGCCGTCCCTGGCCGCCTTCGACGACGAGGGCGTCGTCGTGTCGCTGGGCACCTTCTCCAAGACGCTGGCCCCGGGCATGCGCCTGGGCTGGGCGGTGGGCCCGCGCGACTTCGTCCGCAGCCTGGCCGTCGCCAAGCAGTCCACCGACCTGCACACCGCCACGCTGGCCCAGCGCGCGGTGGTGAAGCTGCTGGCGCGCTTCGACTACGCGGCCCACCTGGAGTCGCTGCGCCCCGTCTACGGCGCGCGCGCCCAGGCCATGCTGGACGCCCTCCAGGTCCACATGCCCGCCGGCACCCGGTGGACGCACCCCGAGGGCGGCATGTTCCTCTGGGTGGAGCTGCCCGGCGGGCTGGACGCCCAGGCGCTGCTGCCCAAGGCGGTGGCGCAGAAGGTGGCCTTCGTGCCGGGCGCGCCCTTCTTCGCCAACACCCCGCGCCCGGAGTTCATGCGCCTCAACTACTCCAACCGCCCGCCGGAGCTGATCGCCGAGGGCATGCGCCGCCTGGGCGCCGTGATTGCCGCCGAGCTGGGTTGAGCCGCTGACGGAGGGTCCTTGCCGCGCCGCGTCGGAAACGGCGCGGCGCTTTTCGTTTCAGCGAAGTTGAAGCTTGATTCAGGTTTCAAATCGCCCGGCGCTGGCCAGGGCGACCGGGGTTTCGTACCCTGCGCGGCATTTCGTACCACCCCACCTGCCGGAGAGAGACACATGCAGCTCAAGGACCTGAAAATCATCGTCACGGGCGGCGCCCAGGGCATGGGCGCGCACTTCGCGCAGCGCCTGCACGAGGCGGGCGCCCAGGTGGCCGTGGGTGACGTGGCCGAGGAGCGCCTCGCCTCGCTGCCCGCCGGCATCCACCGCCGCAAGCTGGACGTGTCCTCCGAGGAGGACATTGTCTCCTTCGTGAACTGGGCGCAGGGCGCCATGGGCGGCCTCAACGGCCTCATCAACAACGCGGGCATCCTGCGGGACGCGCTGCTGGTGAAGAAGGACCGGACCACCGGCGAGGTGAAGAAGCTGGCCACCGCCGACTGGAACGCCGTCATCGGCGTCAACCTCACGGGCGCCACGCTGATGGTGCGCGAGGTGGTGGCGAAGGTGGCCGAGTCCGGCCAGAAGGGCGGCGTCGTCGTCAACATGTCGTCCATTGCCCGCCACGGCAACCGCGGCCAGTCCAACTACGTCTCCGCGAAGGCGGCGCTGGCGGCCAACACCGTCACCTGGTCGCGCGAGTTCAGCCCCTTCGGCGTGCGCGTGGGCGCGGTGGCCCCGGGCATGATTGAGACGCCGATGACGCAGGGCATGAACCAGAAGGCGCGCGACGCGCTGGTCTCCAACATCCCCGTGGGCCGCATCGGCCTGCCCGAGGACATCTGGCTCGCCGTGAAGTTCATCCTGGAGTGCGACTACTTCAACGGCCGCACCATCGACGTGGACGGCGGCCTCAACTTCTGAGTGAGGCCCCTCCTCCGGGCGGCACGACACCGTGCCGCCTGGAGGTCCGCGGGGACGCCGCGCCTCACCGCCGGCTGGCGTCGCTGAGGCGCAAGTCCCGCAGCAGCGCGGGCTGGTCCGCGTAGAGCAGCTTGTAGGCGCTGTAGCTGCCCAGCACCTTCTTCACGTACCCGCGCGTCTCCTCGAAGCCGATGTGCTCCACCCACTCGTCGAGCTCCGCTTCGGGCAGCGCGTGCCGCCAGCGCTCCACCGCCCGGGGCCCTGCGTTGTAGGCCGCCACCGCGTAGGCCACGTTGCCGCCGAAGTGCTTGAGCAGCTGTCCCAGGTACGCCGCGCCCAGGCGGATGTTGGTGTGGGGCTGGAGCAGCGCGGACTCGCCCGGCATCGGCATGTCCAGCGAGTCCGCCACCTGCCGCGCCGTGGCCGGCATCAGCTGCGCCAGGCCCAGCGCGCCCGTGGCTGAACGCGCGCGGGCATTGAAGCGACTCTCCTCGCGGATGAGGCCCTGGAGCAGGTCCGGGTCCACGCGGTGGGCTCGCGCGTAGCGGGCAATGGCCGTGCGGTACGCCAGCGGCCAGGTGGCCTCCCAGATGGGGCGAGACGCGGTGCTCAGCGGACCGTGGACCTCCTGCTTCAGCGAGGTGCGCGCCACCTGCCGCGCGGCCCGGTGGCGGCCGGTGCGCTTCAGCGTCTGGTACAGCAGCCGCGCCGGGGCCTCGGGCAGCGCGCGCGCGTCCACGGCGAGGAATTCCTCCACCGCGCCGGGCAGCCCCAGGCGCATCAGCTCCACGCCCGCGTTGAAGCGCGCGTCCTTCGCCAGCGCGCCGGGCGGCAGCGGCCAGATCTCCTCGGACTCGCCCACCTCCGCCATGGCTTCGTCCGTCGGGGCGTCACCGCGGCCGGAGCCGCCGGTGCCCTCCAGGGACTCGGGAGGCACGGGCTTGGGGTACAGCCGCGCCACGCGCTCCGGTGAGAGCAGCGCGAGCCGTGAGCGGGCCAGCATCCCGTACCAGGCCGCGGGGCGCTCGGCGGCGATGTGCGCGTAAGCGTCGAGCGCCGCGTCCGCGGAGGCGCCGGACTCCTGCATGCGCGCGCGCCAGTACCGCGAGCGCCACAGCGCCTCGTCCGTGCGCGCCGCCTCGGGCAGGTTCTCCACCGCCGTCAGCGCGGCCAGGGCCGCCGGGGCGTTGGCCTTGCGGGAGTGCAGCCAGAAGGCGCGGAAGAGCGACTCCGAGGCGAAGTTCCCCGCCGGATAGCGGCGCGCGGCCTCTTCGTAGCGCGCGAGCGCGGTGTCATCGTCCCCGAGCCGCTGGAGAATCCAGGCCTCGAAGAAGAGCGCGTCATCCGCGTAGCCATGCTCCGGGTAGTCCCGCGCGAGCGTGGCGTAGGTGGTGATGGCCGCCTTCGGGTCCACCACCGACTGGGAGTAGCCCAGGATGTAGAGCGCCTGGGGCCGCTGCTCGGACGCCGTGCAGCCCGCCACCATGGGCGCCAGCACGTCGATGGCCCGGCGATGCTTGCGCTCCTTGCGCAGCGCCCGGCCGTACGTGAGGTGCGCGCGGCAGGCCAGCTCGTCGGGCAACTCCAGGTGCGGCAGCACCTTGTTCAGCAGCGCCATGCCAGCGTGGTTTCGGTGCAACTCCACCAGCGCCTCGGCGCGGCGCACCCGCCACTTGAGCGGCAGGGGCAGGCCCTTCAGCCGCTGCTCGGCGCGCCTCGCCTCGCGCGACAGCGGGCTGGTGGCCCACACCTCCAGCAGCGCGCGGTGCTCGGCGTTGTACTGCCCTTGCGCGCGCGCCAGGTCGCAGATGGCCAGCAGCGCCTTCATCCGGAGCGCGTCCGGCCCTCGGGACTGGCGACTGTCGATGAGCTCCTGGAGCGCCGTCAACGCGCCCGGGATGTCCCTCCTCCGCTGGAGCACCCGCGACAGGCTGAAGCGCGCCTCCGGGTACAGCGGCGAGCCCGGGCTCACGCCGCGGTACTGCCCCGCGGCCGTGTCCAGCTTGCGCAGCCGCTCGTTGGCCTGGGCGGCCCGCAGCAGGCTGTGGTCGCGCAGCGCGCCGTAGTCATCCGCCAGCGCGGCGAACTCGTCGGCCGCCGCCGCATGGTTGCGCGCCAGCAGCGCGCTCTGCGCCATGAGGAAGCGGACCTGCGGCGTGGCGGCCTCCTGGGCGAGCAGCGCCCTGGCGCGTGCGTAGCGGCGACGCCGGAACTCGGCATGCGCCTTCGCCAGCGAGCCCTCTGCGAAGTACGGCGCGAGCTGCTCCGGACCGAAGGCCTGGGTGGCCAGCTCCCCGTCGGTAGGCTGCGCCACGGGTGAGTCGAGCAGCGCCTCCAGCTGGTCCTCGGAGAGCACGTCGCCGGGCGCTTCCTCCAGCGGCGCCTGCGCACGGGAAGGCGTGGCGCCCAGCATGCTCGCGCACGCGAGAAACACCACGGCACCTGCTCGAAGTCCCACCATGACCGCCCTCTTTCTTGAACCGGGGCGGCAATGCATCGTCACGCGGCACGCATTGGGGAGCCACCCTCCGGGCACACCCGGACGCGCGCGTCAGCCAGCGGATACAGCGCCGGTGTGTGCGCCAGGGACAGTGCTCGAAACCCAACGGGCGCACTCCGCGCCCAGGCCATTTTCGCCCTCAGAGCACTAATGCAACTCGATTGCACATACGGGTTCGCCGTGACATATGTCGGGGCCGCGCGAGGCGACACCCGCCCACGCGGTTCTCCACCCAGTGCCGGGACAAGCGATGCACCTACGAACTCTTCATCTGGCCCTCCTGGCCGCGACGGCCATCCTCCTGGGGGGCTGCGGCTCCTCCGACGACCCCGAACCCGTCGAGTGCGGTGGCTACGGGTACCTGCACGGTGACCACTGCCACTGTGACGAAGGCTATGAGGCGGACGGCCTGACCTGCGTCCCCGCCGAGGAGCCCGTCGTCGAGTGCGGCGGCCATGGGCACCTGCACGACGACCACTGCCACTGTGACGCGGGCTACGTCGAGCAGGACGGCACCTGCGTCCCAGGCGAGGAGCCCGCGCCTGACTGCGGCGAGCATGGCCACGCCCACGGTGACCACTGCCACTGCGATGAGGGCTACGTCGAGCAGGACGGCACCTGCGTCCCGGAGCCGCCGCCCGTCATCCCGGAGCTGCCGGCATACACGCTGGTTCCCATCGGCTACCCCTCCGGCACCGGCAGCCACGCCCAGGCGATGAATGACGCCGGGCAGGTGGTGGGCAACGTGCGCTCGGCCGTGGTGGGTGGCACGCCGCCGCCACTCATCGCCTACCACTGGAGTGGCGACACGCTCACCGAGCTGGGCACCCTGCCCGGCAGCAACGCCTTCAGCCGCGCCTACGGCATCAACGCCAGCGGCGTGGTGGTGGGCGAGAGCGACAACGACGCGCCCCGCGCCTTCCGCTGGGAGGCCGGCGCGCTGACGGACCTGGGCACGCTGGGCGGCGCCACCGCCGTCGCCACCGACATCAACGACAGCGGCGTCATCGTGGGCAGCGCCTCCACGGGCACCGCCAGCCGCGCCTTCCGCTGGGAGGCGGGCGCGATGACGGACCTGGGCTCACTGGATGGCCTGAGCACCACGCTGGCCCGCGCCTGGAGCATCAACGCGCACGGTGACGTGGTGGGCTACAGCAAGAACGCCCAGGGCGTGACGCGGGCCACGCTGTGGACGCGCGAGGGCACCCGCGTGAACCTGGGGGCGCTGGACGTCACGCGCGCCAGCCAGGCCCATGACGTGAACGACGCGGGCATGGTGGTGGGCTCCGCCGTCGTGGGTGCCACGTCCGGTGGGTCGCCCATCTACAACGCCTTCGTCTGGAGCGACGGCACCATCCGGAGCCTGGGCACCCTGCCGAGCCTGCCCGGCGCCATCCACAGCGAGGCCAAGGGCCTCAACGCGGAGGGCTGGGTCGTGGGCTACGTGGGCCAGTTCTACGGCAACACCACGCTGGGCACCGCGTCGGCCGTGGCGTGGCTCGGCGAGCAGATTCACGACCTCAACAGCGTGCTCCCCGCCGGCAGCGGATGGACGCTGCTGAGCGCCGAGGACATCAACGCCCGCGGGGACATCACCGGCCTGGGCCGCTTCAACGGCACGCTCACCGCCTACAAGCTGGTGCGTCAGTAGGCGCGCCCCCCCCGGACTCACTTCTCCAGGTCGCCGACAATCCGGCCGATGGGCGACGGCTCGCCGCGCAGCTTCTGGAAGAAGTTGCGGTTGTCGGTGCCCTGGTCGAAGACGCTCAGGGTGTCATTGATACCGTTCTTGTCGGGACGCATGCCCGAGTAGTCCTGCCGCGACGGCAGCCCGTGCTCCGCGCGGATCGCGTTCTCGCTGGGCGCCCAGCCCGCGGGCGTGTGCGGCGTGGGACGCAGGCCAATCGTCTCGAACTCCTCCCGCAGGCGCAGCCGCTCCTCGACCGTCTCCTTCATGGGCTTCGTGTATTGGGGGTGCTGGTTGAAGACGTCCGCGTTGCTGTGCTTGCTGGCCGCCAGCGGGCTGACCTGCACGCCGTTGGACGCGCGCCACGCGTGGACCGACTCGTGGCCCAGGCTGTTGAAGCGCGGCCCCGTGGCCTGCTCGTTGTACCGGATGTCGCTGGGCCGGCCCGCGCCAGGCTGGCCTTCGTAGCGGTACGCCGGGCGCGTCGAGGCGTAGGTGCCGTCGTTCCGGGGCATGTGGGACATCGGCATGGCGCTGTTGCGGCCCGAGTAGATGTCCGCCACCGTCAAGGGCTGCCGCTGGGTGCCCGTCATGCCGGGGTTCACCGCCTGCGTCCGGCCGTTGAGCTCCGTCATCAGCTGGTGGCCTTGGGGCTGGCTCGTCAGCCGGTGCGTGGAGGTGCGCACGTCCGAATTGAAGTCCGCGAAGTCCGCGCCGGACTGGCCGCTGTCACGGCGCGTGCGGATGCCCTGCAGGTCCGGGTGCACCACGCCGTAGTCCGTGCGCTTGAGGTTGTCCTTGCCCGTCTGCAGCTCGCTGGGCGTCGGGCGCGGGGCGTTGGGCCCGGCCGCGGTCTCCGTCTTCGGCGTCTTGTCCGTCTTCGGCGGCTTGCTCGCGTCCAGCTTCGGGGGCGCGCTGTTGGAGCGGGGACGCGAGGAAGCGGAGGAGGGCTTGGAGAAGGAGGGCTTCGAGCGGAGCTTCATGGGGAGCCTCGGGAGCGGGAGGAAGGCGTCGCTCCCACACCAGAGCATGTCCCGTGCCTACCGCGTCGCGTCATACCCCAGGCAACAAAGCTCGTGATTTCAAGAGGTTCCGCGATGCATGGGGAGGCTCCCGGGCGGGAAGGCCGGTGACACCGCTCATCCCCTGGTGACGGGCGTCACCAGTCACCACCACGGGTGGCTCTGACGGCGGATCCGCTCCACGCGGCGCCGGACGCTGCGGTGGCCCGAGGCCAGGCACCCGCACCGCCGGCCTGCCACGCACCGCGCCGCGACGCTGGCGTGGGGGCCGGCCTTCGGAGCGCTGGAGGTGGAAGGCGGGAGGGACACCCGGGGAGAGCGCCTGCGGCGGCAGCGGCGGCAGGAACTGCCTGGCTTCCAGGCCGTCATCGCGCCACCTCCAGGTAAGAGGGGCTGCACGCACTGAGTGAGGGCTTCATCGCCAGTTGCATGGAGGGACTCCGGGGGCTCGCGTCCACTGACCGCGAAAGGCAACCTTCGTGCCTTTCAATGGACAGACGCAGGTCCCTGGTTTTCCTGGCGGCGCCGTGGCGGGCTTGGGACGAACAGACTGTGCGCGTGTGCAATGGACGTCACACCGCGTGACACGGGTGACAGCGGGACACGGCGACAATGGGAGACAATCACTGCTCACCGCGTCGCCATGCGCACAGCCTCACACGCGCCGCGCTTGCGCCCCGTCCACCAGCCGACGTCACCCTTCGACTCGCGGGCAACTGGCGGAATGACGGGTTAATCGCGAGATTCCAAGCTATTCAGGAAGAAGCGGCGGAGCCGTCGGTTCTCAGTAGCGGAAACGAAGGCTCGGCCACATCTTCAGGAAAGGCGGGAACACGCGCTTTTCCAGGTGGCAGCAGGGCCACCCGGGCAGCCCTCTTCAGACAGGGAGGGAGTCCCAGACCAGGGGTGCGAGGCGAGGGGCACCCACCGCTAGATGAGGTCGAGGGGCATCATCGTGCCCGCTTCGAACTCCGGGGCACGGCGCAGCTGGTCCAGCACCCGCGGCGCGCAGCGCAGGTGGAGCATGGGCATGGAGCCCGGCTCGCTCACCGAGCGCACCGCGCCCAGGAGATGGTGGGCCTCCAGCCAGCGCATGAGGCTCTGGTGGAAGCGCGCGCTTTCGGCCAGACCGGCCTGGTGCACTTCCACGCGAGAGCGGACGGGCGGACGGGGGGCCATGCGCCCACGCGACGCCGCCGCCGGTTCCTCGCGGGGCATCACCGTCACGTCAATCCAGTCTGGCTGCGTGTCCGCACCCGCGGCGCCCGGCAATGGGCGCACGCGCGCGGACAGACCCGGGACGCCGCCGACCCGGACGTCCCCCCACTCGCCATTCTTCCTGCCCATGGCCCTCATCCTCTCCCGGGTCCGGCGCTCCCATGGCGCCGACCCCGGCTTCAACCACCACCGTCACCTGAATACGGCCAGGCCCTTGCCTGTCTTGTGGGTTCCCGACCGAGGGAGCTTCACCGCATTCGACAGGATCAAATCCCTCACCTCGAGCGCCGTCAAGTCGGGGGCACGGCAACGGTACAGCGCCGCGATACCCGCTACATAAGGCGCTGCCATGCTCGTGCCACTCATTCGCTCGTAGAACGCCTGGTTGTTACAACGACGCTCCGTGCTGGAATAGACATTCACGCCATACCCCATGATGTCCGGCACGCCGCGCCTACCCACGGTGCCACTCGCGGAGAATGTGGCCACGTTACGCTCGAAGTCGACCGCGCCGACAGCCAGTGATTCTGGAAAGGCCGCTGGATAACCAACCGTGTCGGGTCCACTGTTACCTGCGGCCACAACGGGCAGGACGTTGCTGTCGAGCAGGCGACGAATCATCGTCTGCAGCGCGCGCAGGTTGAGGTTGTAGTCCGCCTCTGAGATGCCGGGCGGCGGCATCAGCGGGAAGCCGAGCGACAGGTTGACCACCGCGGGCCGCGTCGAGTTCTCCGGGCGGCTGAACTGGTGCAGCAGCCACTCCATGCCCGCGGCCACGCGGCCCAGGCTGGTGCGGATGGTCTCCGATTCGATGACGGACGCGACGTAGAGGTCCACCTCCGGGGCGACGCCATGGTGCACACCCGCGGCGATGCCGCACACGTGCGTACCGTGGCCGTCCGGGTCGAAGCCGCGGATGTCCCGCGCCGGGTTGTGCGGCGAGTTGGGGAACAGCGACACGTAGCGGAACTGGATGACGCGCGCGGCGTGCTCGGGGTGGTCCGCGTCCACGCCGGTGTCGAGGATGCCCAGCATGACGCCGGCGCCGCGGATGCCCTGAGCGTGGGCCAGGGGGACGCCGGACTCGTCGGGCCACTCGCGCTCGGCCAGCGAGGACATGCCCCGGTTGCGCGGTCCCGGTTGTCCCGCCGACACCGGGCCAGGGAAGGACAGCGGGACGACGTCGGGGATGAACTCGAAGTCGCGCTCCAGCTCGCCGCGGGCCTCCTTCTCCGTGTGGTCTTCGTAGAAGTGGGCCATGGTGGCACCGATGAGCGGCATGTACCGGTAGCTGCCGGGCTCCGCGCCGGTCTGCTCCGCCACCGTCGCGCCTGGCATGGGCGGCGTGGAGGCGTCCGCGCCGCGCGTGCCCGCGGACTTCGCGCCCTTGCCCTTCCGACGACGCTCCTCCTGTCCACTGACGGGCGGACGCGAGCCGGGCAGCGTGGCCGACCGCAGCCCGAGCGCGAACAGCGTGTCCGGCGCCTTGTTCGCCACCGCGAAGCGCAGCGCCGTCGTGCGCGACAGCACGCGCTCGCCCTGCTCCGTGCCGCGAGGCCCCACGCGAGCCTGCGACTCGATGGACTCCTTTGGAACCAACAGGTAGGACTTCATGGGTTGTGTGCTCCTTGAACCACTGTGCTACGCCGGACGCATGAGGCGAGGTCGTCCAGCATCAGGTCAGCACCCGTCGCGTGCGGCGCCTCGCGCGTGCGACAGGGGCAATGGGGCCGCGCGTCCGGCTCGACGTGACAGACTGCTCGCGGCGTCATGCCTGTCCCCCTTCATCCAAGAGGCCCTGCGTTCCCGTTCGATTGGACAGGAAGGGCCTGACAAAAAACCACGGATTTCCCGTAGTACACGCACGAATGGATTAATTCGGTTCTAACTGGCCTTGCGCGAACGTCCGGAAGTGGGAGTGATTCCCTCCTGGGTACGAGCAAGGTGCCCGGAGGCACACAGGAGCGGTGTCCTCCACCCGACCTCCAAGAAGACGAGGCCGGGAAAGACTCCGTTCCGACATTTGTTCGCCCACATCCCTCCGCCCGGATTAAGGGTGGGACGTTCGCATCCCCTGGAGCCGCCTGACGTGATTCCCTACTGGCACGCCCCCTCGATTGAGCTGGGCCCCCTCAAAATCGAGCCCTTCGGCATCTTCGTCGCGGTGGGCATCCTGCTGGCCGCTCGCCTGCTTGGCCGCAACGCCGAGCGCGACGGCCTGAACCCCGAGCCGCTCGCCGACTTCGCGCCCTGGGGCGTGGGGGTTGGCGTCGTCGTGGGCCACTGGGTGCACCTGTTCTTCTACCACCCGGAGGAGCTGTCCAAGAGCCCGTTCCAGATATTGAAGGTCTGGGATGGCCTGTCCTCGTTCGGCGGCCTGTTGGGCGGCATCCTCGCCGCCGTCGTGTTCTTCAAGGTGCGCAAGCTGCGCTTCTCGGACTACTCGGACGCGTTCGCCCTGGGCGTGGCGCCGGGCTGGGCGGTGGCGCGGCTGGGCTGCTTCGCCGTGCATGACCACCCGGGCGTGCCCACGGACTTCTTCCTGGCGGTGGCCTTCCCCGGTGGCCCGCGACACGACCTGGGCATGTACGACGCCATGGCGCTCTTCGCCATCAGCGGCTTGCTGTACGCGCTGCGCAACGCTGGGAAGCTGAAGGGGCGCCTGCTGCCGCTGCTGGCGGTGCTGTACGCGGTGTGCCGCTTCTTCTTCGACTACCTGCGCGCCACGGACATGGCCTACGTGGACGCCCGCTACTTCGGGCTGACGCCCGCGCAGTACGGCTGCATCGCGTTGGCGCTCTACGGCATCTGGGGCGTCCTGCGGCCCCGGGAGCCGGGGACGGCCTCCTCGCCGCCGTCGTCTCCGAAGAGCCCGGGAACGGTGGGCGCGCGGTAGGACGGCACCCTGGCGTCTCATGGGCCCGGAGCTCCGGCGCATCCGCGGCGGGCGTCCGGGCCCGCGTGTTTCCGACGAGGAGGCTGTCGCATGAAGGCGCTCGCGTACGACGCGGTCATGACGCCCCTGGGCTGGCTGGGCCTCACCGCCGCCCGGCGCAAGCTGGTGCGCGGCCTGTCTGGCCACGTGCTGGAGGTGGGCACCGGCACCGGGCTGGCGCTGCCCGGCTACCCGGACACCGTCACCGCCGTCACCGCCATCGACGTGGACGAAGCGGCGCTCGCGCGCGCCCGGCGGCGGCGGCCCGACGCGCGGCTGCTGTACGCCAGCGTGGAGTCCCTGCCCTTCCCCGCCGCCGCCTTCGACGCCGTGGTGTCCAGCCTCGTCTTCTGCAGCGTGGAGGCGCCTGCGCGGGCGCTGGCGGAGATTTTCCGGGTGCTGCGCCCGGGCGGCGCGCTGCGCATGCTGGAGCACGTGCGCGCGCCCTCGCCGGCGCTGGCCACCGTGCAGGACCTGCTCACCCCCGCCTGGATGCGGGTGAGCGGTGGGTGCCGGCTGGACCGGGACACGTTCGACCTGGTGCGGCGCGCGGGCTTCGACGTCGAGCGCCGCGTGCAGCGACTCCAGGGCGTGAGCGAGCTCATCATCGCCCGGCGCCCGGCGGGCTGACGCACCACCGGAGCGCTCAGGCCGGCATGCGCAGGCCGGCGAGCTTGCGGTCCGTGAGGATGGAGTGGACCTGGGCGATTCGCCCGTCCGCGCCCAGCTCCACGCGGACCACGACCTGGGTGCCCACCTGCGGGTCGCGCCGGGGCGGCGGAAACACGGACACCACCGCGGGCAGGCCGTTGAGCATCCGCGGCTCCACGGCGGAGGGCGGCCCCCGCAGCTCCATCAGCCGCCGGTAGAGCAGCAGCACGCGCGGGACTCCAAGCACCGGCACGCGCGCGGCACGGTACTGGCCACCGCCGTCCGACAGCGCGCACACGTCACGGGCGAGCAACGCCTCCGCCGCCGCCACGTCGCCCGTCAGCAGCGCGCCCAGGAAGCCCTCCAGCGCGGCGCGGGAGCGCGCCTGGAGCTCCCGCGTCGGCAAGCAGCGGGCATTGTCATACGCGGCCATCGCCGCCCGCGCGCGGTGGTGCACCACCTTCACGTTGGGCTCGCTCATGTGCAGCGCCTCGGCCACCTCGCGCACCGAGTAGTCGAACACGTCGCGCAGCAGCAGCACCGCCCGCTGCTTGGGAGACAGCGCCTCCAGCGCGAGCAGGAAGGCGAAGGAGACGCTCTCCAGCAGCGCGTAGCGTCCCTCCGTGGAGCCGCCTCCCGGCAGCCGCGCCTCCACGCCCGGCGGCGGCAGCTCCTCCTCGCCCGTGTCCAGCGGCGAGGGCAGCCAGGGCCCCACGTAGCCCTCGCGCTTGCGCCGCCGCAACGTGTCCCGGGCCAGGTTCACCGCCACTCGCGTCAGCCAGGGACGGAGCGCCTCCATGCGCGCGGGCGGCGAGGCCAGGGCGCACGCGAAGGTCTCCTGCACCAGGTCCTCAGCGTCCGCCGACACGCCCGTCATGCGGTAGCAGAGCCCCCACAGGAAGCGCTCGTGCTCGCGCACGGCCTGCGCCAGTCCTTCGTGCGCGGGGCGGCCCATGCGTCAGCGCCCCACTGCCCGGCGTGACGCCACCTGCTGGTCCGGGACGAGAGCGCGCGCCACCGACTCCGCGCTGGCGAAGGACGCCTCCGCGAGCAGTCCCTCCGGCCCCACCCAATCTCCCACGCGGTACAACCCAGGCACGTGCGGCACCGCCACCGAGGGGCGTCCGCGCAGGCCGCCCGTCTCCGCCGTCGGCAGCCAGTGCGACACCAGCAGGGAGGGCCGGTAGCGGCGCGCCACGACGGACGTCCGCCAGCCGGGTTGCAGTGCATCCATCACTTCCTCCAAGCGGGCCTCGCTCGCCTCCGGGCCTCTGCCGCCCAGGTATTGCATCACATGCACCACCGCGCCGCCTTCCGGCGCCAGCTTCGCCACCGCGGAGTGCACCGACGCGTACCAGGGGCCGTCGGTGCCGAGCGCGAACAGCGCGTCCGGACGAGGCAACCGGGACAGCCCCAGCTCCAGCGTGGCCGCCTTCACCGGCACGGCGCGGGCCGCGTCGCGCGCCAGGAGCGCGTCAC
>NZ_JAAIYB010000870.1 GCF_010894475.1 Myxococcus vastator
TCCTGGACCCGGGGGTGGAGGTCCAGAACCACGAGTCCATCGACTGGACGGAGTGCTACGTGGTGAAGGACATCCGCAAAGCGGCGTGGCTGGGCGTGGTGAAGGCCGGGGAGCGGAAGACGGCCAGCCGTTTCCGCCACAACCCGAACTTCGACGTGGGCTCCGGCTACCTGGGCGTCCTCTGCAAGGAAGGCGAGCTGCGGGTGAAGCTGCGCTGAGGCGCTCCGCGTCGTGACGGACGCGGAGGACTCACGGCGCCAGCCGCGCGCCGGCGACGGGGCAGTCGGCGACGAGCGCCTTCGCCTCGACGTCTCCACTCCGGGCGTTGCGCGCCGCGCGGTCCAGGGACGTGCGGCACTGCCACGTCAGCTCGCGCGTGCCATGGCAGCAGTGCCAGCCCGTCAGCGTGCGGCCCAGGTACTGGAGCATCTCCGCCTTGGTGGGGGTGACGAGCAGCCACACCGCGCCCGCCAGCACCGCCAGCCAGGGCAACTGGAGCGCCACGCCCTTGAGGCGGGGGCCCGCGCCGGCAACGACGGGCTCCGCGTGGAGGCCGAGCAGCGTGTCCAGGGGACGGCGCATCAGCACGGCGTTCAGCAGCAGGTCCAGCGGCGTGGTGAAGGCGCGGGCCAGGCCGCGGAGCAGCCCGGGCGTGCGCTCCGCGTGCACCAGCCTCACCCCGGCCACCTGTCGCCAGAAGCTCCGGCCCGTCACCCCGCCCACGGCGGACGCGGTGAGCCACGCCAGGGCCATGGCCAGGGGCATCGACAGCGGGGTGCGGTCCTGCTCCAGCGCGCGCAACGCGCCCCACCCCACGAGGACGGACGTCCCCAGGTCCAGCACATCCGCCACCCACAGGTGCCACTGGTACCGCGCCTGCGTGGTCACCTGGTCCGTCGCAAACAACGACCCGTTGCTCATCCACCCTCTTTTCGGCGCGCGGAGCATAGACCGGACAGGAGGACGTGCGCCTCATGGCTCCACCGGGTTCGACCGGGGGACACCCGGGGTGTCGCATTCCCGCAGTGGCGCGGTGGGGGCGTGGCTCTCATCTTCACCCCTGCGCGACGCGTCGGAGGCCTCCGCCACCACCGGGGCCTCCTCGCCGGGCGCGCAATGGCCAAGGCCATGACGGAGCCGGGGGTGCGGTTCCCGGCTCCGCAGGTG
>NZ_JAAIYB010000871.1 GCF_010894475.1 Myxococcus vastator
CGGCGGGGGCCTCCGGATCGGAGGGCTGCTCCTCCTTCTCGGGAGGCACCAGACGGATCTGCGCCTTGATCTCCACCGTCATGCCGGACATGAGCTTGAGGAACTCGTCGCGCAGCTTCTCGGACTGGAGGAAGCGGCGGAGCTCCTCGGTGACGGCGCGCGTCACCTCGTCCTTGGTCTTCTCGGCCTGGCCGAGGATGAAGCCCAGGGCCTCCTTGGGGAGCTTGAGCTGGCCCGCGAGGTTGCGGATGCCCTCCTCGGTCATGAAGAGGGCACCCAGGCCGGCCACGGCCATGCGGCGGACGAACTCCGGAACGAAGCCCGCGGGGCCGTTGGAGCCACTGGAGCGGTCCTGCCGTTCGTCGTCGTCGAGCAGCGGATCAGGCGGGAAGTCGTCGTTGCCGGCCGGGGCCATGAAGTCTCCTCGATAGTTAGCGGGCCTGCATGACCGGCAGCGGAACGCTCTTGATGCTCTGGGCGGAGACGCGCCCCGCGATGTTCCGCGCGACCTCCTGGAAGGCCTTCGCCTCCGGGCTGTCCTTGGCGCTTACGACCACCGGAACGCCGGAGTCTCCAGACTCCCGCACCTTCAGGTCCAGCGGGATTTCGCCGAGGAATGGAATCCCGAACATCTGCGCGGCCTTGCGACCGCCGCCGTGGTTGAAGATGGGCGTGATGTGCGAGCAGTTCGGGCAGACGAACTGGCTCATGTTCTCCACGATGCCCAGCACGGGGATGTGGACCTTGTCGAACATCTGCTTGGCGCGGACCACGTCGGCGAGCGCCACGTCCTGCGGCGTGGTGACGAGCACGGCGCCCGCGGCGCGGATGGACTGGGACAGCGTGAGCGCGACGTCACCGGTGCCGGGGGGCAGGTCGAGGACGAGGTAGTCGAGCTCGCCCCAGTTCACGTCGCGGACGAGCTGCATCAGCGCGCCGTGGAGCATGGGGCCGCGCCAGATGAGCGCCTGGTCGGCCTCCACGAGGAAGCCGATGGACATGACCTTGAGGCCGTGGGCCTCCAGCGGGTTGAGCGACTTGCCGTCCGGGCTGACGGGGCGCTTGTCGCCCAGGCCGGTCATCAGGGGGACGGAGGGGCCGTAGAAGTCCGCGTCGAGCAGGCCCACCTTGGCGCCGTGCTGGGCCAGGG
>NZ_JAAIYB010000872.1 GCF_010894475.1 Myxococcus vastator
CACGAGTCCCACGCCTCCCGCCAGGGCCGGAACGTTCATTGAACCTTCCTGCTCCCTCGATTCTTCAGACACGATGGTGACGGTGGAGTCCTCCGACCACGCGGACTCCGCGAGCCTGGGATCCCATGCCGGCGCGGCCTCCTGGGCATTGCGAGGCTGGTTGAGCTCCGAGGTCACGATGAGCTGATGAAGTCCGCGCGCACCTTCCAGCACCGCGTCGTCCGGACTCCCACGTTTGAAGGCGGGAACCACGTCGTTCGCCATGATGGCGTCACTGCGGGCCTGCTCACCCGGACCATCCACCCCGTCGCCCAGGATGATCTCCGCCGCGCGGTCCTTCAGCGCGACGAAGAGCAGCGCACCATCATTCCGACGGGCCGTGCCAAGCCCCCACCGGTTGAAGAGCTCCAGCGCGAAGGCGCGCGGCGGACGGCTCCCCGTCGTATCCACCACCACCACCGCGAGCTGGCCTTGCCCGTCGCGAACCAGGGCCTCGCCAAGCTGGTCCACCTCCGCGAGCATCCGCGGCGTGAGCGTCCCGGTCATGTCCACGGACCAGGCTCCGCTTGCAAGCCGCGGCACTTCTTCCACGGTGACACCCAGGGCCGGAGCGCCAAAGGCGCAACACGCCAGGAACACCCAACGCATCCAAGTACGCATGGGCTCGGAAGCTACCCTGTTCAGGCAAGTCGGGTAAGGGACGGACGGGTGACACCGCGGCTGAAGCAGGCAAGCCCGGCTTGGCGTCCGCCGCCGCGCGCCTGACGCAATCATCAGACTACTGTGATGAAGCCATTTCCGCGAAGGCCGTACCGTGAAGTCACCCTCACCATCGGGCTCAGCCGCCTCCACTGAGTTGGACGTGTCAGGAGCTCCCTCCGTTCAGGAGCTGCATCGACTTCACTTCATGAGGCGATGCAGCTCCTCGTCCTTCACCCACCAGATGCTGTCGACAGGAATGACGTAGAACCCCGCAGCCGCGAGGGAGAGCAGTGCTGGTGGGACCCATCCATAAACGAGCCCCCCAAAGCTTCCGGTGTCTTCGTGCGCGAACCAGGTATCCCAACCCGGGATGTCATAGCCATCCACGAAGCCATTCGATGGCTCTGTCGCGGCGCCGCACAAGTCGGTATTGAAATCCGT
>NZ_JAAIYB010000873.1 GCF_010894475.1 Myxococcus vastator
GTGCTGGAGCGTGATGTCCTGTCCTATTGCGCGGGGCGTGCCACACACCGACTCCGGCGAGCCCACCTGAGCGCCCCGAGTCTTTTCAATGAGTTATGAATTCGGGTGTCGTTTTCCTGGGGCCGTGCGGGGTGGTGACAACTGTCATCACCGGTGACAACCGTCATCACCGGGACGGCCCCCAGGTGGTGACTCTTGTCACCGGTGGCCCCTCCCGCGCGCGGGCCTACAGCCCTCCGCGCAGCTCCAGCTCGCTCCACAGCGCGCCGTCGCGCTCCCGTAGCAGGAAGGTGAGGCGGCCCTGGTGGAAGCCTCGCACGGGCGCCTCCGGGTCCGGGAAACCGGGGGGCAGCTTCCAGTCCGGGGGCAGGAGGCCGCTCGCGGGGATGGGGCGCTCGCGGCGCAGCTCGCCCACCTCCGCGTCCGTGAGCGTCCGCACGCGGGCCCAGGGCAGCAGCTCGCGCCCGTGCAGCCACCCGCGTTGCTCCGGCTCCGGGTCCGCCCAGGGGCCAATCGCCGCGCGCCGCAGGGTGGACAGGTGCGCCCCACAGCCCAGCGCGCGCCCCACGTCCCGGGCCAGCGCGCGCACGTAGTAGCCCCCGCGGCAGCTCAGCCACAGGCGGCTGGCGCGCGGCAGGTCATGGGACAGCCAGCGCGCCGCGTGCAGGTACACGCGCGAGGGCGGCAGCTCCACGGCTTCTCCCCGGTGCGCCTTCCGGTATGCGGGCTCGCCTCCCACCTTCTTCGCGCTGGTCGCCGGAGGCACCTGCTCCCGCCAGCCCACGAAGGACGCCAGCGCCGCGTCCAGGGACTCGGGCGTCAGCGCCGCCGTCTCTCCCTGGAGGACGGGCCGGCCGTGCAGGTCCCCCGTGTCCGTCTCCGTGCCCCAGATGACCTCCGCCTCGTAGACCTTGGGCACGGCGTGCAGCAGCTCGAACAGGCGCGGCGCCTGCCCCACCAGCACCAGCAGCAACCCTTCCGCGAAGGGGTCCAGCGTCCCGCCATGGCACACCGGGATGCGCTTGCCCGGCTGCGCGGCCTTCGCCTCCTCCATGAACCGCTGCACCACCGAGAAGCTCGTGGCGCCCACCGGCTTGTGGACCCGGTAGATGCCCGGACTCAGTTTCCCTCCCAC
>NZ_JAAIYB010000874.1 GCF_010894475.1 Myxococcus vastator
CAAGGTGGTAGAAGCCCACCGGCACACCGAAGGTGAGGGAGTCAAAGGCTCCCGCCGAGAGGCTTCCCGGCGAGTAGTGCCGCTCCATCAGGGCCTTCTCCACCTCATCGATGGCGGCTTGGTAGGGCGACGGCATCTGCCCACGCATCGCCATGAGCTCCGTGTACCGGGCCTCACCGCTCACCAAGGTGCTGGAGAGCATGTCCCGGCCCGCTCGACCCAGCCCCCGCAGCACATCGCGAGCGTTCTCTCCCCGCTCCGGGAACTCCCCCAGCTCCATGCCCCGCCGCTTCAGCTCCTCGCGGACAGCGGCCATGGCCCCCAGCGTCTCGCCCAGTTGCTTGTCGCGGGCGAGTCGCTGCACCACCTCGCGCAGCTCGTCGTCGAAGGCCGAGTGCAGGACGAAGAGGGAGAACACCTCCGCATACGGCACGCCGTACTTCTCCACGGCTGTGACGATGAAGTCCGCGCGCTTGCGACTGAGGACGGCCGAGGCGTCTTCGTCCATCGGCCCCAGGGCGCCCAGCCGGACTGCGTCCCAGGGATAGAGGGACTGCACCAGCGCGCCCATGTCCCCTACCCCGCGCTGCATGGCCACGAACTCCGCGGGTGAGGCACACGCCAGGAAGGGCGCCAGCACCTCCCGGCTTTGGGCCAGACGGGGCCAGCCCGGAGGTAGGGCCTTGCCGCCACAAGCGAAGGCTCCGCCCTCTCCGCCCGTGCCGCGCGCTCCCTCCTCGTGGAGGGCCCTGCCGATGACTCCACGTCGAAAGCCCATCGGCCCTGGCTCTGGCGTCCCATCCGCGGAGCCCGACGCCTCCCCCTGGTACACACCCGTCGCCGCGCTCCTCGCCGCCTGGGAGGGCACGGAGACGGGGCTGAAGGCCAGGACGGCCCCACGGCCCGCCTGGCCCGGCCTCGCGGACAGTGAGGCGCACCCGGAGGCCAGGAGGGCCACCGCCAGCGCAAGGCCAAGCCCGCCACGCAAAGGCCGCTCAGCGCGCATTGTCCACCCCCAGTCCCACGGAGGCGAAGGCGCCTGGCCGCAGCGTCCCTTCCGCCGTCGGGAAGAGCAGCGTGCCCCCCTGCCCCACCGCGTACAGCTTGCCGCCCAGGAAGCGCCAC
>NZ_JAAIYB010000875.1 GCF_010894475.1 Myxococcus vastator
CCCCACATTCCGCGCCGTTCACATCGGCTGCCCCTGCTATGTCACCACCTAGCCCCCCGCCTGTGCTGCTGACGGGCCCTGAGACTGCCGCTCCGAAGGAAGGTTCAACCGTGAAGACGACTCCGTCACCCAAGGCCCCGACCCAAGGACGCCCGCCGGGCGGGAGGACGAAGGCCACCGCTGTTGCCGACTGCGCGACGATGACGCTCGTCGCGGCGCTCGCGGCGGGCTGCCCCGGGGCTCAGATTCGGCCTGAGTCGTTCACCTGCCCGTCTGGTGCGGAAGAGACGATGCGGGAAGACCTTCGCTGGGAGATTAACGAGCCATTCAGCCTCACTCTTGACAGTCGCCAGGGCCCGTACGACCAAGTTTGGTTCACCGCAGGGGCTGACGTGGTGGGGGTTGTTCCCAAGGGAGTTGAACCACGGCAACGAGCAGTCGCGCCGCCCGGGACACGCTTTTACGGGAAGGCGTATTTCCTCTCTGACCGCATGGGGCGCTCGGAGGGGCCTGCGCTCGTCATCCGTTACGACCGTGTGAAACTGCCGGGACAGGACGAACGCCCCGTCTGCTTCGTGGTCGAGTCGCCTGCCAAGGGCTACGAAGATGGCCGAGTGAAGTCGTTCAACTCCGGAGGCGGATACGTCGTGGACCGCTGGCCGTGAGAGCCCCGAAAGGACGTAATAGGTAGGGAGCCGAAATTGGGCCGCCCAAGCCGTTTTGTCTCCCTTACCTGTGAGGGCGTTCCCTCGACCGGATGCGGCAGGTAGCTTCCCTCGCCGCGTTGGTCGCGAGTCTGCGCACGAGGGGAAATGGCATGTCGAAAGCAATCGAGTTCAAGATCCCGCCAGGGGCGATTCTCTTCTCGGCGGATGGCGTCGGCTACGAATTCCGCGAGGACTTGGGGCCAACGCACCATGGGATGGCCCTCTTCGTGGCACGGCTGCGAGCCGCTTCGGGGGCGCCTCGTGGGAAGGTGCTTCTCAAGGCGGTTCCCGCGCCATCGGAGAAGGAAGGGGGGCGGGTTCGGCGAGCGCGAGCAAAGCTCGATGAGCAGGTTCGTCTTGCCGCCTCCCTCTCGCACCCGGCAATCCTCAAGGTCCATGGGCTCCACAAGGTCGAGG
>NZ_JAAIYB010000876.1 GCF_010894475.1 Myxococcus vastator
CGCGACACCCGGCCCCCTGCCCAGAGCGGACGTAACGGCCCGCGCGTCGACACCCAGGCATCCGGTTCGGTGGATCAGCCGCGGCACAGCGCGCTGAGCGGCCAGTCCAGCTTCACGGCTGGCGGTGCCCGCACCGACGTGAGCGGCACCGGCCCCGGTGGCATCGACACGCGCGCCCACGTCCAGGGCCCCACGTTCACCGCGGATGCGCAGGTGGACGCGGACATCGGCCTGTCCGGTATCGACGTGAGCGTCGACATCGACATCGAGGCCAACCTCATCGAGGCGGGCGCCGGGGCCTCCAAGACGGTCGAGTTCGAGATTGCCGGCGAGGAGTACTCCGTCGAGCTGGACCTGGAGGCGCTGGGCAGGATTGGCGCCGAGGGCAGCATTGAGCTGGACCTGCACGTGGGCACCGACGGCAACGTGTCCATCAACGCCGCGGCCTCCGGCTTCGCGGGTGCGCAGGCGAGCCTCACGGGCTCCATCGAGCTGAAGCACGAGGACAACACGCTCGCGTCCGGCAGCATCACCGCCAGCGCCAGCGCGGGTGTCAGCGGCGACGCGCACGCCAACATCGGCATCGACAACGGCAACCTGGAGTTCGACGTCGGCGTGGAGGCCACCGCGGGCCTGGGCCTGGGCGTGGAAATCGAGGGCTCCGTCAACCCCGGCAACGTGCTGAGGGCCGTGGGTGAGACGGCCGCCGCCGCCGGTGGCGAAGTGCTGGAGAACGTGGTCGACGGCGCCATCAACGCGGGCGGCGCGGTGGCCGACGCCGCGGGCGAGGTCTTCTCCAACGCGGCGGATGCCGTGACGGACTTCGCGGGCGACGTGGGCAACGGCATCAAGAATGCCTGGGAGTCGGTCTTCTAGAAGTACCCACCTGACGTCCCCACCGCTAGAATCGGTGCTCATGGCCGTCTCCAAACTGGCATCCTCCGCCGCGCGTCTCATGAAGCAGGGCCTGCTGAAGGAGGCGGCCCGCGAATTCGAGCGCGCCCTTGAACAGGACCCGAAGGATGCCAGCGCGTTGCTGGGGCTGGCCCGGTTGCGGCTGGCCCAGCACGACGAAGCGGCTGCCCGCGAGGTGCTCCAGCGGCTGGTGGCGCTGCACCCCACCC
>NZ_JAAIYB010000877.1 GCF_010894475.1 Myxococcus vastator
CCTCCCTCCCGCCGCTGTTCCAGGTGCTGTTCGCCCTGCAGAACGCCCCCCTGCCGAAGCTGCGCCTCCCGGAGCTGGGCCTGGAGGTGCTGGAGGCGGACACGGGGACCGCGAAGTTCGACCTGTCGCTGCTGATGAAGGAACAAGAGGGGGGGCTGGCCGCCAGCTTCGAGTACAGCACCGACCTCTTCGACCCAGACACGGTAGCCCGGCTGGCCACTCATTACGAGGCGTTGCTGGGCAATGCGCTGAGGCAGCCTCAGCTCCCCATCGGAAGGCTCAAGTTGGAGGTGCCCCAAGATGGAACGGCCGGGAGGCGATCAACAGGGTAGGCCGCTAAATACAGCTATTCTGTATTGTCATGAAATGAGTTGACTTGTTGTCGTTTGATATTAAGCTCACGTTTGTTTTCAGGATTGACGGTGCGGACATGATGCCTCTCGAAGAGTTCATTCAGCAGCTCGCCAATGAAAACGAGGCATTCTTCTCGGCTCAGCCCGCCTGGGCGAAGACGTACTGGGCGGAGAAGATGAGCCTGGAGAGCACGATCCAGGCCCTGCGGATGCGGTACTGGAACGAGTACGTCGGTGCCGAAGTGATTGCCCGGTTCATGCTTCGCGTGGAGAACCCGACCATCAAGATGATGGTGGGGCGCCAGGTGGGGGATGAGGCGAAGCATGCCTTCTACGTGCGCAAGCGCATCGAGGAGCTGGGGGGCAGCCTGGGCGATCCGCTGCCCGAGCAGCTGGCCTTCTACGAGACGCTCGACAACTTCCGCTACCCCGAGGAGTTCTTCTCCGCGCAGCAATTCACCGTCGAGACGCAGTCGCTCAAGCGCAACGAGCAGGCGCTGCACAACTTCGACTCCGAGACCGCGGACATGTTCCGCAAGCACATCAACGAGGACGAGGTCTTCCACGTCCGCCTGGGGCACACGGGGCTGAAGTTCTACTGCGTGACTTCAGAGGCCCAGGCGCGCGCTCGCACCGCCGCCGCGGTGATTCGTGAGCGGCACGTGGCCATGTCCCTGGCCAACGCCAGGATCCTGCAGTCCCGCGGCCTCATGCAGAGCTGAAGCCGGAGCATGCAGATGAGCCAGGAGCGGGTCGGGATAGTGG
>NZ_JAAIYB010000878.1 GCF_010894475.1 Myxococcus vastator
ACCACGGCCTGGAGCCGGCGGTGCAGTTCCATGACCCGTTGCAAGCGCAGCGCCCGGGGCCGGATGCGCTGCGAGTACAGGCGCACGCCGAACGACGACACGGCCCCCGCCGCGATGAGCAACGCGCCCCACAGCCAGGGCGAGCTCACCCACAAGGTGAAGGGCTGCTCCACCGGCAGGCCCGAGCGCACGGACAGGCGCACGGTGCCGGTGTACTCACCGGGCCCCTCCAGGCCCCGCAGGCTCAGGAGCAGCGCGCCGCTCCCATGCGCGCTCACGGGAAGGCCGCCCTCCAGGGACGTGATGTCCAGGTTGCCGCCATCCGGCTTCCCGCCCTCCAGCGCGAAGCGCACGCTCTGGAAGCGCGGCTGGATGAGCGCCGAGTCCATGTCCGGCGCCTTGCGCTGAAGCTGCAGCAACTGGGGCAACGACACGACACCGCCCACGCCCGCCGTCTCCTTGAACGGCAGCCGCACGGTGGCGTCGATGGAGCCCCAGCCCCAGCCCGCGGACGTCACCGCCGGGGACGTGGCGATGAACTGCACCGCGGGCACCGCCTGCACGCGCGTGACGATGAGCGCGGTGGTCTCCCGCCCTTGCGCGTGCACCAGCACCACGTGGCCCGTGTAGTCCCCCGTGACGGGCAGCCGCCCGGTCAGCTCGACGTGGATGGGGCGCCGCGTGGAGAGGGGCGCCGTGGCGCTCCCGGCCTCTGCTTCCTTCACCACGGCCTGCAGCGCCACCTGCACGCCGTCCTGGGACTGGAGCGGGTCCACCAGCACCGTCACGCCCCCGGGCAGCTCACCGTCGCCACCTCGAGCCACGCCGCCCGCCACCGCCACGTCGCCGGCCGCCTCCAGCGCGCTCAGCAGGTCCACGCGCAGCACGTGCCGGAAGTCCTCCGACGCCGTCCGCAGCTTCACCTCGTTGCTGGCGGAGGCACCCGCCACGCGCAGCGAGGGCTCGGCGCTGGCCCTCCAGGGCAGGACGAGCAACAGGAGCAGGGCCGGAAGACGCACGAGCCCCCACGCGGAGTGGGTGACGGCGGGACGGGTGCCAGCGGAGCGCATTCACGGACTGTATCAGGCGCCCCCCCTGCCTCCACTT
>NZ_JAAIYB010000879.1 GCF_010894475.1 Myxococcus vastator
GGTGGGGGCCGTGCCGCGTGAGCCCACGGCGGTGCTGGCGCCTCCTGGCCGCAGCGGCCTGGCGTTGCCGACATCTCCGGACGAGGACGTCAACGCGCCGACCTTCGTGTTGCCTCGCAGGGGCGAGGAGGCCGCGCTGGACGCGGCGCCGCTGCCGCCCATGGCCACGCCGATGATGCCGCTGCCGGCGGTGGCGTCGTCGCCGGTGCCTCGCGGCGCTTCTTTCGAGGGCACGCCTTCCACGCCGGGCCGGCAGAGCCGTCCGGAGGGCATGGCCGCGGCGTCGGGGCCGCGCACCGGTGGGGCCGAGGAGGCTCGCGGTGCCGCCTCCGGCGAGGACTCACGGGCCGAGCAGACGCCGAGCAGGAGCTCGGGTGTCCCGGCGGTGTCTGCGAGCGCGCGAACCCCGAGTCGTCCGGACGGGAGCGCCGCCGTCGCGTCACGGTCAGGGCCCTCCGGGAGTCTGAGACTGGCCAGCGCCTGGGACGATGAGGACGACGACGAGGAAGGCACCCCGTCGAATACAGAGCCGGAGTCGCATCCCGGGATGTGGGCAGCGGCGCCTGATGCTTCCGAGGCGCCCGCGGCGGGGGCCCGTGCGTCCAGCCCCGAGGCTCGCGCGGCGAGTGCTCGTGGCTCCGGGGCCGAGGTGCCCGCGACGGGTGCCCATGTGTCCGGCCCTGAGACGCTCGCGGCGAGTGCCCGTGGCTCCGGGGCCGAGGCGCCCGTGACGGGTGCCCGTGCGTCCGGCCCCGAGACGCTCGCGGCGAGTGCCCATGGCTCCGGAGCCGAGGTACCCGCGGCGGGTGCCCGTGCGTCCGGCTCCGTGGCCCCCGTGGCCGTGCCGACGGCGCGCCGTCCGTGGGCGCTGGGACTGTCCGTGGCGGTGGGGCTCGCTGTCGTCGGGGGAGGCCTCGCTGTGATGCGGGGGACCGGGGCAGTTCCTCCGGTGACGCCGGCGGAACCCGTGGTGGCCGCACCCGTTGTGGAGGAGGCCGTGCCGGATGAACAGCCCGCGCCTTCAGCGGTGCCTGGGAGCGCGGAGAAGGCGCCCGCCGGAGCCGCCGACGCCGAAGCCGAGGTGGACGGGCTGATGCGCGA
>NZ_JAAIYB010000087.1 GCF_010894475.1 Myxococcus vastator
CTCTCCCAGCGACATGCCGCGCGGCTCCCGGAAATCCAGCTTCCCGTCCCACCCCCGCCGCCGGGTGACGCCGGGCAGGCCTGCCGCCAGGCACCGGGTGAGGGCCCGTGGACGCACGGCGCATCCGCTCACGATGGCAACGGCGATTCTTCTGCATCCAGATTGCATTGGAAGCAGTTACAACCGTCTCCTGGGAGCACGCGCGGGGAGTCGGGGGAGACCCGCTGAGGGGCATCACGCGGAGCGTGAAGACTCAACGCTCCAGGTCTCAGCAGGGTGAAAGTGACCGTCAAATCGGCTATCGAAAGGGCATCATGGGAGCAAAGAGAAGTGCCGTGCAGCCGAAGCTCACTGAGTTCCAGGACCGGATTCGTTCCGCGGGCCTGCGCAGCACCGCGCCCCGTGTGGCGGTGTTGCGGGAGCTGGAGGACGCCACGTCCCCGATGAGCCACGCCGACCTGGTGGACACGCTGGGTGACGAGGGCTACGACCGGGTGACCATCTACCGCAACCTGACGGACCTCACCGAGGCCGGGCTCGTGGTGCGGGCGGACCTGGGCGACCACGTGTGGCGCTTCGAGCTGAAGCGCGCGGGCGAGGAGCACAACGGCAGCCACCCGCACTTCACCTGCACCGACTGCGGCACCGTGGCCTGCCTCCCGGAGGAGTCGGTCCGCATCGCGTCCTCCAAGGGCGTGCCCCGCGCGGTGTCCCAGCGCTCGGTGGAAGTGCAGCTTCGCGGTCTCTGCGACGGCTGCAACTGAGTGACGGGGCCACTGCGGCCCCTGCGCGCGCACCGGGAAGATGCGTCGGAGAGCGGCCTGGCATGCGTCGGGGGCTGAGCATTTGCCCGCCCCCGGCTCGCCATGCGCTTCCGCCTTCACGGGAGCGGACACATCCTGGGGACGGCGTCGCGGGGAGACTGCCCCGCTTTCGCCGGAGGCTTCGGTGCAACCCCTTCAGACACTGCTGGTCGTCGACGACGACCTCGACATCCGTGACGCGCTCCAGGACGTCTTCGAGCTGGAAGGCTACGCCGTCCTGCTCGCGGCGGATGGCCTGGAGGCGCTGACCCAGCTCCGCCAGGTCGAATCCATGCCGGACCTCATCCTGCTCGACCTGATGATGCCGCGCATGGACGGCTTCGCCTTCCGTGAGGCGCTGCGCCACGACACGAGCTTCAACCGCATCCCCGTCCTGGTGGCCAGCGCGGACCTGGACGTGAGGGGCGCGGCGGAGGGCCTGGGCGTCGCCGGCTGGCTGCGCAAGCCGCTGGACCTGCGCGAGCTGCTCAACGCGGTGAAGCGGCTCAGTCAGCTGCCCAACTGAGCGTGGGCGCCTGTCCGGCTGCCCTGCGGCCAGGGACGCCCCTGAGGCACCCGGCCTGGATTGGCGAGAGCAGGAAGCGGCCCCACCCTTGCTTCCAGCAGCCGGTCCAACCGAACTGAACTCAGGGAGAGGGATGATGAAGAAGCTCATCGCCGCAGTCGCATTGTGCGTGGGAAGCGCCGCGTTCGCGCAGCAGCAGCCGTCGCGGACGCAGGTGCCCCGTCCTGGTACGGAGAAGAGCACCGGCGTGGACGCCACGGAGGTGGGGCCCGCCATTGGCGAGGCCGCCAAGGACGTGACGGGCGTCCAGACGGAGGATGAAGGCACCTTCAAGATGGACAAGGCCATGAGCCTGCGAGGCACCCTCAAGGATGCCACCGCGGACGGCGTGAGCCTGTCCCGCCCGGGCCTGCCTGACGCGGACCTGGACGTGCGTGACAAGACGAAGCTGATGCTGGACGGCAAGAAGGTCGCCAAGACGGATGAGATTCCGGAGGGCGCCTCGGTGCGCGCGAAGTTCCAGCTGGAGGGCCAGGAGGTCGTCGCGCTGGAGCTGCGCGCCACCAGCCCCAAGGGCGCCAAGAAGAAGCAGCCGGGCACCGGCGGCGCGGGCACGCAGCCGCATGAGTCCGTCGACAAGGAGCTCGACGGCACGCCGACGCGGTAGTCCTGGCGACACGCGCATCACGGCTCGAAACGGGCCCGCTTCCACACCGGAGGCGGGCCCGTTTGTTTTTCGTCACCGCGTTGCCCTTTTCTTCTCCAGACAGGGAAGCGTTTTGCCCACGCAGACCCTGTTTCCCAGGTGGCCAGGCGTCCAAAGCCCGGTATGCGAATTGCTGTGCGTCCCCAGGAGGAGGAAGCGGTGAATCGACGACTGTTGGCTGGGTGGGTAGGGGCGGCGGTGATGACGGCGTGGGCATGCGGTGGCTCGAACGAGCCCACGCCCCCCACGACAGACAACGATATCGACAACATTCCACCGGTGACGCGGCCAGAGCCCGACGCCGGCACGCAGCCGGACGCGGGCACGGAGCCGGATGCCGGGACGGAGCCCGACGCGGGCACGGAGCCAGACGCGGGCTCGGAGCCGGACGGGGGCTCGGAGCCGGACGCGGGCAGCGGCCCTGTTGAAGGACCGTGGCCGACGGACGCGGTGACGAACTACTCGTCCCGCTACGACATCTCCCGGGCGCAGGCGGTGGGTGTGGACGCCGCGCACAACATCTGGCTGCTGGATGGGGACCGGATTGGCGTGCTGCGCGCGGACACGCAGCAGGTCGTCTGGACGCGCTCGCCCATTGGCCAGGCCCAGGGCGGCTTCGGTCCGGACCGGGCGGCCACCGGCTCCACCGTCATCTGTGGTGGCGGCGCGGGCCGCGCCTACGTGGGCTACGCCACGACGGACCTGCGCACGGACCCGGAGTTCCCGGGCCTGCAGCCCAACTACATCGTCAGCCCCAACGAGTGCTACCAGCCGGACCCGACGCAGCCGTGCTTCCCGTACAGCCACCGCCGGCTCCAGTACTACAAGCAGGGTGACGTGGACGTGGTGCGCCTGGACGGCAGCGGGGAGATTGTCCTGGAGGAGCACCTGCACCAGTCGGTGCGCAACACGACGGACGAGAACGGCAATCCCCACGTCCAGACGGGCCCGCGCCGGCTGGATGACGTGCACAACCTGGGCATCCGCAACAGCAACGACCATCACTTCGACGAGGACCGCAGCATCCTGAGCTGCGTGACGGTGATGCACGGCCGAGACAAGGGCGACGTCTACGTGGGCTCCAACCACGGCGTCACCCGCATCCGCGGCCTGGAGTACAGCTCCCACCGGCACCCGGTGTGGCTCAACGAGCAGGGCAGCCAGATGGCGGGCTACACCTACGGGCTGGGCATCGCGCAGGACGGGGACGTCCTCAT
Source organism: Myxococcus vastator (assembly GCF_010894475.1). Classification (GTDB taxonomy): domain Bacteria; phylum Myxococcota; class Myxococcia; order Myxococcales; family Myxococcaceae; genus Myxococcus; species Myxococcus vastator. The sequence goes on from NZ_JAAIYB010000087.1 coordinate 3,253, forward strand.
CGCCAACGAGTGGATGTTCGGCATCGTCACGCCGACGCCTCACCACGGCGACTGGGACAACATGGACAAGCGCGTCAACCTGATGAAGGTGGAGTCCTCCTACCTGCCCCAGGTCAACAGCATGAGCGAGTTCGACAGCTGGCGCGGCTTCCAGCAGACGACGGACGGCCGCTACTACCTGGGCAGCAAGGACCACGGCCTGTGGGAGATGACAATTACGTGGGCCTCCAATCAGGCCCAGACGGGCACCCGGCTGACCGGCGCCAACGCGGAGCAGCGCGACGCGCTCCAGAACATCAGCGCGCTGGCGGCCACGGGTGACGGCTCGCTCTACATCGGCACGGAACGCTCGGGCCTGTGGCGCCTCACGCCGCTGAAGACGCTGGAGAAGGTGGCGGGCGTGAGCGGCTCCCGGGTGCGGCAGCTCATCCACGACCCGCGGGTGACGCCGGCGGCGCTGTACGTCCTCACCGACAGCGGCCTGACGGTCCTCCGCGGCAACTGAAGCCCGGGAAAGTCCCCGGGGTGCCCCGCACGGGCGCCCCGGGGTTTCGCGTCATGCGCCTACCGCGCGCCCGCGGCGGCCTTCGCGGGCACCGGGGGCCGCGTGGGCAGGCGGAGGATGAACGTGGAGCCTTTTCCCTGCGCGGAGCGCACGGTGATGCTGCCGCCCATGGCCTCCACGATTTGACGGGTGATGAAGAGACCCAGGCCCAGGCCGCCGTAGTGCCGCTCCGACACGGCGCGCTCGAACTTGCCGAACAGGCGCGCCATGCCGTCCTCGGAGATGCCGATGCCCTGGTCCTTCACGGCGAGCACCGCCGTGAGGCCCTCGCTCGCCAGCGACACCTCCACCGGCTGGCCTCCGCCGTACTTCACGGCGTTGGAGAGCAGGTTCACCAGCACCTGCTCCAGGCGCAGCGAATCCCACTCCCCCAGCAGCGGCCCGTCCACGTGCAGCGACAGCGTGCTGCCGGCGCGGTTGAACTCCTCGGAGAAGGCCTCCGCCATCTGCCGCACCAGCTGCGCCAGGTCCAGCTCCCGGGGCTCCAGCGACAAGCGACCCGCGGCCAGCCGCGACACGTCCAGCAGCGTGTTCACCAGCCCCACCAACCGCGACAGCTGACGGTCCAGCACGCGGGCCCTGGGCGCCAGCTCCGCGGGCGGCTCCTGGCTCGAGCCGCCCACCTGGCGCAGCAGCAGCTGCAGGTGCAGACGCAGGCTGGTGAGGGGCGTGCGCAGCTCGTGGGCCGCCACGCTGAGGAACTCATCCCGGGCGCGCACGGCCTCCTGCGTCTCGCGCAGGGCCTGCTCGCGCACCGAGCGCTCCCGGGCCGCGCCCGCGTCGCGCTGGGCCTCCACGCGGCGGCGCTCCGTCATGTCCTCCACGTAGATGCACGCGGCGACGATGGCGCCTTCACGGCGCACCGGGTGGTAGCTGGCGCGGTAGACGCGGGTGCGCTCGCCCTGGGCGCCCGACTCGCGGTGGATGATCTCCACGCCCTCCAGCGCCACGCCTGTCTCCAGCACGCGGCGGACGCGGCGCACCACGTCGGCCGCGGAGGGTTCGGCGCGCAGCACCTCCACCATGGACTGGCCCAGGTGGGCCTCGCGCGACACGCCGTGCATGGCGGCCATGGCGTCGCTCACCTCGACGAAGCGCAGCTCGCGGTCGATGATGGCCATGCCCAGCGGCACCGTGGACATGAGCTCGGCCAGCTCCACCGGCCGCGAACCGCCGCCGGCAGGGGGCGCGGCGCTTCCTCCACCTGCTGGCGCTGTCACGTCCGGCCCCGTGTCCTGGGCGGACCCGGGCCTGGGGGTCATCGTCCCCCCGGGTGTAGCAATCCCAACGGTTACCGTCACGGCACGCCCCCCGGACGTCTGTCCAATGGTGGAAGAATGCCTGAGGACGCTTCGGAATCTTCCTGAAATCGCGCGGGTTTTCCCTGCACCCCGAGCGCCGGCCGCTGGCTGGGCAGGCGTGCGAGGGACACCTGCTTCAACCCACCCCACCTGGCTCTCTAGAATCAAACGAGCCCTCCCGCCGTCCCTGGCACGGAAAGGAACCGAACCGCATGCGCCTGAGACGTCTCGCCCGTCGTGCCGCGCCCCTGGCAGCCCCGGCCAACAGCCTCCGGCGAGACGTGCAGGAGGACGAGCGCAATGCGCTGATCGCGCGCAGCGGCGCCGACCCCTTCCGCACGGAGCGGCGCCTGCGCCTGCGGGACCACTTCTCCCTCACGGAGAACGTGCTGATGCTCCAGCACCTGCACGCCGAGCATGACGGCCTGCGCGTGGCGCAGCTGTCGGACGTGCACGTGGGGCAGGCCACCTCGGCGCTGCGCATCCGCCGGGCGGTGGAGGCGGTCAACGCGGAGAAGCCGGACCTGGTGTTCCTCACCGGCGACTACGTCACGCACAGCCCCAAGCCGCTGCCGCGTGTGCGCGAGCTGCTGGCCGGCCTCGAGGGGCTCGTCTACGTGGTGATGGGGAACCATGACCACTGGGTGAACGCGCCGTACCTGCGCGAGTCCTTCGAGCGGATGGGCTACACGGTGCTGCAGAACGAGCACCGGCAGGTGCAGGTGAAGGGCGCGCCGGTGACGGTGCTGGGCATCGACGACGGGCTCACGGGCCGGGACGATGTGGAGGCCACCTTCCGAGGTGCGCCGGTGTCGGGTACGCGGCTGGTGCTGGCGCACACGCCGCCCACGGCGGACAAGCTGCCGGCGCACGCGGGGCTGGTCCAGTTCTCCGGGCACACGCACGGCGGCCAGTTCGTGGTGCGCGGCCTGACGGAGGCCATCTTCCGCCGCGCGGGCCAGCCGTACATCCGCGGCCACTACCACGTGAATGGCAACCAGTTGTACGTGAACCGGGGCCTGGGCTTCGGCTTCGGCGGCCCCTACCTGCGCCGGGGCAGCGAGCCGGAGGTGGCCTTCTTCACGCTGCGCCAGGCCACCGTCAGCGCGGGGTGACATGCCCCTCGCACGGCCGGAGCGGCTAGCATGCGCCGCATGCGCCAATCCCTGCTCCGGTGTGCCGTGCTCCTGCTGCCGCTCGTAGGCTGCATTCCGTCTCACGTCGATTACGTCAAGCTGCCGGAGGCGGGGAAGTTCGCCCTCATCAACATCGACGGCCGACTCGCCTATCTCATCGACCCGCGCACGGAGAGCTGCTTCCTGGTCACGTCGGGCAGCAGCAACCACGCCCTCGCGCACGTCCCCTGCGACAAGCTGAAGCGGAACCTGCCCGAGGCCGCCACCTTCATCACCTGGGTCCCCGGCGACGCGGAGGCCCCGGCCGTCAGCGCCCCCACGCCCTGAGCCTCAAGGCCGCAGCGGCACACCCAGCCGCCCGCTGCCCAGCCCCTCCGCCTTCTTGCGCCGCAGGCTGAAGGGCCCGGACCCGAAGTAGACGATGAACAGCGCGCCGCCCGCCATGGAGAGGTTCTTCATGAAGTGGATGAGCTGGTTCTGCGCCTGCACCGGGTCCGTCACCAGCCAGAACCTGTGGACCATGAAGGCGGCGGACAGCAGGAAGATGGCGATGGCCGCCGCGCCCAGGCGAGCGAACACGCCCAGCAGCACGGACAAGCCGCCCACCACCAGCGCCACGCCGGACCCCAGCACCGCCAGGCGCGGCTCGGGCACCCCGGACGCCTGGGCCACGCCCGTCAGCGCCTCCAACTGGAAGAAGTGGTTCAGGCCGCTGGTGATGAAGATGGCCGAGAAGAGCAGCCGGCCAATCGGCGCTAGCACGCCCATGAATCCTCCCTGTCGTCCCTCCTCCCAGCCCCTCAACGCTGGCAGGACATTGTCATTCTCAACGTGGGCATCGATTCCTGCGTGACACCGGCCGCTCGCCCGCCTGCTCGCCCTCCACCGCGGGGCCTTCCCGGCCAGGGCCCGCTGCGACAACACGCCACACGCGAGCCCCCGGACCAGCACGTATGGTGCCCGGGCCGTGAAGAACGCTTTGACCGTCACCCTCTTGCTGTCCAGCGCCCTGCTGCTCGTCCCCACCTCGAGCGCCTGGGCCTGCGCCACCTGCGCCTGCGGCGACCCGACGCTCATGGCCATGGGCACCGAGCAGCCGTTCGCCGGCCGCCTGCGCCTGTCCTCCACCGTGCGGGGCTGGGGCCACACGGTGGGCACGGAGGGGGTGGACGCCCTGCGCCTGCGCGAGGCGCGCATGGACCTGGCGGTGGCCTACGCGCCGCGCCCCTGGCTGTTCCTTCAAGCCACCCTGCCCTTGCAGGCCCGCGAGGTGCGGCACGTCAGCCTCGCCCGGGACCGCGGCTGGGGCCTTGGCGACGTGGAGGTCGCCGCGAAGGTGTTCCTCTTCCAGGACAAGGCCTTCTCCGCGGACCACCTGTTCAGCGTGCTCGGCGGCGTGAAGCTCCCCACCGCCCCCGTGCTGCGCGGGCCAGACGGCGCCCAGCTCGCCCTGGACAGTCAACTGGGCAGCGGCTCGGTGGACCCACTGGCCGGCTTCGCCTATCAGCACTTCCGCGGCAGCTGGTCCTTCCTGGCCAGCGCCACCGGCTTCCTCCCCACGCGCGGCATCCAGGGCTTCCGCGCGGGGGCCTCCTTGCGCACCACGCTCGCCGCGCAATACCAGCCGTCGGCCCGCTGGGCGCTGCGCCTGGGCTTCGACAGCCGCCTGGAAGCGCCAGCCGACTCGGAAGGCGAGCGCCACGAGCACACGGGCGGCTTCATCGGCTACGCGTCCCCGGACGTCATCTTCAGCCCGGGCATGGATGTCGTCGTCGCGGCGGGCGTCCGCGTGCCCTTCATCAACCAACTGCGTGGCCGCGTCGTCCCCACGCCCATCGCGATGTTGTCCGTCGCCTACGACCTCTGAACCATGCGCTCCTTCTTCAAGCCCGTCGCCATGGGCGCCGCCCTCCTGTCCGTCACCGGTTGCGGCGGCACCGACGTCCAGAACGGCATGACGCTCGACCTCGCGCTCATCACCGCCCGGGCGCGGCCCATCTCGGGCGCGGCCGGCGCGCGCGAGCTCATGAACGACCAGGGCACCCGCGCCGTCTTCAACAGCGGCTTCGTCACGCTGGGCAGCGTGGAGCTGCTCCCGTGCGCGGAGGTCGGCTGGAAGCGCTTCTTGCGTCAACTGTCCCCCGTGGGCACGGCGTGGGCGCACCACACCGCCACCAACCCCCTGCGGATGGACGTCCCGCAGGTGGTGAGCCTGGGCAGCGCGGATGGAACGGTCATTCCGCTGGGCACGCTGCGCCCGGCGCCGGGCCGCTACTGCCACGCGCGCCTCCACTTCGAGCCCGCGGGCGACGACGCGCGGGGCCTGGCCGCCGCCGCCCAGGGCGACGCGCCGGTGGACATGGTGGGCCGCAGCCTGCACCTGCGCGGCACCCTGCGCACCGGACAGGACGGCGAGCCCCAGCCCTTCGAAGTGAGCTTCCAGACGCGCGCGTCGGTGGACGTGTTACTGGAGTGGGTGACGCTGTCGGAGGCCGAGCCCCACACGCAGCTCGTCTTTGCGCTCTCGTGGGATACGTGGCTGGATGGCGTCAGCGCCGAGCAGCCGCCCGCCAACGTGGACCTGGTGGCCAACGTGGCCCGCTCGGTGGTGCCTCCGTCCTCCGCCGCACCATGACGCCTCCGCCCCAAGCCGCCCCGCCGCTCCCAGAGCTCGACTCCCGGGCCCGCATCAACCTGGAGTGGCTGCTGCGCTTGCGATGGGGCCTGCTGCTGGGCCAGACGCTCGTCATCGGCGTGGCGGCCTTCGGGTTGGAGCTGGCGCTGCCGGTGCCGGTGCTGTTCGCGCTGCTGGGCCTGGAGGCGCTGACCAACGTGTCGGTGCGGGCGTGGCTGGCGCGCGGCCTCCGGGTGACGGAGGGCTCCCTTGGCAAGCTGATGCTGTGGGACACGCTGGTGCTCACCGGCCTGCTGGCCCTCAGCGGCGGCACGCACAACCCCTTCACCACGCTCTACCTGGTGAACGTCGCGCTGGGCACCGTGCTGCTGTCCTCGCGGTGGATGTGGGGGCTGCTCGGCTTCACGCTGACGGCCTTCGGCTCGCTGTTCGTGTTGCAGGACGTGGAGCTGCCAGCGGGCCTGTCGCGGCCGGACCACGCGGAGCTGATGCGGCTGCACCTCAACGGCATGTGGGTGGCCTTCGCCGTGGCCGCGGGCTTCATCGTCTACTTCGTCCAGCGCGTCACGCGAGCGCTCGGGGCGCGGGAGCAGGAGCTGGCGCAGGCGCGCGCGCTGCACGCGCGGCGGGAGAAGGTGGCCTCGTTGGCGACGCTGGCCGCGGGCGCCGCGCACGAGCTGTCCACGCCGCTGTCCACCATCGCCGTGGTGGCCAAGGAGGTGGAGCGCGCGCTGGCCACCGCGGGCACCTCCGAGTCCGTGCGCGAGGACCTGCGCCTCATCCGCCAGCAGGTGGACCGCTGCCGCGACGTGCTGGTGCAGATGTCCGCGGACGCCGGGCAGACGACGGGCGAGCCCTTCCACCCCGTGCCCCTGGCCCGGCTGGTGGAGGACATGCTGGCGGAGCTCCCCGGCGCGGAGCGGGTGACGGTCGAGCTGCCTACCGAGGCCCGCGAGTGGCGCGTCCACGGCCCGCCCCGGGCGCTGGCCCGGGTGCTGCGCGGGCTGGTGAAGAACGCGCTCCAGGCCTCCCAGGTGTCGCGTCCCGTGGAGCTGCGCGTGCGAGCGCGCGGCGAAGGCGCCCTGCTGGAGGTGCGCGACGCGGGCACGGGGATGGCGGCGGACGTGTTGTCCCGGGCGGGCGAGCCCTTCTTCACCACCAAGCCACCGGGTGAAGGCATGGGTCTGGGGCTCTTCCTGGCGCGCACGCTGGTGGAACAGCTGGGCGGCTCGCTGGAGCTGCGCTCGACGCCGGGCCAGGGCACCACGGCGAGCCTCGCGCTGCCGGTGACGGAGGGCGCGCCATGAGCGTCGATGGCGCGGGCACGGAGCAGCGCCCCAGCCTGCTGCTGGTGGATGACGACTCCACCCTGCGCGAGCGGCTGGCGCGCGCCTTCCGCGAGCGGGGCTGGGACGTCACCACCGCGGGGGACTACGACGAGGCCCTGGCCGCCGCGCGCCGCGAGTCGCCCGAGTACGCGGTGGTGGATTTGCGCATGCCGGGCCGCAGCGGCCTGGAGGTGGTGAGGGACTTGCTCGCGGTGGATGCCTCCACGCGCGTCATCGTCCTCACGGGTTACGGGAGCATCGCCACCACGGTGGATGCCATCCGGCTGGGCGCGGTGAACTACCTGCCGAAGCCCGCGGACGCGGATGACCTGCTCGCGGCCTTCGCGCGTGCGTCCGGCGAACCCTCCGTCGCGGCGTCGGAGCGCTTCGAGGCGCCGTCCCTGGCGCGCGCCGAGTGGGAGCACATCAACCGCGTGCTGGCGGACTGCGGCGGCAACATCTCCGAGGCGGCTCGCAAGCTGGGCATCCACCGGCGCTCGCTCCAGCGCAAGCTGCAGAAGTACCCGCCTTCCCGCTAGCACCTTTGCTATGGGTGGCGGAATGTCGACCGCACTCCAGACCCGTCCTCCCAGCCACCTGGCCCCCGGCCGCTTCGGCCAGACGCGCTACATGATTCGCCGCAAGTTCTTCAAGCTGTTCGGCGACGCGTTCCACATCTACGACGAGGCGGGGAACCTCGCCTTCTATTCGAAGCTGAAGGCCTTCAAGCTGAAGGAGGACATCCGCATCTACGGCGACGAGGAGATGCGCGAGGAGCTGCTCACCATCAAGGCGCGCGGCATCCTCGACTTCGGCATGACGTACGACGTGACGGACGCCACCACGGGCGAGCGCATGGGCGCGCTGCGCCGCAAGGGCCTGCGCTCCCTCCTCCGCGACCAGTGGCTGGTGCTGGACGCGAATGACCAGGAGGTGGGGAAGATTGAAGAGGACAGCATGATGATGGCGCTGGTGCGCCGCTTCCTGACCGCGCTGATTCCCCAGTCCTTCACCGGGACGCTGGGCGACACCCAGGTGCTCGCCTTCCACCAGCGCTTCAACCCGTTCATCCAGAAGATTGATTTGGACTTCTCCATGGACAGCGACCGGCGGCTGGACCGGCGGCTCGGCATCGCGGCGGCGGTGCTCATGTGCGCCATTGAAGGCCGGCAGCAGTAGTCTCCGAGCCTTCTCCCAGACGGGCGACGGCGGCCTTCAGGGCGCCGCCCGTCGCGTCACGCCGAGCGGGCCTCAGGGAGCGCGAGCTTCGACCCGCCAGCAAGCGGCGGTGAACCGCACCTCGTCGCCGTGCACATAGGGGTTGAAGGCGGCAAGGACGGTTTCGATGACGTGAGTCCGGGTCCGCTCGTCGGCTTCGTGAAGGACGCGGCCGAGGGGCCCAAGCCGGCTCACGTACTGGAGCAACCCGCGCTCGGGCAGGGCACAGGTGGCATCAATGGGCTGGATGTCGATGTCCGCCCAGCCGCTCTGCTCCAGGATGCGATGGACGCGGCCCTGGTCCGCGAACGCGAACTGCCCCGGCGCGTCCGGCTGACGTGGGGGGAGGTTTGACAGGAGAGGCGCCGCGGCCCGCTCGGCGGTCGTCATGAACGGGTTCTCCGAAGGGCCTCGCCAGGCGATGACGCTCAGCCTGGCGTTCTCCTTCGCGGCACGCCTCAGGTTCGCGAAGGCCTGGGTGGCATCGTCGAAGAACATCACGCCGAAGCGAGAAATCACCATGTCGAAGCGCGCCGGCTCGAAGGCGTGATGCTCCGCGCTGGCTTCGATGAAGCTGGCGGCCACCTGCTCCGCTTCGGCCCGGGCCCGCGCCGCCGCGAGCATGGGCGCGGAGATGTCGATGCCGACGCAGTGTCCCTGGGCACCGAGCCGCCGCGCGACGGCGAGCGTCGTGCCGCCCGTCCCACAGCCCACGTCGAGCACCTGACGCGCGCCGCGGGCCTGGACGGCTTCGACGAGCAGGTCCTCGAACGGCTTGAACATCCCTTCGAGCAGGTCCCGGCTATCGACCCAGGCCTGTCCCGCGGGGCCATTCCAAAGCGCTGCCTGCCCCTCCGGGGGCTGGTGACCCGATGCCATCGTGCGTCTCCCTTCACATGCCTTCAAGAAGTGAAGGCCGTACAGTGCCAGTTCAACCTCGCTGAAGCGATGCGGCTCGTGAGGAAGGAAGGGAGCGGGCTCCCTTCCTTCCCAGGACTTCAGCGCCTACGGGCTGAACATGCCGGTGAGCACGCTGGCGCGGGCGCGAGGCAGCGAGCGCTTGAACGGGCTCGTCGCCAGGTTCGAGCCGGGCTGGTACCAGCTCTGGATCTCCGCGAAGTACGTCTGGCCCGCCCGCAGCACGTCCGGGGGCAGGTACACGCTCTGGAGATCCGTGTGCAGCACCGCCACGCGCGACGCGGTGGTGGAGCCATTGCTCACGCCGAGCCGGTAGATGTTCACCACGTAGTTCGTGGCCGTGCCGACCAGCGGCTTCGACCAGCGCAGCGAGGCGTCGGTCCCCACGCCCGAGAGGTCCTGGAACGCGCCCCGCGTGTTCACCTTGGGCGCCTGCACCGGTCCGACGAGGGGCTGCACGGGCGCGGCGGTGAACACGCTCGCCTCTTGCTCCACGCGGATGTCCGCGCGCATGGTGTAGGGCGCCGCGGTCCCCAGCGCGTAGCTCTTCGTGAAGCCCGCGGCGGCGAACGCCACCTTCTGCCACGTCGCCGGGAGCGGGTTGTTGTAGGTCATGCTCCCTGTGACGATGTCGGTCCGCTGCGCGTCAGGATTGAGCTTCACGAGCAGTGGCGGCCCGCTGATGGACGCGAGCGCCGAGCCCAGCGCGGCCGGCCGGGCGGACATCCATATCTCATTGTGCGTGCTGACCGCGTCCGGGTTCACCTGGGTGCGCATGGCTTCGAAGGCCGAGCGTCTCCAGTCCACCTCGAAGGTGCCTGTCGCGACGGGCTGGGTGAAGGTTCCGCTGACGGTGGCGGGCTGGCCCTCCACCTGCGTCATGCTCGCGTCGAGCACCTTGTGCATCGCGCGGTAGGGCACGCCATTCGCGCTCGTCTGCCACCGCATCTGCGCCAGCGAGAACACATCCCCGCGGCCGCTGTCGAGCAGCACCGGGTTGAGCATGTTGGCGTAATCAAAACTCAGCCCGGAGAGCGACGTGGCGCCCGCCAGGGGGCGCCCCGTGGCGCTGCCGTCGATGTAGCCGAACGCGCCCGGGTTCAACGAATACATGTCCAGGAAGTCCCCCGGCTGCCAGGGAGACAGGCCGGTGGCGGACACCATCACGGGCGTGGGCAGTGACGCGAAGGAGCCTTCGCGGCCCCACTCCGTGGAGCCCAGGTCGAACGCTCGACCGGTGCTCACCAGGTAGCGCGAGCCCAGCTTCAGGTAGATGCGGCCGGAAGGGACGTTCGGCACGGAGATGGTGCCGTCCGCGGAGCCCATGCCCGGATAGGCCGTGAATGCCCCGGTCGTTGAGTCCCGCAGGTATGCCGCCACAAACGTGGCGGACTGGTCGTATGGCTTCGTCTCGTTGCCCGACGTGGCGATGAAGGTGACCGGGCTGGTACCGGTGACTTGGGTGACCAGGCCTTGGCTGACCTGGGAGGCGTCCACCGCCTCTGCCTCGTCGAGCCCCCCGCATCCGCCCCCTGCCATGCCGACCAAGAGCCCGAAAGAAATCAATGGCATCTTCATTGTGAAGGAAACCCTTTCGGCGACGCCCTGAATGGCGCTGCGCAGGGAGATTCATAGCGGGTCGGTCTGACGTTTTCGGGAGCGCTTCGACTCCAATTCTCCCTCGGGACAGTGCAGGCAAACCCGCTTGTCGGCAGGTGAGCCCGGCAACGGACTCCGTGGCTTGGAGAGGTCCGACTTCAGGGCGGCGAGAAGCTCCGCCTCGTACTTGCGAGCCACCCGTTCGAGCACCTGCAACGGCTCCCGGCGCCACGCCAGCGGCAGCGTGGCTCGGGTGGAGCCCTGCGTCGTCGGACCTCTCCTTGTGTGCGCTGCTACTTCAAGAGCTCGCCCCGCTCGGCCTTCTCGATGAGCGACGCCGGCGGCTCGAAGTGCGCGCCGTAGCGCTGCGCGAGCTCACGCGCGCGGGCGATGAAGCCCCGAAGCCCGTTGCCCGTCCGGCCCTCGTAGCCGTTGATGAACTGCACCACGCCGCCCGTCCAGGCCGGGAAGCCGATGCCGAGGATGGAGCCGATGTTCGCGTCCGCGGCGGAGCGCAGCACGCCTTCGTCGAAGCAGCGCACCGTGTCGATGGCCTCGGCGAACAGCATCCGCTCCTTCATGTCCTCGAAGGGGATGGTGTGGCCGGGCCTGGTGAAGTGCTGCGCCAGCCCCGCCCACAGGCCCGTGCGCTTGCCGTCCACGTAGTCGTAGAACCCGCCGCCCGTGGAGCGGCCCTTGCGCTGGTGCTGGTCCACCAGCGCGTCCACCACGGCGTAGCTGCTGTGCTCCACCCAGGGCTTGCCCTCCGCCAGGGTGGCCGCCTTCGTCTCCTGACGAATCTTGCGCGGCAGCGTCAGCGTGAGCTCGTCCACCAACTGGAGCGGGGCGGCGGGGTAGCCCGCCTGGAGCCCGGCCTGTTCAATGGAAGCAGGGGAGAGGCCCTCGCCCACCATGGCGATGGCCTCGTTGAGGAAGGTGCCGATGACGCGGCTGGTGAAGAAGCCCCGGCTGTCGTTGACGACGATGGGCGTCTTCCCAATCTGCACCGCGATGTCGATGGCCTTCGCCAGCGTGGCGTCGCTCGTCTTCTTGCCCGCGATGAGCTCCAGCAGCGGCATCTTGTCCACGGGGGAGAAGAAGTGCATGCCCACGAAGTCCTCCGTCCGCTTCACACCCTCGGCGAGCACGGTGATGGGCAGCGTGGACGTGTTGGACCCGAGCACCGCGTCCGGGGCGACCACGTCCTGCACCTCCTGGAAGACCTGGTGCTTGAGCTTCACGTCCTCGAAGACGGCCTCGATGACGACGTCACACCCCTTGAGGGCGGCGGCGTCCGTGGTGGGCGTGATTCGCGCCAGCAGCGCGTCACCCTTCTCCTTCGTGGACTTGCCCTTCTGGATGGCCTTCTCCACCAGCTTCACGGAGTACTGCTTGCCCTTCTCCGCGGAGGCCTGGCTCACGTCCTTGAGCACCACGTCGATGCCGGCCTTGGCGCAGACGTAGGCGATGCCCGCGCCCATCATCCCCGCGCCCAGCACGCCCACCTTCTTCGCCGTGTACTGCGGGAAGCCCTTGGGCCGGCCGCCACCGGAGTTGATGTGCTGCATGTCGAAGAAGAACGCCTGAATCATGTTCTTCGCGACCTGCCCGGTGACGAGCTCGGTGAAGTAGCGCGACTCCACGGTGAACGCGGTGTCCACGTCCACCTGCGTGCTCTCCACGGCGGTGGCCATGATGGCGCGGGGCGCCGGCATGTTCGCGCCCTTGAGCTGCTTGCGCAGGTTGGCGGGGAACGCGGGCAGGTTCGCCGCCAGGCCCGGAGACGACGGCGTGCCACCCGGAATCTTGTAGCCCTTCACGTCCCACGGCTGCTGCGCGGTGGGGTTGGCCTTCACCCACGCCTTGGCCGCGGGCAGGAGCGCCTCCACGGAGTCCACCACCTCGTGGACCAGTCCGGCCTCCTTCGCCTCCTGCGGGCGGTAGCGCTGGCCCTGGAGCAGCACCTTCATCAGCGCGTCCACGATGCCCAGCATCCGCACCGTGCGCACCACGCCGCCGCCACCGGGCAGCAGACCCAGCGTGACTTCCGGCAGGCCCACCTGGGCGCCCTTCACGTCCGCGATGATGCGACGGTGGCACGCGAGCGCGATCTCCAGCCCGCCGCCCAGCGCCGCGCCGTTGATGGCCGCGACCACCGGCTTGCCCAGGGTCTCCAGCGCGCGCAGCTGCGCCTTGATTTCCTGCCCCAGCTCGAACGCCTGCTTCGCGTCCTCCTTGCGCACCTTCAGCAGGTCCTTCAAATCCCCACCGGCGAAGAAGGTCTTCTTCGCGGAGGTGAGGATGACACCGGTGACGGTGTCCTTCTCCTTGACCAGCCGGTCCACCGTCGCGCGCATGGACTTCAGGTACGCGGCGTTCATGGTGTTCGCGGACTGGCTCGGGTCATCCAACGTCAAGACGACGATGCCGTCGGCGTCCTGGTCCCAGCGGATGGTGCTCTGCTCACTCATGGGTTTCGCTCGAATCCTGTCGAAGTGTTGGAAGAGAAGCTCAGACGCGCTCGATGAGGGTGGCCACGCCCATGCCACCACCGACGCACAGGGTGATGACCGCGCGGCGCGCCTTGCGACGCTCCAGCTCGTCCACCATGGTCCCCAGAATCATCGCGCCCGTGGCGCCCAGCGGGTGCCCCATGGCGATGGCGCCGCCGTTCACGTTCAGCTTCTCTTCCGGAATGCCGAGGTCCTTCTGGTACTTGAGCACCACCGAGGCGAACGCCTCGTTGAGCTCGAACAGGTCGATGTCCTTCACCGACAGGCCTGCAATCTCCAGCAGCTTCCGGGTGGCCGGAATCGGGCCGGTGAGCATGATGGTGGGGTCCGAGCCGGACGTGGCCACGGCGGCGATGCGCGCGCGCGGCGTGAGGCCCAGCGACTTGCCCACCTGCTCCGAGCCGATGAGCACCAGCGCCGCGCCGTCCACGATGCCCGACGAGTTGCCAGGCGTGTGGACGTGCTCGATGCGCTCCACGAAGTGGTACTTCTGCAGGGCCACCGCGTCGAAGCCGCCCGCCTCGCCCATGACGGCGAAGGACGGGTTGAGCTTGCCGAGCGACGCCACGGTGGAGTCCGGGCGCATGAGCTCGTCATGGTCCAGCACGGTGAGGCCGTTCGGGTCCACCACGGGAACGACGGAGTTCTTGAAGTACCCGCCGGCCCACGCCTGGGCCGCGAGCTGCTGCGAGCGGGCCGCGTAGCGGTCCACGTCCTCGCGCGTGAAGCCCTCGATGGTGGCGATGAGGTCCGCGGAGACGCCCTGCGGGACGAAGTAGGTGTCGAAGTTGGTGGCCGGGTCCATGGCCCAGGCGCCGCCGTCCGAGCCCATGGGCACGCGCGACATGCTCTCCACGCCGCCCGCGATGACCAGGTGCTCCCAGCCCGAGCGCACCTGCTGGGCGGCCATGTTCACCGCCGTAAGGCCGGACGCGCAGAAGCGGTTGAGCTGCACGCCGCCCACCGTCTCCGGCAGCCCCGCGGCCAGCACCAGGGTGCGGGCGATATCGGCGCCCTGCTCACCCACGGGAGAGACGACGCCGAGCACCACGTCGTCGATGCGCTGAGGGTCCAGGTTCGGGTGACGCTGCTTGAGCGCGTCCACCAGGCCGGTGAGCAGCGAAATGGGCTTGGTGCCGTGCAGCGCGCCTTTCCTGCCCTTGCCGCGAGGGGTCCGGACGGCGTCGAAGATGAATGCTTCCTGGCTCACGCAGAGCCTCCTTGGAACGGGGATGGGGGTCTACAGGGAACGGGCAACGAGCTCTTTCATGACCTCGTTCGCGCCGACAAGGCTTCGCAGCACACCGTACCCTTCGAACAACTTCAAGCAACGGTCGGCGACGATGCACGCCGGGTCCGTCCCCAATACTTCGCCATGGCCGCCGTCGTCACATCCAACCCACCCTCCAGGTGCGACACACCCGCCGCGGCGCTGCCGGACCCTGGCTGTTGGTGGAGGCGGGGAAGGACGGCGCGGACGATGGTGACCAGCGCCTCGCGCAGCAGCAGGTGCGCGTCTATGCAAGCCATTCCGCGTGGGGCATTGCCGACCTGTAAAAAGCCGCCAGTGCTGCTTTTGAAGTTTTCCCCGTCCGGCCCGATACTGCGGGGTACCGGGACACACTTCGTGGTCCGGCCACCCGTCGTCGTGGAGTCACCATGAACCTGCTTTCGAAGACGCTGTTCGTGAGCGCCGTGGCCCTTGTCACGTTCTCCCCGCTGTCCGCGTCGGCGCTGCCTCCGGACTGCGACGTGCAGTGTGCCGACGAAGCGCCGTGCTCGCTCGTTTGTGCGGTGCCCTGGGGGATGCGCGTCATCACCTGTGAGCGGTGGTTCAGCGACTACGAGCTGGGCGGCACGTGCACGCCGGACGCCCAGCTTCCTTCCGAGGAGGAGGATGAGCTGTCGTCGGTGGAGCCGCGCCAGAGCAACGCGCCCGGCATGGCGGCGGCCTGCCTGTCCGCGCCGGTGAGCGCCCGGTAACACGCGTCACCCTTGGGCCTGCCCGCTCCGCGCATCCTGGCGTGGGGCGGGCGCTGTCCGGTGACTCCGGAGCCTGCGTGCGAAACCCTGTCCTGTCGTTGTGCGCACTGCTGGTGGCCTGGCTGGGCGTCGCGTGCGCCGCTCGCCCGCCGCTGGTGCGGGTCTGGGAAGCGGTGGACGCGGCCCGCTGTGCCGCGCCTGGTGAGGACCACTGCGTGGTGCTCGGCTGTGAGGAGGGCGTTTGCGGCTTCTTCACTTGCGAGGATGTCAGCGAGTCCGACGCACCCGCGACCTCGTCCGTGAATGCGCCCGCCGCTGGGCACGTGCTGGCCCTGCGACCGGGATTTCCCATGGGCCCGGCCAGGCCCGGACGGTGGTGGAGAAGGGCGCCCTGGCTTCGGCGGGGTGCCGAACCGGTGATGACGTTTCGCTGGTATCCGGAACGTCCGCCGCTACGGCCGCCGCCCCTGCTGCCCGCGCCTCAGTTGCAGAAGCACCATCTGTTTCCCCAAGCCAGCGAGCTGGCGGACTGGTTCACGGTGCGCGGCATCAACATCCACGACTACACGATGCTCATCCCCACGCACCTCCACCGGAGGATTCACGGCGGCGGACCTTCCGGAGGACTGTGGAACGAAGCCTGGCGGCAGTTCATCCGGGGTCCGGGACGCAGCGCCTCGCGTGAGGAGATCTACCGTCACGCTGGCGCGCTCATCTATCGCTTCGAACTCACGGGCCCCGTGGGCCCGTATTATCGGCGACGCCAATGACCCACCCAGGAGCGAGCCGCGTGAACGCCTATGAACTGGAGACCGCTGCGGCGACGGGCTTCACGGGCGAGCTGAAGGTCCGGCACCCATGGCGGCTGCCCGGTCTGGAGAACTGCGAGCGCTGCGGGGCGACCTGGGCCACCACGGGTCTTCAGTATCCGTGCATCGACCTGTCGGCGTTTCCTCAGCACACCTCGTACCGTGAGGCACGCATTGAGCCCCAAGGCGAGCTGGACCGCTTGACGGAACAGCTCCGCGACTGGATTCCCTCCGGCATTCTCTTGAGGCCCGGAGCAAGCTTCGGCCCGATGGAGGGGACGGCCCGGGGCGTCTTCGGACACTTCCATCTTCCGAATCCCTGGACGCTCTGCATGCACCGCGAAGCCCTTGAGCAACTGCAAGCCGCAGGTGTGCACGGCCTCCAAGGATGTCGAATGAACCTACGCTCCCGAGGCACGCCCCCACCCGAGCTGCTCGAACTGCAACTGGAGCGTCACGGCCACTTCCACCCGGACTGCCTGCCCGCGGCGCAACAACCTCCCTGCGCACGGTGCGGCCGCGACACAGCAGCGCTCCCGGACCCCTACCTGCTCGACGCCGCTTCCCTCCCCACCACGGTGGACGTCTTCCGCCTCGCGGACTGGCCCACGCTCATCCTGGCCACCCAGCGCTTCGTGGACGCGGTCCAGCGCCTGGAGCTCGACGGCGTCACCTTCCGCCAGGTCGAGGTCCGCTGACGCACTGCCACGAACAGACCACTCCCTGCCCCCAGCGCTGCGCGGGAGGTGCGGATGCATTTCGCGGACAGCCATTCGAGAGAGCTGGACAACATTGTTCAGCCTGGATGCGGCAGCCGCCGCGCTCGGACAGGCTCGGACTCCACGGCATCCTCCCGAGGGGTAGGAGGAAGGCCGCCACTGCGCGCGGCACGGGGGGCCGCGAAGACGTCAACGTCTAGCAGGCGCCACAGTCCGCGGCGCAGCTGTCCGGCGTGTTGCTGGTGCCGCAGCGCTCGGAGAGCTGGCACGTCCCGTCACCACACTTGTAGATGTCCTGGGGACGGATGCGGGTGGTGAGCGGCCGGTACACCACGCCGTTGTACGTGCAGCGCGTGTAGTAGGACCGCGTGGGGTCCTGCTGGCAGAACGTCTGGGCCGCTCCCACGTGAGAGATGACGGTCGCGCAGTCCGGGTCCCCGCTCCACGACGACAGGCCGCACGCGCGCACCGTGCTCTCGTCGTAGGCCAGATAGGGCGCGTCATTGGCCGCGAAGAGCCCCTGCCCATTGAAGAGGTTGCCGAAGAAGACGGCCTCATGCTGGTTGTAGGTCTGCAGCTCCTCGGCCGTCGTCGGAATGGCATTGCCCTGCGAGTCCTTGCCCTGCACGGAGATGTTCAGGTGCACGCCGTACTTGTTCACGTGTGCCGCCAGGCAGCTCGACACCAGCTGCTGCTCGGCCTCCGGGGCGGCCGGGCTCGGCGGAGGCGGAGGCGTGGGGCTCGACCACGTCGGCGCCAGCCCCAGGGAGCCCTGCCAGGTGTGCGTGGTGCCCGCATGCGTGTACGTCAGCGTCTGGCCCGAGGCGAGCGCGCACCGGACGATGTATCGCATCACCTCTTCGGCCTTGACGGGGTCCGCGCTGAACCACGTGCTGAAACCATTCGTCGACAAGCCATTCGTCGACAAGCCATTCGTCGACAGGCCATTCGTCGACAGGCCATTCGTCGACAGGCCATTCGTCGACAGGCCGTTCGTCGACAGCCCGTTCGTCGACAGCCCGTTGGACGACACCAACGCGTCCGACCCGGTGCCCAGCGTCTCGCCGGCCGTCTCCATCGGCTCCGCCGGGCCACACCCCACGGCGGCGACAAGAAGCAACGCTGGCAGCAGCTCCCACCGGTGCGCACAACGGCGCCCGGCGTAGGTGACCTTGGCGCTGGAACAGGTCTTCGAGGTGGGGTGGTGATACATGGCTGCCTCCGGTTTTTGGGGGTAGCCGCGTTTGTCGCGGCCAAGATAACCGGTAGTCCTTCTTTTCCCCGCTGACAGGTGCCCTCTCGGGCAGTTCGCGCACGTCGGTCATGCGGCAAACACGTAGTCCGTGCGCCGGCGGACGCTCAGCGCCCGTTCCGCCCAGCCGCCAACGTTGCACTCACACGCGACGCCTCGCGCCCGAGGGTGCGGGCTCCTGCGACTGTCGCGCGTCTCGTGGCATCTTCACCGTGAAGGTCGTTCCCCCTGCCTCGGAGGAGGACACGCACACCGCGCCTCCGTGCGCCTGGACGATTTGTTTCACGATGAAGAGTCCCAGCCCCAGGCCGCCAGCGCCGCGACGGTGGCCCCTCCCGGGAGCGGTGCCCACCTGGCGGAACGGGTCGAACAAGTTCTCCAGGTGTTGAGACGGAATGGGCGCCCCGGTGTTGTGGACCTCCAGGACCTGCTCACCGTCCACCGCGATACATTTGAGCCGGACGGGCGCGTCCTCGGCGCCGTGCTCCAGCGCGTTGCCCACCAGGTTGCTGAGCACCTGCGCCATCCGGTCCGCGTCCCAGAAGCCCTCCGACGCGCCCTCCACGTCCAGGGTGATGTGCCGGCCAGGATGCGCGGCGGACAGCTCCTCCACCACCATCCGGCAGACGATGGCCAGGCAGACCGTCCCCAGGTGCAGGGGAATGCCGCCCGCGAGCCGCGCGCGGGTGAGGTCGAGGATGTCGGAAATCATGGCGCCCATCCGCGCGGCGCTCGCCTCGATTCGCTGGGCGCACTGCTGCTGCTGGGCCGCCGGCAGCGTGCGCTGCGCCATGGCGCGGGCGGACAGGGCAATGGCATTCAGGGGATTGCGCAAGTCATGCCCGAGGATGCCGATGAACCGCTCACGAAACTCCGCCTCCTCCGTCAGCCGCTCCAGCGCCAGGTGGCGCGCGGTGCCATCCAGGGCCTGGCGTGCAAGCCGGGCCGTCGCGTGCTCCAGCGCGCCCTCCGCGCGGTGGCGGGCCTCGCGCTCACGCTCCAGCGCCTCGCGAAGCGCCTGCGCGTCGTCCGCGTCATCGGGCAGCAGCCACAACACGAAGGCATCCAGCGACTTCATGCCCACGGCCCGGAAGCGCGCCTCCATGCTGCCCTCGCGGGCGATGCGCAACACGACGGAGACCGGCTCGCCCGTGTCCACCACGCGGGCGCAGTCCTCCAGGCGAAGCCCTCGCACGCCCTCCTGCTCCCAGCGCGATACACAGGCGGGCAGGACCCAGTCGTGTCCCACCGGCTCGGTGGACGCCTCGCGCGCGGCCTGGTGGAAATCGAGCACCTCCCCCGCCGTCCCTCGCACCGTCTCGTAGCGCAGGCAGGGCGCGGGGCCTCCCGCATGCGTCGTCCAGAACCAGGCGGAGCCCCACTTCGACGACAGACACACCCCCATCGAC
>NZ_JAAIYB010000880.1 GCF_010894475.1 Myxococcus vastator
GCCCGACCTGGACCCGCGCGACGTCACCGCCGTGCTGGACACCGTGCTCGACTTCACCCGCGAGGAGCTGGAGCGCGCTGGCGTGGACGTGGTGCGCGACTTCGCCCTGGATACCCCGCACGTGCTCGCCGACGAGGGCCAGCTGCGCCAGGTCTTCCTCAACCTGCTGCGCAACAGCCGCGAGGCCATGCCCTCCGGCGGCCGCCTCACCATCATCACCCGTCCAGCGGAGGACGCCGTGGAAGTCACGGTGAGGGATACCGGACAGGGCATGACGGAGGAGGCCCGCCAGCACCTCTTCGAGCCCTTCTTCACCACCAAGGAGGGGGGCACCGGCCTGGGCCTGGCCGTCAGTCAACAAATCCTCCAGGCGCACGGTGGCTCGCTCTCCTGCCAGAGTATTCCCGGCCAGGGGACGGCCTTCGTGTTAAGGCTTCCTCGCGCATGAGCTTCGCTACGTACCGGGACGTGCTGCCCTCCGGGCTGCGCGTCGTTACTGTCGAGACGCCCCACCTCCACACCGCCCTGCTCGCCGTCTATGTGCGGACGGGCAGCCGTCACGAGACGCTCCTCAGCAACGGCGTCAGCCACTACCTGGAGCACCTCTTCTTCCGAGGCAGCGAAGGCTGGCCAGACACGGTGAAGATGAACGCGGCCGTGGAGGAGGTCGGCGGCAACCTCAACGGCGTCACCACCCGGGACCACGGGTACTACTACACGCCCATCCACCCCGCGCACCTGCGCGTGGGCCTGGACATCATCGGCGACATGCTCACCCGCCCCCGCCTCACCGACATGGAGGTGGAGCGGCAGATCATCCTCGAGGAGATGCTCGACGAGGTGGACGAGAAGGGCCGGGACATCGACCTGGACAACCTGTCCAAGCACCTGCTCTTCCCCGGTCACCCGCTGGCCCTGAAGATTGCCGGCACGCGGGAGTCCGTCACCCGCCTGACGCACCCGCAAATCCTGGAGCACTTCGCCCAGCACTACGTCGCGGGGAACATCGTCGTCACCGCCGCCGGCCGGGTGAAGCACTCGGAGGTCTTGGAGATGACCGAGCGCGCCTTCGCCCGCCTCCCCCGCGGCCCGTCCAGCGT
>NZ_JAAIYB010000881.1 GCF_010894475.1 Myxococcus vastator
GGAGGCGAAGGTGGAGGTGGGGCAGTGCACGGGCCGCATCGGCCACGCCCCCCAGGGCAGCCATGGCTTCGGCTATGACCCCGTCTTCATCCTCCCGGGCGGCGACCGCGCCCTGGCGGAGCTGACGCCGGAGGAGAAGTCGGCCATCTCCCACCGGGGAAAAGCCTTCCAGAAGATGAAGCCCCACCTGCTGGGCTTGTAGCCGTCCGGAATGCGAGGTCGTCAGTCACGTCGGCCTTGCGCGTCCGTTCGGGATGGTTCAACAATGCCGGACTTCTCGGGGCGTAGCGCAGCCTGGTAGCGCACCTGCCTTGGGCGCAGGGGGTCGGAGGTTCGAATCCTCTCGCCCCGACTTGAAGTGCAGCATCGGAAGCAGGCGGCCCGGCCAGCTCCAGTAGCTCAGCTGGATAGAGCACCGGCCTTCTAAGCCGGGGGTCGCAGGTTCGAGTCCTGCCTGGGGCGCCAACCTGGCCGTAAGTCGCATTTGGGCCTTGTCAGGGCCCTGGTTTCCAAGGTAGGGAAGCCGCCGCTTCAAACGCCGTTCGCGGTAAAGCTGTATGGCGGCCATAGCTCAACTGGTTAGAGCGCCGGACTGTGACTCCGGAGGTTACCGGTTCGATCCCGGTTGGCCGCCCTTCTTTACTCGCCCTCGAAATTGCGTTCGTAGCTCAACTGGATAGAGCACCGGGCTTCGAACCCGGGGGTTGGGGGTTCAAGTCCCTCCGAGCGCGCACCTTCCAGCAGGTTGAAGCAGGAACGCCCCCGCCACTTTCGCAGCGGGGGCGCCCCCTCACAGCCTGACGGTTTCTGGCTCCGCTTCACGCATCATGGGCCACGCCGTTGTCGCCGCCCTTCGTCGCCGGCACCCGGCAGCGCAGCTCCGTCTCCGCCTCCAGCGCCAGCAGATTCTCCCGCATGGCCTTGGCCCAGCGCGCCCGGGGCTGCTCCATCAGCTTCTCGTTGGCCAGGTCAATGGACTCGCTCAGCGCGTCGTCGGAGAGCTCGGAGGCCGTCTTCCCCTTGTGGGGGCCGAACGCAACCACCACGGCGCTCGGCTTGGGGCGTGGCGCGGGCTCAGGACTGGCGGCGGGTGGGACC
>NZ_JAAIYB010000882.1 GCF_010894475.1 Myxococcus vastator
GCACACCCGCCCTGCCCCACCAGGTGTACGAGAGCAACCTCGTCCTCGTGGCCGCGCTCGCCCGGGAGGCCGGCGCGGAGGTCCGCCAGCTCGCCCGCGCCCGCGATGACGAGCGCGCCCTGCGCGACGCGCTCACCCGCCTGGCGCCGCAAGTGGACGTCCTCATCACCACCGGAGGGGCCTCCGTGGGGGACAAGGACCTGGTGAAGCGCGTGCTCGCCGCGCTCGGCGCCCGCTTCTTCGTGGACGGCGTCGCGCTCAAGCCCGGCAAGCCCGTGGCCGTGGCCCGGCTGGGTGACACCGCCGTCGTCGTGCTGCCCGGCAACCCTGGCGCGGCCACCGTGGCGTTCGACCAGCTCGCCCGCCCGCTCCTCCTCAAGCACCAGGGCGTGCTGGAGACGCGCCGCCGCGTCCGCGCCCACCTCTCCGAAGCGCGTCACAAGCAAGCGGGCCTCACCTACCTCATCACCACCACCCTGGAAGCCCGGGACGGCCTCGCGCCGCGCGCCGTGCTCCGTCCGCAAGGCGCCGGGCAGACGCTGCAGAACGTCCACGGCGAGGGCTGGGCCCTCCTCCCACCGGGCCGCGCGGACTTCACCGAGGACGACCTCGTCGACGTCGAGCTCTTCGACCGGCCCACCTTCACACCCGTGGGGGCACCGGCATGAGCCGCGCTCCCGCGCTCAGCGTGGTGGGCTGGTCCGGCGCCGGCAAGACGACGCTGCTCACCCGGCTCGTCCCCGAGCTCGCCACGCGAGGCCTGCGCGTGGCCGTGGTGAAGCACTCCTCCGACGCCCATCCGCTGCACCGGCCCGGCAGCGACACCGCCCGCTACCACGACGCAGGCGCCGTGCTCACCGGCTTCGCCACGCCCGCGGGTGTCCAGCTCACGACGGCCACCGCGCCCTCGGATGCGCTGCCAGCGCTGCTCGAGCGCGCCGCGGGCGCCGTGGACCTGGTGCTCGTCGAAGGCTGGAAGGACGGCCCCCTCCCCAAGCTGGAGGTATGGCGGGAGGGCCTGGGCCCGCCGCTGGCGCCCTCGCGCCCGGAGGTCCTCGCGGTGCTCTCCGCCGAGCCCACCCTCCCCTCGGAC
>NZ_JAAIYB010000883.1 GCF_010894475.1 Myxococcus vastator
CCCCAGCCCCGTTGCTCGACGCCCGGTCGCGGAACGCACGCGGGACAAGAGTGACAAATCTCCGGAGGCGCGACCTTGTCCGTGGGTACCGGCGCGGCCTTCAGTGCTCACTCCGCGCCAGTGCCAGCGCGCCACGTGGCCCGATACCCGCCGCGGTGTCGTCATTCCGCAATGGCCCTGCGCGAACGGCCAGGGCCGCAGCGCGTTCGCCCAGGTCAGCAGGGGCCCACGGAGCAGCGCACCTCCTCAGCCCGCCGCGCGCGGCAGGCGCACGGTGAAGGTGGTGCCGTGCTGCTCGGAGGACACGACCTCCACGCCGCCGCCGTGGCCGCGCACGATGTCCTGCACGATGTAGAGCCCCAGGCCGATGCTGCGGGTGGACTGCCCCTCTTTCAACGCGCCCCGCGTCAGCGGCTCGAACAGGCGTGGCAGCAGCTCCCGGGGGATGGGGGCGCCTCCGTTGAAGACCGACAGCAGCGCGGCCTCCCCCTCCATCCGTGTGTCCACCCGCACCGGGGCGTCCGCGGGGCTGTAGGCCAGGGCATTGCCCAGCAGGTTCGTGAGCACCTGCGCGATGCGGTCCGAATCCCATTCACCGCGCACCTCGCCCTGGACCTCCACCTCCACGCGGCGCCCGGGGTTGGCCACCAGGAGCTCATCCACCACCTGGTGCACCACCTCCCGCAAATCGGTGGCCTGACGGTGCAGGGCAATGCCGCCGCCCAGCCGGGCCTTGGTGAAGTCCAGCAGGTCGCGAATCATCCGGGCCGCGCGCTCGGTGGCCTGGCCAATGCGCCACACCATGCGCTGCTGCGGCTCCGTCAGCTCCCCCTTCTTCTCCAGCAGCCCCGCCGACATGGAGATGGCCGCCAGGGGATTGCGCAAGTCGTGGGAGACGATGCCCACCAGCTGCTGCTCGAACTCGGCGCGACGGCGCAGCTCCTCCTGCGACCGCTGCTGCTCCGCGAACAGGCGCGCGTTCTCGACGGAGAGCGCCGCCTTCGCCGCCAGCTCCTCCACCAGCTCCTGGTCCTCCTGGGTGAAGCCCCGGCCCTGCC
>NZ_JAAIYB010000884.1 GCF_010894475.1 Myxococcus vastator
GGGGACTAGGTCGAGATGGCATGCGATCGACATTGATGAATAGTATGAAAAGCTGGTTCCGGAGATGAGGAAGTCAAGCTCTTTGAACCAGCGATCATAGGGATTGATCTCAAAGTATCTGCGGCATACTTCTGCGATTTCGTCGTGATGGGAGCCTTTAGCCTCGGACCAACTCTTGAGCCCGAGCGATTGTAACGTGTGAAACCTGCGGCTTTCTTCAGGCAGTTCGTTGTGGCTGTCGTCGACAAATTCTTTGTTGCTGGGGTTGATTCCGACTGTCGCTATCCTGGCTCGTGAGATGTCTCCAAAGGATGGCACCGGACAACTCCAAGGAATGACCCTGGTGTCTTCCGGAGATGCCACCTCCAAGCGCTTGAGCAGATCGGCGAGTACTTGCCTCATGTTGTCCCTGATGCGAATGTTAGCGCTGCCTGTGCTTGGGTGCTACAGGAACACACGCTTGTTGCCGCTTCCGTGGTGGTCCGAGTATCGGCCATTCGGTTCGTATCTATCGGAGTGATGCTGGTCGACAGGGGGCGTTCATGGAGTTGCGAGCGAACTTGGTGGATTGGTCGGGCTGTCGGTAACGGCGAATGGTGCGTGCGAACTTAATAGAGAACTGCATGTGGTTGTAGCTAACCCTGCCTCACTCGGCATCGAGGCAGTCGTTATGATGTGCGCGGCAATCTCCGGTTTGGGCATAGGTGCGCGCATTGTAAGCGAACCGGATGCGCGGACCATACTTGAAA
Organism: Myxococcus vastator; assembly: GCF_010894475.1. Taxonomy (GTDB): domain Bacteria; phylum Myxococcota; class Myxococcia; order Myxococcales; family Myxococcaceae; genus Myxococcus; species Myxococcus vastator. The sequence goes on from NZ_JAAIYB010000884.1 coordinate 750, forward strand.
GCGCAGTCCTTGCTAGGCGAACGCTGACGATAGGGCTTCCACTGGAGTCTTCTACGACCCTCGCTTTACGGAGGTCGATGGCGACTGCGCATGGAACCGTTCGCTCGAGCCTAGAACTGGGATTGACCTAGGATCGGGCGGGCTTAGCAAAGATTCTCTAGCCCAGGCTTGGCGCGCAGTTGGCGATTCATGTGTGCTGCGGCACGCTGATGTGGGTGGAGTTGCGCCCTGACAGCGGTTGCGCCTATTGCCCTCATATAGCCTCTCCACGGGGGGAATCAGGAGGTTATGGGTGGGACAGGAC
>NZ_JAAIYB010000885.1 GCF_010894475.1 Myxococcus vastator
CTGCGTCCGCGCCCGCCCCCGTGGCGGTGCCCGCGGTGGAGGGCGATGACGCCGCACCGGAGATTCCGGCGCTCGGCCAACTCGAGCAGCTCTCCCCCATCCGCCTGTATGGCCGCGTCGCCGCGCGGGAGCAGACGGGGCTGCTGTCGCTGGCGCTGGCCGACCGCGTCGTCCAGATTCACTTCCGCAAGGGCAACCCGGAGTTCGTCGACTCGTCCCATCCCGAAGAAGCGCTCGGGCCATCGCTGGTCGCGGCGCGGCTGCTCACGCCCGAGCAGCTTCAGCAGGCCGAGCCCGCGCAGGAGCGCTTTGGCGGAGACCTGCTCACCGCGCTCTTCGGTCTGGGGCTGCTCCAGCCGGCCACCGCCTTCGCCATCCTGGCGCAGCGCGCGGGCGGCATCCTGTCCAGGGGCCTGCGGGCTGAAGCCGGGACGTTCACCTTCGAGCTGAAGGACCTGCCCTCGCACAAGGCGATGCCGCTGGGCCACCGCTGGGCGGTGCTGAGCGACACGGTGCGCCGGATTCCTTCTGCGGACCTCAAGCGCCGGCTGACCCCGGTGCTCCAGCTTCCCATCATGAAGTCCGGTGGCGTCGTGGCCGCGAACGAGCTGCGCCTCACGCCGCACGAGGTCCGCGCGTTCACGGTCATCGACGGCGTGCGCTCGGTCGCGCAGTTGCTGACGGACTTCGCGCAGGACGCGGACCACCTGCTGCGGCTCGCGTTCCTGCTCAAGGAGTTGGACGCGGTGTCGTTCGCCGGCCAGGCCAGGACGGCGCAGGACGTGGGCCCCCGAGCGCCCGGCGCCGGAGGTGCCCAGCCCTCCACGGGTGCGCATGCGGCGAATGTCGCCGTGGGCCAGCAACCCGCGGGTGCGCAGCGTCCCGCCGGAGCCGCTCCGAACGTCGCGGGACGTCCGCAGCCCGCCGGGGTGGCGCAAGCGGCCGGCGCCGTGCCCCAACGCCCCGTGGCAGGAGCAACACCCGCGGCAGGTCCGGGTGCCACGCGCCCCGCGGGCACGGCCCCAACCGCCGGCCCCGGCG
>NZ_JAAIYB010000886.1 GCF_010894475.1 Myxococcus vastator
GAGGACTGGAGCGGCGCGACGAGGGCGTCACCGGAACCGTGTCCTCGCCACGCTCGGGGGGCAGCACCGGCATGCGAATCATCGCCGTCTGCAGGTCGCGCTCGGCGGGGGGCGGCGTGGGCACGGAGGCGCGCAGGCCGTCCTGGGTGCGGGGAGCGCGGGCGCGGGATGCATCCTCCGTCGCGGCGCGAGGCGTGGGCGCTTCGGACGGGGCCACCGTGCGCAGGCCGTCCTGCGTCCGGGACGAGCGAGACCGTGCATCCGCGGCGGGAAGCGTCTCCGACGTGCGAGTCACGCGTGCCCGATGCGAATCATCCGCGGCGGGAAGCGTCTCCGACGTGCGAGTCACGCGTGCCCGATGCGAATCATCCGCGGCGGGAAGCGTCTCCGACGTGCGAGTCACGCGGGCTCGATGCGCATCATCCGCGGCGGGAAGCGTCTCCGACGTGCGAGTCACGCGGGCTCGAGGTGCATCATCACCGGCTGGAGAAGACTCGGGCGCACGAGGAGCACGTGCGCGAGGCGCGTCCTCGCCAGCGGAGGCAGGCTCGGGCGCACGAGCAGCACGCACCCGATGCGCGTCCTCCGCGGCAGGGACCGTATCCGGCGTGCGAATTGGCCGGGCGCGGGAATCCTCGGGCGCTGGCGGAGCGGGTGGCTCCGGGGAACGCACCCCGCGGACCTGGGTCTGTTCCCGCGCGGTGGCCTGGGCATCCGCCGCCGAGGCCCGCGAGCCCTGACGCGCGGAGGCCTCACCCGGCGCGGGTGCAGAAGCGCCCGAGTCCCGGCCTGTGCCCGGCAACTGCGTGCGGACCGTGTGCTCCGGTGGGTGGACCGGCATCCCCGGCTGGGTGCGCACGTGCTGCCGCTCGGACGGAGGGGACGTCATGGCCTCGGCGGGAGGCGGCGGCGGAGGGCGTGCGTCGTCGGCGGGAGCGCGCGAGGCCAGCCGCTTGACGGGAGGCGCCTGGAGCACGGCCTTGCGAACGGTGCCGACGTCAGGGGACGCGGCGGGAGCGCCCGGGGTGGGAC
>NZ_JAAIYB010000887.1 GCF_010894475.1 Myxococcus vastator
GCCAGGGGCCTGGGGGTGGACGCTGCGCGCTGAGCGACTGCCGCGCGGTGGTGGCTGCCTGGTGCTGGTCCTGGCGCTCCTCACGTCGGGCTGTGCCTCGCTGCCTTCTCGGACCAGCCCTGGAGGCACCCTGGCTGCCGGAGCGGGCCCGACGCCCATGGCGGCCCCTGGGCGCGGTGCCGTCGTGAGTCTTCCCGAGGACGACGGGCCCGACGACCTCGCCGACGAGGAGGATGCCGAAGCCGGGCCGCTCCTGCACCGCCGCCGAGTCATGTCGTCCCCCACGAGCCCCGGCGGAGGCGAGACGACGCCCCTCCGTGTGGTAGGCGCGTGCGGGGAGGTGCCTTCCGGCTGGCCGCACCTGGACTCAGAGGAGGAGGTGCTGGCGCCCTTCCTCGAATGCACCACGCCAGCCGCCTTCCTGGCCTTGCAGCGCCGGGCGGACATGCCTCGGCTGGTGGAGGCCCTCTCGGACTGGAATGCCGTCCGGCTGGGCGCCCTGGGCCCCCTGGAAGCCGAAGCGGCCCGCGTCCTCCTCCTGAAGCGCGCGGCCTTCCTCTCTTCCGCCGTCGAGAGGCACGGCCTGGCCAAGGCGGAAGTCCTCGCCCTCTTCGTCCTCCACACCACCCACGACGACGAGGTGCGGCAGCTCTTGCGCCTGTTGGCCGGCGACAAGCTGCTGACGCGCGCGCTGGGGGCCATGGAGGTGGTGCGCGAGGAGCTGACGCAGCGGGGCATGGCCCTCGCTGACTTCCCGGAGCGGGACTTCCGCGCGGGCGACATCGCGCGCGGGCTGGGACGGGCCGCGGACGACGTCGCGGCCTCCATTCCCCTCGTCGGCGGAAGCCGGAGCGTGGACGCGTCGGCGTTGCCCCCGCGGCTGCCACCGCCCTACCGGGCCGCGTACGAGGAGGTGGAGAAGGCGCAGTACCTGGGGGCCTTCGCGCCGGGCAACGTGGCCCTGGCGTCCTTTGACTCCCTCACCTTCGGCGTGCCGCTGGGCTTCTACCACC
>NZ_JAAIYB010000888.1 GCF_010894475.1 Myxococcus vastator
CCTTGACGAGCAGCTCGAAGGGCACGTCCTGGTGCGCGTAGGCGTCCAGCGTCACCTCCCGCACCCTGCGCACCACCTCCGCGAAGCCGGGCGCTCCCGACACGTCCGTCCTCAGCACCAGGGTGTTGACGAAGAAGCCGATGAGCTGCTCGGTCTCCGAGTGCGTGCGGTTGGCGACCGGCGTGCCGACGACGATGTCCGGCTGGCGCGTGTAGCGGTGCAGGAGCACCTGGAAGGCCGCCAGCAGCGTCATGAACAGGCTCGCCCCCTGGTGGCGGCTGAAGGCCTTCGCCTCCTCCACCAGCCGCGGCGGCAGCAGCACGTGGTGCACCGCGCCGCGGTACGTCTGCGTCGGCGGCCGGGAACGGTCCACCGGCAGCTCCAGCACCGGCAGCGCTCCGCGCAGCTGCTGCCTCCAGTAGTCCAGCTGCGCCTCCAGTGCCTCTCCCTGGAGCCACTCGCGCTGCCACCGTGCATAGTCCGCGTACTGCACCGTCAGCGGCGGGAGCATCGGCGGCTTGCCGTCCAGGAGCGCCTCGTAGTGCGCCGCCAGCTCCTTGACGAGCACGCCCATGGACCAGCCATCCGCCGCGATGTGGTGCATCGCCAGCAGCAGCACGTGCTCGTCCGGGCCCAGCCTCCACAGCCTGACCCGTACGAGCGGCCCGCGCTCCAGGTCGAAGCCACGCCGCAGCTCCTCGGCCAGTTGCCGCCGGAGCTCCGCCCCGGATTCCTCTTCCGCCAGCGCCTCCACCACCAGCCGCAGCGGCACCTCCGGCGAGATCACCTGCACGGGGACGCCCTGCTCCCCCCGGGTGAACGTCGTCCGCAGCGCCTCGTGCCGCTGGAGGATGGCGTCGAGGCTCTTCGCCAGCACCTCCACCCGCAGGTGCCCCGATAGCCGCACCGGTACCGCGAGGGTGTACAGCCCGGGGGCCACGCCCAGGTGCTCCAGCAGCCACAGCCGCTGCTGCGCGAAGGACACCGGCAGCGCGCCCTCCCGTTCCACC
>NZ_JAAIYB010000889.1 GCF_010894475.1 Myxococcus vastator
GGGCTGGGGTGCTTTCACGGCCTGGGCTTGTACCACCAGCAGTGGTCTTGTGCGCTCCCAGAATTAGGGGGAGGACGTGCCCTGAACAGTTGTGCCCGGTGGGTCGGCTTTTCCTGATTGTTGCGATCTTTTGTTGCATCCTTCGGGATGAAATCTGCGGAATCCTGGAACAAGTATATCCGCCCATTTCAGGACTCTAGCTGCCGGTCAAGTGCGAGAAGTGTGGACCATGCGTGTGCTGCCACAAGAATGCCATCTTGTTTGAAGTGACGCGGCCCAAAACCGTATACGTCTCATCTTGCCGATTGCCACAAACGAGGTGCGCGACGTCAAACCATTTGGGGACATGGGGTGAGTTTATTTTGCGGCGGCATCAACCTGATTCATTTCGACACAAATTCGGTCCGGCGCAACGAGTAAGTTCGTGGTGAGGATGCGGCCATCGCTCTATGTGTGAATAGTTGATATGGGAATGGCCGCATTGTCTTAACAATTTTGGGCGCAATGGCCTGCTGGTAGCCTAGGTGCGCTCTTGTTTTCTGATATTTTCCGTGATCTGTGCATAGAAGCCTGAGGGTCTTGTGTTTTTGCTCCCCCATTCATCCCAGAATGCGATTGTGGTGCTTGTTGGTGGCTCTGCGGGTGTTTGAATTTTAATCAATGTAGGGAGCAGGACTGCATCACCCACAACAATGGCTTCGCCTACATCCATGAGCGGCAGGATCTGAGATATGTTCCCAAGATTATCTGGCAGCAACATCCTGACGGTCTGCTGGTCGACAGGGTTCGTGAGTCGAAGGCTGATGATGTTGTTGCATTGGCTCAGTATTGTTTCGCTCACGTCTGAAGGTCGCTGGCTGATGACCATAAGGCCAACGCCATATTTTCTTCCTTCCTTTGCGATGCGCTCCATGTTCTCAACTGCAGCTCGCTCCAGTGGATTAGCGTTCTGTTGTTTTGGTAGGTAGAGATGGGCTTCGTCACATGCGATAAGTATTGGAT
>NZ_JAAIYB010000088.1 GCF_010894475.1 Myxococcus vastator
TCAGATGTGGATAAGAGACATCTTCATCCTGAGCGACCGGCCGCTGCACTTCGCCTCGCTGCGGCCCACCGCCCCCGAGTTCCAGCTCGCGGGCGAGCCGGAGCGGGTGGCGCTCACCGCCGCGGCCCTGGGCGTGCGGGCGGATGCGCTGGACCTGCCCGTGCCGCTGGACCGCGAGGCCTATCGCCGGGCGCTCGCGAAGCTGCAGGCGCGAAACATCGTGGACGCGGACGGACGGCTGTCCGACTACGGCCGCGCGGTGGAGGCACTGCCCGTGGAGCGCCCGTGGGCGGAGCTCATCGTCAACGCGGAGGACGCGCTGCTGCCGGTGCTCGCGGTGTGCAGCTCGGTGGAGTCGCTGCACCGGATGACACGCGAGGAGCGGAACCTGGACGGGCTGCTCGTGCCCGGCAGCGACCACCTGACGGCGTACAACCTCTACGCGGAGGCCTTCCGTGAAGCAGGCACGGTGGGGGAGGCGCAGGGGCTGCCGCGCCACGTCTTCCATGCGGAGAAGCTCGCGGCCTGGGCGGAGGCGCGTGGGGTGCTGGTGAAGGCCCTGGAGGACGCGGCGCTCGCGATGGCGAGCGTGTACCGGAGCGTGGGGCTGGCGCTGCCCGCGCGCATGCCCTTCGCGGACCCGCGCGTCTCCCGGCGCTTCTGCGACCTGCTCGTGCGCTTCATGCCCTTCGACCTGGTCATCGACGAGCGCACCGCCTGGGGCGAGGTCGCGCGCGTGTCGAAGACGAGCGTGTGCGGCAACCTGGGCGCGGTGGCGGGCACGCTGCGCTACTTCGCCGGCCGCAACGGCGACTCGCAGGCCGGCATCGAAGGCACCCAGCTTCCCCAGTCCCTGCTGCGCCGCTACGCCCGCCGTCACTCGGCGGCGCCGGTGTACGACGCGCGCTTCCGCTCGGTCGTGCTCGAGACGCGGGTGGATTACTTCGGCTTCGAACTCGAACGGGAAGTGGAGGTGCTGCGCGCCTGGGGGCCGGAGCTCGCCAAGGCGGTCCGGCACGCGCTCGCCGAGGCGCTGGCGCGGGGCGAGGCACCCCATCCCGCGGTGGACCGTCACCGGGTCGCCATCGCCGAGGTGCGCGAGCTGTGGCGCCGCTCGGGAGGAACCACCGCGCCGCTGGGCTTGCCGGAGCTCACGGCGCTCTACGCGGCGCAGCTGGAGGGGGTGGACACGCTCGACGAGTTCAAGGCGCGCCCGCTGCGGCTCGAGCTGGACGCGCTCGTGCCGCCCGTGACGCGTCAGGCGCTCCTGGCGCTCCCGGACGCCGTGGAGGTGCGCGAGCAGGAGGTGCCGCTCGAGTACGACGTGGAGGTGCTGTCGGACGGAGCCCCGCGAGGCGTGGTGCGGTTGCAATTGCCGGAGAAGCTCGCGCGCTCTCTGGTGGACGAGGAGCTGCCGCGGCTCGACCGCCCCCAGCGCTTCAGCGTTGCCCGGGGCCGGCGGGGCGTGCTCGAGGCTCGCTCGCTCCTCGAGCTCCAGGAACTGCTTGACCGGCCCTGGATGCCGGACGAGATCGCCGCGGCCACCCGTGAGCGTCCACTCCCGCGGCAGGACCGGGAGCCCGGCGCCCCCAGGCGTGGGGGCCATCACGGCAAGGCCCCCAGGAATGGCAGACGGCCGGGAGGCGGCCGGCGGCGTCGCTGACCTGACGCACGGGCAGGGCGCTCACCACGCATCGCGGTCCTGCCAGCCGCAGCTCCACCCGCGTCATCCGCGCGTGGGCCCGCCGGAACTCCTCGCGGCGCTGTCCCCAACTGTCGATGGGCACGGTGTCGTGGGGTGGCGGCAGCTTGCCAGGCCCCAGCATCCGCCGAGCGACCTCCTGGGATGGCGTGTTACCCAGGCCGCCCGCCTGGCCGAGCCCGCTCGTGCACGTCCCCGGGAATTGCTCAGCAATGGCTGGACGAACTACTCAGTCGGAGTCCAGCAGTTGATCCTCCGCTCCACCACGTTCGACACGTAGGTGTTGGCGTCAATGACTCGGAACCGGACGTATTTGGTGTAGTACGTTCCATAGGTATAGAGCCCCCACTGGCAGGCACCGCTACGAGTGGTCGTGCCGTTATACCAGTAGGTACTCGTCGAGCCGCCACCGAAGTCATCCACTTCCTGCCACTGGTAGGTGTACGGTGCCACGCCATTGCTGACATTGCCGGAGCAGCTGTAGGTGCCGGATTGGCTATACCTGCTGCAGGACATGGTCGCCGCTGGAGGATAGATGTTGAGCGCGGTGACGGTGTTGCTCATACCTGAAACCTCTTCCTCGTCGGCAAGGGGTTCCCCACAGGCGCCAAGTAGGATTGCCGTTGAGGCAATTGCCGCGCTGAGTTGAAGGTGCTTCAGGATTGTCTGGAATGTCATGAGGCGCTCCTGGGGGCTGGGTTGGTAAGGCATCGGGAGTTTAATTGGTTTGCCTGGGCCCTTTTTTGTCTGGTTGGAAAGTGTTCTGAACTGTTCACCTGTTGGAAGTGCCCTGGGTCCCGGTGGCGCTACGGGGTGCCCGGCGTCGCCGCCGTCAAGCGCCGGAGCTTCGACGTGGCCAGGCGCCACGGCGCCCACGACTGCGTGAGCGCGCCAGGGCGGAAGGACTCCCGCGGGGCAGTCGCATCCCCCGCCACACGCCTTCCGCGGTCACTCCATTCCACGGAATCGTAGAATCCAGGTACCGTCAGGCTTCTTGGCCGTCCTTCCCCTTCCTGTTTCCACCGAGTGGCACACCCCATGCGCCTCAATCGCCCTTCCTGGCTCTGGGCCCTCCTGCTGGCCCTCTCCGCCTGTTCCTCGACCTCCACGACCCCCTCCGACGCGGGGACGCAGCCCGATTCGGGGACGCAGGGCGGGCGCATCGAAGGCCAGGCCATCCTGGAGGGCGCCTCGTCCCACGGGGGCATCAGCGTCTCCGTGGAAGGCGCCTCGCTGAGCACCACCACGGCCACTGACGGCCGCTTCGCCCTGGAGAACGTCCCCCCGGGCACGCACCTCGTGGTGGCGAAGAGGCCCGGCTACACGGAGGCCCGGCAGTCCGTCACGGTCATCGCGGAGGCAACGGCCTCCGTGAGGCTCGACCTCGGGCGTGGACGGGGTTCAATCCTCGGAAGCGTCCAGGTGGAGGGCGTCCTGGATTCCTCGGGCGTCACCGTCACCCTGGTGGAGACGGGCGCCACCACGACCTCGGACGCGACGGGCATCTTCACCTTCTCCGACCTGGCCCAGGGCACCTACACGCTGGCGCTCCAGAAGGCGGGCTACCTGGAGACGCGGCAGACGGTGGAGGTGCGGGGCACGGGCTCCACCCTGGTCAACCTCTCCCTGACACGCGAGCGGGGCAGCGTGACAGGCGTCATCCAGTTCGAAGGCGCGAGCAACCACGCCGGCGCCGTCGTCACCCTGGTGGAAGCGTCCCTCACCGCGACCACGAACGCCGAGGGTCAGTTCGACATCCAGAACGTGATGACGGGCACATACACCCTGCGAGTGCGGCGGGAGAGCTACGTGGACGCGCAACAACTCGTGGAGGTCCGCGCGAACCAGCCGAGCCAGGTCAACCTGACGTTGTCGCTCGTGCGCGGGGACGTGGCGGGCACCGTGCAACTGTCGGACGGCGCCACGCCTTCGGGCGTCACCATCACCGTGACGCAGACGGGCGCCAACACGACGACGAACGCGCAGGGCCAGTTCACCCTCACTGGGCTTCCGCTGGGCACCTACACCCTGACCGCCCAGCGGCAGGGTTACGCGGTGGCCCAGCAAACCGTCACGGTGCGCACGGGCGCCGCGGCCACGGTCGCCTTCACGCTGGTGCGGGCCCAGGGCCGCGTGGAGGGCACGGCCCTGCTGGAGGGCGCGAGCAACCACAGCGGCATCACCGTCACGCTGACGGAGACAGGGGCCACGACGACGACGGACGGCCAGGGCCGCTTCGCCTTCAGCAACGTGGCCGCGGGCGCGTACACGGTGGAAGGGCGGCTGAGCGGCTACGGCGTGACGCGCGAGTCCGTCCAGGTGCAGGAGAACCAGGTGGCCACCGTCTCGCTCTCACTGACGCGCGAGCGGGGCAACGTGTCCGGCAGAATCCTGCTCGAGGGCGGGGGCTCGCCGGTGGACATCAACGTCACCCTGGCGGGGACGGCCATCAGCACGCGCACGGACACCGCGGGCCAGTTCTTCCTCGCCGGCCTCCCCACGGGCTCCTACACCTTGGAGGCCCAGAAGGACGGCTTCGCCCCGGCTCAACGCGTCGTGGAGGTGCTCGCTGGGGAGCAGACGCAGGTCAACCTGACGCTGGCCATCGCTCGCGGGAGCATCTCGGGCGTGGTCCTGCTGGAGGACGCCAACACCACCTCGGGCATCTCCGTGGCGCTGCTTCCGGGCAACGTCACCGTGTTGACGGACGCCCAGGGCCGCTTCTCCTTCAGTGGCCTCGTCGTGGGGCCGTACACGCTGTCCGCCTTTTGGCCGGGCTATGAGATTCAGGAGCGCAGCGTGGTGGTGCGGTATCAGGAGAACACGGTGGTGAACATCACGCTGCAGCGCCGGCCCGGCGTGGTGGCGGGCATCATCAAGCTCGAAGGTGAGCGCCACCACGAGGGGGTCACCGTGTCGCTCTCCGGCCTTGGCGCCACCGCGACGACGGATGCCCAGGGGCACTTCGTCCTGGAGGGCGTGCCTCAGGGACATCACACCCTGGCGGCCACCAAGGCGAACTACGCGAAGGCCGTGGCGGAGCTGGACGTGAGCGAGGGCCAGCTCCAGCCGGTCAGCCTGTCCCTGGCGAGGCTGGGCGCGCTCGAGGTCTCCGCGCCCAGGCTGGCGGTCCAGGGCGGACACCTGACCTTGACGGGCTCCGGCTTCGGAGCGGAGCGCGGCCCCTTCACCGTGACGGTGGGAGGAGAAGCCGTCACCGACTTCATCTCCTGGTCCGACACGCAGGTGGTGGCGCGGGTGGAGCACCACGTGGGGCCGGGCGAGCACGACGTCGTCGTGACGCCCGGTGTTCCCTGGCGGCGGCACACCACCACCTCCGTGCGGGTGGTGCCCCAGCAGACCGTCGCCTGCGGGGCGCATGGGGGCGTGGGGGTCCTCCCTTCCCATCACGTCTCCGTCTGGGGTGAGCCCTCCCTGGCCGGCCTCCACCCGACTCCGGCGGGGCTCACCGACGTGGTGAGCGTGACCACGTCGCGCACGGCCGCCTTCGCCCTCCAGGCGGACGGCACCGTGGTGGCCTGGGGCGGCGGCCTCCCTTCGGACCTGAGCGTCCCCGCGGACCTCACGGAGGTCGTGGCCATCGCGGGAGGTGATTCCTTCGTCCTGGCATTGAAGGCGGATGGCACCCTCGTGGCCTGGGGCGACAGCGCCATTGCCCCGCCCTCCGACGTGAGGGACGTGGTAGGCATTGCCGTCACGAGCAACGCCAGCCAGGCCTTCCTCGCTGACGGCACCGTGGTGACGTGGGGGCAGGGCAGCGAAGGGCAGGAAGTGCCTGCCGAGAATCTCTGCCTGCCGCCGCACGACCGGGTCCTGCGCGTCCCGGCGCGTTAGCGTCGTCGCAACGTCGCGGCTCCGTCCCGCCGTTCGGGGACGGAGCTTGACGCACGGGCCCGGTGGAATTGCCTGGCCCATTCCTCTCCGCCGCAGGCTTCAGACGCTCCGCCCGGCGCCTCCCCTGGCTCCACCGCGCGACAGGGGATTCGTGCGGTCGACTATTCGGCCGCCCGTCCCTTGCGCGCCGTCTCCAGCAGTTCGCGGATGGCATCGGCGTGCTTGCCATGGGTTGGCGCCCAGTCGGCGGGCATGCGGCCGGCGCGGTCGCGTATGAACGGGTCGGCACCGGCTTCTATCAATGCCTGGACGAGCGCCGGCACCGCATGCGCCAGCGCGCGCTGCAGCGGCCGCTGTCCTTCATCGTCGGGCACATTGGGATCGGCGCCCGCCGCCAAGAGGCTGCGGATGATGGGGCCGTGCACGCGCGCCGACGGTTTGAACAGCGCCATGTGCAGCGCGGTGAGCCCCTTGTCCGTACGGTGGTTCACCTTGGCGCGGCGTGCGAGCAGGAGGTCCACCGCACCCAGCTCGCCACTGCGCGCGGCCAGCATCAGGGCCGTCGGGTTGCCCTTGAACTGCGTCCAGTCAGGGTCGAGGCCGGCGTCCAGCATCCGCCCCACCAGCTCAAGGTTGCCGGCGGCGGCCACCGAAGGGAAGTCCTGGGTCGCCCACTGGCTGCGCGCAATTCCACCGGAGAACGTCCATTCGGGTTCGGCGGCAGCAGCGCCACGGACGTCCTGGCCCGTGGCCCTGTCGACAACCTGGGCGCGCCGTGCCTCCGCCGCCTGTCGCGCTCGCTTCTTGCTGCCGCGCCAGAAGGAATGCGTGGCCGGGTAGCTCGCCGGATCGTTCAGGTAGTTCGACAGCGCGACATGGCCGTTCTCCAGCGCCACGATGGCGGGCAACGTGCCGTCGTTGTCCGCCTGCTCGCGATTGGCGCCGGCTTCCACCAGGCATCGTGCGATGTCGGCGAAGCCATTCGCGGCGGCCGTCCACAGCGCGGTGGCGCCGGTTTCGTCCCCCGCGTTCACCTCCGCGCCGGCCTTCACCAGCAAGGTCACCAGGGCGGCAAAGCCATGCTCAGTGGCCGCGACCAGCGGCGGCTGGAAGGCCGCTGCATCCGGAGCGGCCTTCGCGTCCAGCAGCGCGCGCACGGCGGCCTCGTCACCGTGACTGCAGGCATACGCCAAGGGCGTGGCCTGGTAGCCGTGGAGGTCGACTTCGTCGGGGTCGGCCCCTTTCGCCAGCAGGTCCTCCACCGCGAAGACATCGCACCGCTCGATGGCGGCAAACAGGTTCTCGGGCTTGTCGAGCTTCATGAGCGCTACCTGAGGGCATCGGGCATCGGGCATCGGGCATCGGGCATCGGGCATCGGGCATCGGGCATCGGGCATCGGGCATCGGGCTGGACGCCGGAGCGTCGCAGCCTACCTGTATCGAGCACGCTTCTTCACGCGTTGAAACCCGATGCCCTCGACTCAGGCCGCTGGCTGGCGCAGGTAGGCGAACATGTGCTGGACGTAGTCGGCCTTGCCAAGCGGCACACCGTTGTGCCGCAGGATGTTGTAGGCCGTGACTAGGTGAAAGTAGAACTGAGGTGTCACCCAGTTCCGTGCGTATTCGCCGCCGGTCATGTCGAAGGCCATGCCATTGGGCAACTCGATGGACAGTTGGCGTTGTGCGCCTTCCTCCATCCGCGCCCGGTCAGCGCTCGACAGCAGTTGCAGCGTGCGCTCAATCAAGGCGTTCGCTTGTTCCATGTCAACCGGCACGTCGAGCTTCGGCAGCGGCTGCTGGCCAAGCCGCAGCACTGCTTCCTGCGCCTGGGTACAGACAAACTGCACCTGGCTGGCCAGGTTGTGCATGTCGGGAGCCAGTCGCGACTGAAGCAGGTTCTTCGGGTCGCAGCCCAGCTCGCGAGCACGCGCCTCCCCCTTCTGCAGGAAAACCAGCAGCGCTCGCAGCATCTGCGCGAAGCAGGGAACGGTCGTTTCGTAGATCGACATCGGTGTCTCCTCGAATGACTCAATCCTGGCAGGGTCGCCACGGCCCGCCAGGCGCTCTTGGGGAGAGGCCGCGCCTCACGGCGTTCCCGAGGCTGCATCGCCGAGACGGGTGACCCAGTCGCCCTGATATGACTCGGTCATCGGCACCTGGGCCAGGGGCGGGCAGTAGCGGTAGCGTTCGTTGGGTACGTCGAGCCCGCGCTGGTGCGCGAGCCGGAGCAGGGCGAGCCCTTCGAACCACAGATACCGATGCGCGCCGAAGTGGTCCTCGCGCTGTGTGAAGCCTCGCGCCAGCTTCTCGGTGCGGGCCTCATGATGGGAGAGGGCGTCGGAGAACGCGGAGAGGAATGTGGGGGTGTCCTTGTCCACCAGCGCCTGTGTGAGCGTGGGCCAGCACTCCTCCTTGGAGACGCGCGCCAGTTCCTGGATTCTCGGCGTGGGGTCCTCACCGCGCGTTGCGTGCAGCACCAGGCCGGCCAGCGCGGAGGTCCAGGCAAACTCCGCGGCGTACTCGCCTGAGTCCTTTTGCCAGGTCGTCGTCATCCGCTCCGCCACCTGGCGAGCGAGCTCCCACTGTCCCGTTGCCACCACTCCGGCAAGGGGGATGAGCCCCCACGAGGCGGGCGGTGGTTGCAGCTTGCGCCGCTCCAGATGAAGAAGGAGGCGGCGCCAGTTCTCCGCGGTCCGGCAGAGGTTGAGGAAGAACGGTTGCGGACGTCCCTCCAGCAGAAGCGTGGCGGCCGCGATGTTGACGAAGCAGCGGCACAGCTCACGCACCTCTTCGATCAACCGGTTCCGTTCCCCATCCGGGTCAATGTGCGAGATGAGGACTGGCGCCGCCGCCCCCGCATTCTCCCGCAGTTGATGAAAGTCAATGTCCATGTCCCCTCAGCGGTACTTGCCGTTCCAGCCGTTGGCGGGGAGGAACTTCACCCCTGTCAGCTTCGCGGTGGTCAGCGCGGCCTGGACGGTCGGGTCCACCATCGTGTAGCCACGCAGGTGTCGCGGCCGGAAGAGCTTCGGGCCATCGGGTGGTATGTCTTCCTTGAGCTTCAGCTCCGACACCCGGCTGATGTTGTCCTTGAGGAGATGGCTCATCCGGACGGTGGAGCGCTCCAGGTCGATGACATCCCGGTCCGCGATGACGTTCATGATGAAGTAGTCACGCGCGACGACGTCCTTCTGGTGGTCCACGAGCGTGACGGGGAGGAACTCCGCGTCACGGGGCGTCAGCTCCTGGATGACCTGGCGCACCCGGTCAGAGACGATGCGGATTTCGAGGATGCTGTCGACGAAGTCATAGAGCTTTCGCCGATCCGGAAAATTGGGCGAGAACCCCATGGTGAGACCGCCCGAGGGGTACTCGGCCGCCAGGCGCTGGGACACCAGGTAGCGCCACCCTTCGGGGCCTCCCTCCGGATAGGCATCCAGCAGGGCGCCGTCATTTTTGTCACATAGTAGCGAAAAGCTCACGGGGGCTCCTGTTGCTGGCCTACCAGAGTGAAGGCCAGACGTACTCCTTGTCATCTTGTGTCTTCCAGCGACACCAGGGGCCTTCGTACAGCTCGCCCTCCGCGGCGCTGCGGACGGCGCTCCGGGACTCATCGAGCAGGTCTTCCCAGAGGTCCGATTCGAGGTCCTTCAATTGACTGAACACGTTGGCCACGATGGCCTCGTGCTCCGTGGCCTGCCCGCGCAGGGTGTCGATTTCGTTGTCGATGCTCTTCAGTCGCTGAATGACATCCCTTGAGTAGTCATTGTGGTTGTTGGGATGGCAGATCAGCGCGTGGACAGGTACCGCCCAGGCTTCATACGGGAGCAGTATGACATTGTGGCCGTGGTCGATGTCATAGGGGGTCTGCAACAGGATGTCGAAGTTCTCGGGCTCGTCGAAGATGGGCTTTCCCGTGGAGTCCTCGGTGTAGAACGCCTCGCCCGGAATCAGGTGGTGGCCCCGCCACGCATAGGGCTGGCTCACACCGCTCAGCGACGGGTTGAAGTTGCCCGGCTGGGTGATGCTGGCCCGTGACTGTACGTCCGCCTGGAAGGCCGCGGGGCCCAGGTGCGGGTAGGTGTTGTACTCGGTGGGCCGGGAGCCGCGGATGTAGCTGGCGCCATTCTTGTTGTATTGAGTGCCTTTGGAGAGGCTGGCGCGCTTGGGATACTGGGGGTTGGCGTGGGGTGCCGCCTCCTCCTGGCTGGCGTCCTTCTTTCGCTTCTTCGTGTCGTCGGTCTGCTTCTTCCGGGGCTCATTGCGCTTCATCGCGCCGCCGCTGCCAGGCGCTGGGCCAAAGTTGCGGATGTTGGGCCGCCCGTCGGAGACGACCTTCCCATACAGCTCGAAGGTGCCCTGCATGAGCTCCTTGAGCGTCATCGCCACGCCTGCTCGCCTGCCACCGCTGGAGTTGTTCACGTGCGACCTCCGGTTCCTGGGATACCACTGGATGACAGGGCGAACGCGGCACGCTCCCCTGAGTCCGACTGCGAGATGACGACGAGGCGACGCGCGGGCGCGTAGTGCCGAAGGAACGCATGCCGCGCGAGCGCCGCTCCCACCGCGCCCGCTGCCGCGCCCACGTCACCGAAGCCCGTGGCTGGAATCCAGAAGGGCGAATCCCCTGCGACCGCGCCATCCCCCCTCAGGCGTAGCAGCGCACAGCCCCACTCCCAGGCGCGCACCTCCTCGCCGTTGAGGTCCGTGATGAACAGCACGTCGTCCTTGGCGCCTGGGCCGGCACTCAGCACCGCCTGCACGCAGGCCGCGAGCGCCATTCCATCGGGCCGCAGCTTCGCGCCACGTGCGTGAGGCTCGCGTCCGAGGTGAACGGCTGCGATGTCCACGGTGGGCCCGGTCGCCGGCTCGAGCCTGGACGGGCCCTTGCGGAGCACCAGGATGGCGCCCGCCTCACCCGGTACGAGGCCCACCGGGTTGTCCGTCGTCTTCAGCCGACGCTCGCTCAGCAGGTAGCGGAGGGTGCCTGGCTCCACGAGCGAGTCGATGGCGCCCACGACGCACGTCTCGTAGTCATGGCGCTCCATCGCCCGCTGGGCGGACTCCAGCGCGAGCGCGAAGCCCGCGGAGCCGCCGCTGAAGAATCTCCAACGCTCTTCCGGCCAGGAGACGCCGAGTCCCTCCAGCGCTCGTTTCAGGATGCGGCGCCCCAGTCGTTCGGTGGCCGCCGCGAGCTCCACGGGCCCCGAGCCATCCGAGAAGTCCGGCAGGGCCAGGAAGATGCCCGCTTCGCGTCCCAGTGACTCCAGCGGCACGGAGGTCCGCAGGTCCTCCAGCGCTTCCATGGCAAGGGCCACGAGCCGCCCCTCGCCCGTGAAGCCGAAGGTCGAACCCAGCACCTCGTGGACGAAGACGGGCTGGGGCTCACTGTCGCCAGGTGCGAACGTGGTCACCGACTCGGAGGGCTTTGTCCGGACGATGCCCGCGCGGAAGGCGGCGCAGGCCGTCGTCGAAGGACCGAGGCTGGAACTCATTCCCACCGCCACGATTCGCATCGGCGCAGTCTCCGGTCCAAAACCTACATCTTACAGTGTAAGGGCTGGAGCTTCAATGACGAGTTCGGGCGCGGCCTGACGACGGAGTTCCACTCACCATGAAAATCGGCGGGCGTGATGTTGAGCGCCTTCAGCTCGGAGTTCCCAAGCCGGTAGCGCCGCTTGACTGGCTGGCCTCGTGCTTGAAACGCAGCGGCTTCGGCGTTGATGTACCGGGACTGCGCATCCCGCTCTGGGTGGGCCGCTCCCTCCTGCATCTACTTTGTCGCTTGGAGGCTGTATCCAAGTTCGGCGAGCAGCTCGCGGGCAGTCAACAGACGTGACGCCACAGTGGCCCTCCTGCAATGCTGTGGTCAGGAGGTCGTTCCATGTTCCTGGCGGTCATGACGTCCGCGCTCACGAGCGCATGGTTGCTCACGGCAGCGCCCATGGCCATCACCGGGTCCGTCACCGTGGAGCCCCTCGGCTTCACCGTCCAGGCGGACGGCGAGCAGGTGACGGTGACGCGAGTCGAGCGCGGGAGCGTCGCCGCCCGTGCGGGGCTCGAGCCCGGGATGCGAATCGAGCGCATCACCGCGCCTGTGCGGCGCTTCGCGAGCGGGCCCATCACGACGCTCTCCCTGGTCGACCTGCACGATGCGCTTATTCCCACGTGGGATGAGCCGCTCCAACTGCAGGTCTGGGCGGACAAGAGGTTCCTGCGCGTGGAACTCGCGCGGACCGACCCGCGCCCGGCCGAGGAGTTCCCCGTCATTCCCCTCCCGAAAGAACAGGTCGCGAGGCTGACGCCGCGCCAGCAGGCGCAGTACCACATGCGCCTTTTGATGAACGCGAGACCTCCCCCGCCCAGGCCCGAGCTGACGCTGGCGCAGGAGACCACGGCCTACGTGGTCGCGGGCGCACTGAAGGCCATGACGGGCGGAGGCTTCACGCCGGCCCGGGTCTACGCCCGCGCCACCCTGACCGCGACCTGTCCGGGGCCCCTGGAGAAGGTGGTGCTCGGCGGTGCCGCGCGCGGCCTTCCCCAGACGCTGTTGCCTTCCGACTCCGCCCGCGGTGGCTCGAAGTTCACCGTGGACCTGCCGCTCTGGGCGCCTGCCGCGGTGCGGCGGGCATGTGCAAGCACGTCGCCTCCACTGAAAGTCCAACTGCGTGGAGCGCTGCACTGCAAGGGCGCCCCCGTCGAGACGCGGGACTTCACCGCCACGCTGGCCGTGGTCTGCAATCAGCCGACGCCCTACATGGCGAAGGACCCGCGCAACCAGCTCGCGTTGGCGGGCCAGTCCAGGAGCGAGGACGACACGTGGCCCATCAAGCAATTCGAGGTCGGCGAGAACGGAAGCCTCGAGCTCGGGGCTCGCCCGTCCGAGGTCATTCCCATGCCGTCCAAGGTGGCCCTGGTCGAACTTGACGCGAAGGGGGGCGTCGCCCGGAGGCTCCAGAAGGCGAAGGTGCAGGAGACGGAGCGCGAGCAACGATTTCAAGTCGCCATCGACACGAAGGCGCCGCGCACCGTGCGGCTGGCGCTGGAGTTGGGCTTCCCCGACGGGAGCACCCTGCGGAGCCATCCGGTGGACGTGAAGATTGTCACGAAGGAGGAGGTGGCCGAGCAGGACCGGGAGGCGAGTGAGTCCTACGCGAAGTGGAAGGCCTTCGAACGCAAGTTCTTCGACGCCTTCCGCGACCCCTGCGCCAACCTTCCCGCTACGGTGACGTGGCTCCAGGCCCAACCCGAAATCAAGTGGGCCACCTCCGATAAGCACGGCGATTCGTTTTCGTACGAGGTGAAGGGCGCGCTCGCGCCCCTCTTGTTCTCGTGTCACAGGCACTGAGCGCCAGTCGTCACGAACAGTGCTGAAGCGCGCTTGTTGGGGACCCTTGGCGGTGGCTTCGATTCCCGCCGCCTCCACTTTCACCGCTCTGGAGTCTCCATGCGGATGGCCAGCGCGCGACAGCCCGCGCCAGCTTCCGAGCCATCGGGCGGAGCCCACGCTCCGACGGAGTGGTAGAGTCGGCCCTCGCGCCGCTCCAGGTAGAGAATCAGGTTGAGCGGCCAGCCGCTGCCGTGGAAGAGGTGACGGTCCATGGGCGTGGGATCCTGGCTGACGCGCAGGCCGCGCTCGTGGGGCGGGCCGATGCGGTGCCAGTCCGGGTGCAGGTGGATGGAGCCGAGCACGTCCAGTCCCTGGGCCTCCGCCTCGGTGGTGATGCGCAGCAGCTCCCGCGGTTCGCACCAGAAGCCACGACGCCCGTTGGCGTAGCAGGCGCCGAAGCGGGGGATGATGGTGGCGTCGAACTCCTGGAGCACGCGCTCATCCGTCTCGCGGATGTTGGTGGCGAAGCGAACACGCTCCACGCGCATCGCGTCGCCTACGACGCGCCCCAGCAGCACGGCCCAGCTCCGGGGCGGAAGCTCCGGGGTGCAGGTGGTGTACTCGCGGATGGCGTCCACCAGGAAGTCCGACAGCACCGCCGAGTCCAGCAGGACGGCCTCCGTCCTCATTCCTCCAGCTCCGCCGTGGGCGCGCGGAGGCGGCCCGCCGCCCGGTCCTCACGAAGCTGGGTGGCGAGGTGGCGGGCCATGCGCTCCTCGTAGGCGGCGGTGGACTCGGGCGTCCAGGCGTAGAAGCCCTGGCCCGTCTTCTGCCCCAGCTCGCCGCGCTCCACCTTCTGCGCGAGCACGGGCGGCACGGGGCGGCCGGCGCCGTGGAGGAGGGCCGTCATGAAGTCCAGCCCCACCAGGTCCAGCCGGTCGAAGACACCCGAAGCGCCCAGGCGCCGTCCGACGCCCTGGGTGAGCACGCGGTCCACCATCTCCGGCGTGGCCACGCCCTCGTGCACCAGCCGGATGGCCTCACCGATGAGGGCCTGCTGCAGGCGCGGGCCGACGGAGCCCGGCACGTCCCTGGAGAACACCACGGGCGACTTGCCCAGCTCCTCGAGGAACCGCCGCACCGTCTCCACCGCGTCGGGGGACGTCTTCTCGCCGGGGATGACGTCCACCAGCGGGATGAGGTGCGCGGGCAGGTAGTAGTGGGCAGAGAGGACGCGCTCGGGCCGCGTGCAATCCCGGGCGATGGCCGTCACGCTCAGCGCGGTGGTGTTGGTGGCGAGCAGGGTGTCGGGGGCCGCGAGCCGGTCCAGCTCGCCGAAGAGCTGCTGCTTGAGGGCAAGGTCCTCCGGGATGGATTCGATGACCAGGTCCTGCTCCACGGCGGCCTCGGCGAGCACCGTGGTGCGGCGGATGCGTCCGAGCGCGGCGGGAGCCTGCTGTGGAGCGAGCAGGCCCGTCTCCACCAGCAGCGCCGCGTCTCGCTCCAGCTTCGCGCGCGCCCGCTCGCTGCTGTCAGCGCGCGTGTTGTAGAGCACCACCTGTCTGCCGGCGATGGCGAGCTCGAGCGCGATACCGCACCCCATGGCGCCCCCGCCCACCACGCCAATCCTCTTCAGCCGCTGATGTGTCATGGGGTGCACCTTGCCAGCCCGCACGACAGAGACAACCTCTTGATGTGTTGCTGTAATTGTTCATGGCGCGTGTGTGATTGATGCACCGGGCCATGCCGAAGGGTGCGGAATGACGAGCGCGCCGAGGACCGCCTCATTAGGTTGCTCGTCCCATGAACATCGGAATCATCGGCGCGGGGAACATTGGCGCGACCCTGGCGCGGCACCTGAAGGCCCTGGGGCATGACATTTCACTGGCGAACTCGCGCGGCGTCGAGGGCGTCACGGCCATCGCGGCGAGCGTGGGCGCAACGCCCGTCACCGTTCGCGACGCGGCGCACGCGGGCCCCATCGTCATCGTCACCATTCCCCAGAAGGCCATCACGGACTTGCCACCCGGCCTGTTCGACGACGTGCCCGCGGACGTCGTGGTGGTCGACACGGGCAACTACTACCCGGAGTTCCGCGACGGCCATATCGGCGCCATCGATGCGGGGCAGACCGACAGCGAGTGGGTCTCCGCGCAGCTGAAGCGTCCGGTCGTGAAGGCCTTCAACAACATCCAGGCTGGCAGCCTGGACACGAAGGGCCTGCCCCGTGGGGCACCGGGGCGCATCGCGCTCCCGGTTTCGGGGGATGACCCGCGGGCGCGACAGCGGATTCTTCAGCTCGTCGACGCGCTGGGCTTCGACGCCATCGACGCGGGCCCCTTGTCGGAGTCCTGGCGGCAGCAGCCGGGCACGGCGGTGTACTGCGCCGACCTCGACGCCGAGAAGCTCCCCAAGGCCCTGGCCGCCGCCGACGCGACGAAGGTCGCCGAGGTCCGTCGGCAGAACGACCTGAGCGTCAAGGCCATGTTCAGCCGCTGAGGCAGCCGCGTTCAACGCGAACAATGGACGGGCTCGAAGGCCACGCGCCGCCCCTGGGCGTGAGGCGGCTCAGGCGCGCGTCACGGCGCGAGCTGTTCGACCGAAGGCGCGTGCGAGATGCGGATGGCTGGGATGTCCAAGACATCATCCTGCTTCACGCGGGTCCCCACGGTGACCTGGTAGGGCGGTTCATCCAGTACGGGGGCACGCCCGTAGACGACGAAGTACTTGTCGTTGGCATAGGCCACGTTGCCGGACACGAGCTGACGCGCCGCCGCGCCCCGGGAGATGGCGAAGCCGCGGCGGTCGCGGACGTCCCCGTTCAGCTTCACCCGGGCGCCCCGGACGCGGCCGGTGTCGGCCGTCAGCGCGCTCCAGGTGACGAGCACCTGGTGGCCCTCGGAGGCGACCTTGGGCGAGAGGTCATTCGTGCCCGAGGTGGCGATGGGGATGCCGCTGGGGTCCAGGACGTTCGCGGTCCCGTCCTTCACGCGGGCGCCGTAGATGTCGGCGGTGCCATGGCGTGCGTCGCTCCAGGCGACGAAGAAGCCCTGCTTCGTCGCCGTCACCGCCGAAAAGTTCTGATTGCCCGGCGCAGCGGAGATGACGAAGCCGTCCGGGTCGAGCACCGCGCCCGTGCGCCGGACTCTCGCGGCGAAGATGTCCTGGCCGCCGAAGCGAATGTCCGTCCAGGTCGCCAGGTACCGGTCATGGGACCAGGCCACCGCGACGCCATAGGAGTTGATGGCGGACAGCTGGTTGGAGATGAAGACCTCCTGGACGTCGAAGCCCGGCTTCGCCGTGTTCAGGGTGATGCCGCGGACCGCGCCACTGGCGGTTCCGCCGAAGCCAATCCACGCCACCAGGCACTTGCGGTCGTGGCAGGCGATGCCCGGGGAGCCCGCGGGCTGGTGGTCGGTGGGGGTGAAGAGCGTGACCGGCGGGCCGTCCAATGTCCCGTTCCGGTTGACGCGCGTCAGGAAGATGGAGCTGTCTCCGGTCCAGACGACGAGGAACTGCCGGCCATCGAACGCGGTCGCGTGGTAGTAGGCGTCAGGCCGTAGCTCGGGGTTGAGGGAGATGGCATCCGGGTCCAGCAACCGGCCATTCTTCGAGACGCGCGCGGCGTAGAAGCGGCCGGGGCGGCCATCGGACCAGGCCACGAAGAACTGGTTTCCGTCCTCGGCCACCTGGGCCGCCGTCGAGAAGCTCGGGGTCGTCCAGTTCGGGTAGGGCCCCTGACTCCCTGGACCATGAAGCCCGGCCTCGACGTCCTCTTTCGAAGGGGAGCTCCCTTCGAACAGCTCCGCTTCACCGTCGCACGCCAGGGTGAGCAGCCCCCCGAGGAGCAAAGCGCCCCAGCCACGAGTTTGCTTTGACAGTCCACGCATGAATTGCCCCCTTGCAACATCAGTCCGGCAGCAGGGTCCACGGCGGGGGCGGGTGGTCGCAACGCGGTATTCAGGCCGAAGCGGGCGAATGGACAGACGCCGGGCGACGCCACGCGGGCTTCGTCGCGCCTTGAACGAACACCTGCGCCCGTGGCCCACGGCGAGGGTGGGGCCGCCGGGGTGGCGCTCAAGTCGGCAGCTTGTCTCCCACCAGCGCACGGACCGCGCGGAGCTTGTCGGGGTTGCGGATGACGTAGATGGCGACGACGCGGCCATCCTCGACCGCCAGGGCCGTCGTCTGGAGCGTGCCGTCCTTCTCCAGGGTGACGAAGGCGGGCAGTCCGTCGATGAAGCCCTCGTGCACCAGCTGCGAGTAATTCACATCCAGGCGGCGCAGCAAGCCCTCGAAGAGGCGCAGCGTCTTCTCCTGGCCATGGATGGGGTTGAGCGCGGCCTTCACCTTGCCGCCGCCGTCGGAGTACACGACGACGTCCTGGGCCAGCAGCGCCTGGAGCGCGCCCATGTCCCCGCTCCGGGACGCGGCGTAGAAGGCCGAGGCCAGCTCACGGCCCTGGGCCTCCGACACGGGGAAGCGGGGCCGGGCCTCGCGCACGTGGGCCCGCGCGCGGCTGGCGAGCTGGCGGCAGGCGGCCGGGTCGCGGGCGATGGCCTTCGCCACCTCGTCGAAGTCCATGCCGAACACGTCGTGCAGGAGGAAGGCGGCGCGCTCCAAAGGGGACAGCCGCTCCAGGGCCATCATCAGGGTCAGCGTCAAGTCATCACCCTCCACCGCTTCGACGATGGGCTCCGGAAGCCAGGTGCCCACGTACTCCTCGCGGCGCACGCGGGCGGACTTCAAGACATCCAGACACAACCGCGTCACCGTCCGGACAAGCACGGCCTCGGCGTCGCGCACGGCGGCGCGGTCGGTCTGGTGCCAGCGCAAGTACGCCTCCTGCACCACGTCTTCGGCCTCCGCGACGATGCCCAGCATCCGGTAGGCGATGCGGAGCAAGCGGGGGCGCAGCGGGTCGAAGGCGTCAGCGGGGTTCACGTCAGGCGGCCTCGGTGCGGGGAGCGGTGACGGGGTGAATGGAGCGGAACCCCACGGAGATGCGGTTCCAGGTGTTGATCATCCCGATGAGCAGGGTAAGGTGCACGATCTCCTGCTCCGAGAAGTGCGGCGTGAGGGCAGCGTAGTCCTCATCGGGCGCGTGCGTCTGGGAGACGTGCGTCAGGGCCTCCGTCCAGGCCAGGGCCGCTCGCTCGCGCTCCGTGTAGAGCGGCGACTCGCGCCAGCCGTCCAGCAGGTAGATGCGCTCCTCGGTCTCCCCGTGCGCGCGGGCGTCCCGGGTGTGCATGTGGATGCAGAACGCGCAGCCATTCATCTGCGAGGCGCGGATCTTCACCAGCTCCAGGAGGCTCTTCTCCAGGCCCAGCTCCAGCAGCTTCTGGCCGTACTCGAGGGTCAGCTTCATCGCATCGGGGGCGACGGCGAACGCGTTCATCCGGGGCTTCATGGGGAGCTCCTGTGTGTCGTGCAGGGCGGAAGTGCCTGCCTTCCACCCCAGGACGACGCAGCCGGGGCCGCGTGTGACATGGCCCTTTCCGGCCGATTTTTCGCCCCACCGCTCCCGGGGGCGGGGAATCCGTCGAGCCCCGCCTCGCCCACCGCCCGAGCGGCCTTCACCTCCACACGGTGCGAAAGCTCACGCCGGCTGGAGGAAGCGTCCGTCCACCAGGTGGTCGATGACCTCTCGCGCGGAATGCGGGTCGAGCCGGGCCTTCGCGCCGAGCTTCGACACCGCGCTGGAGACGCTCGTGGGGTGCTCGAAGGCGGCCAGGGCGGCCAGGAGGATGGCGCCGTCCTCGCCCTGCGTGAGCGTGGGGTCGGAGAACCGCTTCGGGCTGACAGAAGGGGCGCAGCTCATCGTGATGCCATCCACGGAGCGCAAGACTGTCACCGCCTCACCCGCGAGCTTCGGGGGGGCGCGGTGGCTGCCCAGCCACTCCCCCAGCGTGAAGCGCTGGGTCCAGGGCGCGGTGTTGCGCAGCCGCGTCCTGCCCTGAATGGCGACGCGCTTGCGCGTGTCGCGGTGCTTCCATGCCAGCGCGTCCACCCGGTCGGAGGTGTGCTGGACCTCCGCCTCCAGGCCCTCGTCGCGGAAGCGAATCATCGGCACGGACACGTCACCGGGCTCGCGGCGCTCGAAGTAGTCGAGGAACTCCGCGAACGTCTTCGCCTCCGTCACCATGTCGAAGCGCGCGGGGTGCTGCGTCACCAGCGCCCCGGGCTGTGCTTCGAGCCGCTGGTAGCCCACCACGCAGTCCAGGCCGATGATGCGCTCCACGAGCCGCAGCTCCTCCGCCAGCGTGGCCTTGCTCGCGAAGGGCAGGCCCCCGATGCCGGAGATTTCGATGTCCAGGTTGGGGTACTTGCGGCAGGCGTCGATGACTTCCAGCAGCTCGCGGTCCTTCGCGCAGGGCTTGAGCAGGCCCCGGCCCATCTGCTCCAGCCGCTGCTGTTCGGAGAAGCAGCCGATGTCGATGACCATGTAGACGCGCTGGAACGTCGCGGCCAGCGCCGCCATCAGCTCCACCCGGGGCACGCCCCACAGGAAGTACGTGCAGCAGTGGTGGGAGAGGTCCACGCCCGCCCAGGTGCTGCTCAGGAACCCGGCGGTGCTGCCCGCGAAGTCGTAGCGCATCTGCCACGTCCGGCTGGCAATCTCCTGGTGGTCGCGGCGCACGTTCTCCTCGGCGCGCAGGAAGGGCTTCGCGCGCCCGAAGTCCGCCTTCTGGTTGCCGCGCGCCCCGCCGCAATACAGGCAGTTCTCACCGCACCCCTTGCCGGGCGCGACCCAGCCGGAGAACGAGTGCTGGTCCATCTGGCTGAGGAAGAGGTCGTTGAAGTGCGAGTAGTAGATGTCGTCCGTGTTCGTGGCGCGCTGCACGTACTCCAGCGGCAGCCGGCGCGGGCGGCCGTCCGGGCTCCTCGACACGACGTTGACCGGCGCCTCCTCGCCGTTGCACAGCGCCAGCAGGGGCACCTCGCCGTCGCCCAGCACGATGTGGTCGATGCTGTCGTAGCCGCTAAGCTCCTTCCACCAGTACGACGCGGAGTTGCCTCCCACGACGATGCGGATGGAGGGGTCAATCCGCCGCACCGTCCTCGCGATGAGCAGCGCGCGGTCCACGTGGTGGAACCACTTGAGGCTGATGCCCACGAGCTTCGGGCGCACGCGGCGCAGGAGGCTCTCGAAGGTGCGTGTCACCTCGGCTTCGGACTCATCCCCGTCGTAGAGCCGCACGAAGGCCTCGATGCCGCCGCGTCGCAGGTAGCCCGCCAGGTACAGGATGCCGCACGTGGCCTCCCCCGTGCCGGCACCGACGAGGAGGACTGGAGAGAGGACACGACCACCCATGCGACGCACACCGGCCTTTCAAGGGACGGCGCGCAGCGTAGGCGAAACAGGCCTGGCTCGGGCGGAATGGTGACGCTCGGCCGCCTGGCCGTTCCCAAGGCCCTGGCGGAAGCCCACCCGGCGCGCTCCTTCACCCCCCGAGGACCGGAGTCGCTCGGGGAGCGTGGAGTGCGCCGTGGCCGGCGGTGACTTCAGCGCGGCGTCACCTTGAGCAGCTTTCCGTTGGTGGCGTCGGTGAGCAGGTAGAGGGCTCCGTCGGGCCCCTGCACCACCTCGCGGATGCGCGCGCCCTGGTCCTTGAGGAGATGCTCCTCGCCCACCACGCGGTCATCCCGCATCATGAGCCGCACCAGCGCCTGGCTGGACAGGCCTCCGATGAAGACGTTGTTCCGCCACTCGGGGAACAGGTCCCCCGTGTAGATGGTCATCCCCGAGGGAGAAATCACCGGGTCCCAGTAGTACACGGGCTGCTCCATGCCCGGGCCCCGGGGGCTCTCGTGGATGGGCGCGCCGGAGTACTCCTCGCCATACCCGATGGTGGGCCAGCCGTAGTCCTTGCCGGCCTCGGGGCGGTTGAGCTCGTCACCCCCGCGCGGCCCCATCTCCACCGTCCACAGCCGGTGCTGGCTGTCGAGCGCCGCCGACAGGATGTTGCGGTGGCCCACCGACCATATCTCCGGCTTCGCCTCCGGGTCGTTCACGTAGGGGTTGTCCTGGGGTACGGAGCCGTCGGGGTTGATGCGGACCACCTTGCCGAAATGGCTCTTCACGTCCCGCGCCTGCACCCGGCCCGCGAGGATGGAGCGCTCCCCAAGCGTGACGAACAGCTTGCCGTCGGGGGTGAACACCAGCCGCCCCCCCGAGTGCAGCGTCGACTCGAGCGTGGGCATCATGCGGAAGATGACCTGGACGTCCTCCACGCGAGGCTGCTCGCCGTCCACGAGCTTCGCGCGCGCCACCGCCAGCCCGTTGCCGCCTTGGCGGGGCTCGGCATAGGTCCAGTAGATGAGCTGGCTCTGGGCGTAGTCGGGACCGACCTCCACGTCGAGCAGGCCCCCCTGGCCACGGCCATCCACGGCGGGCAGCCCCGCGACGGCGGGGGACTTCGCGCCCTGCGGCGTCACGATGTAGAGCGAGCCGGTGGGCTTCTCCGTCACCAGCATGCGCTGGTCAGGCAGGAAGGCGATGGCCCAGGGGTTCCTGAAGCCCGAGGCAATCTCGGTGACCTGGATGGGCGTCTGCGTCTGGATGGCGGGGACGCGTGTCTGCCCGGGGAAGGCCGGATCAAACTCGGGCACGTTGGGCGGGCCCTGCGGGACCGGGGGCCCGGTGGGAAGCGGCTCCTCCGGCGGAACACCCGCGTCGTCCGGCGGAACGCCCGCGTCATCTGGCGGGAGGCCCGAGTCCTGCTGCGGGACGCCCGAGTCCTCGGGCGTTGGCGTGGGGTTTGGGGTCTGGCTGCAGCCAGAGAGGAGGGCGGCGACGATGAGGGGCAGCGGCAGGGTGCGCATGCGACTCTCTCCTGAGGGGGATAGAAGGGGAGCGAACATCGCGTGCCTGGAGTCGAGTGGAAAGTCCGCGCTTCAACCGGCGGCCGCTCCGTGCCGGACATCGGACAGAGGCTCTCGACTCGGGTGGAGCGCGGCACGCCAGCGTCAATCGCTGTGCAGCGAGGCACCAATTGTATGGAATGGCCGGAGCGCAATGCCTGGCGCGCAACGGCTCTCGCCGAGTTTCGGGGCCCCCAAAGACTATGGCGAGGTGGCCCGGCCCGGAAGGACGGCGCGGAGCCGCGCATCGCGCAGCCACAGCCCCAGCCAGAGCAGCGTCGCGATGTAGACGGGGAAGAGCATGTGGGAGAAGAGCGGGTTGCCGACCCGGACGTGGGTTGCGACCGCGCCTCCGAGATAGCCCGTCCACAGGATGGCGCCCAGCACGGAGACGCGCGGGATGAGGTACACGGCCAGGCACACCAACTGAACGACGCCCAGGCCGAAGAGCACGCTGACGGGGTAGCCGAGCTCCACGGTGCCCTGCTGCGCCTCGGGAATCTGGAGCAGTTTGCCGGTGGCATCGAACAGCAGGAAGAGGACGGCGATGCCGCTCAGGACGCGTCCGGTCCACAGGGCCTTCTTCGAGGAGGACTGTGTGGCCGACCGCGGGCGGGGGGCCGGGGCGGCGTGCGGGAGTTCGGTGTGGGTCG
>NZ_JAAIYB010000890.1 GCF_010894475.1 Myxococcus vastator
CCTACCGCCCGCCCACGCTTCGCTGGGTCGTCAGACCGTGAACCAGGCGGCCTGACCTGGAGACGGCTTGCGCCGAAAACCTTGAGTACAGGTCCTCCGCGCATCCCTCCGGAATCACTGCCTCCTGGGTGGAAAAAGCCGGCATGGCGCCAGCGGCCCGCCTGTCAGGCAGCCCTCCACATGAGATGGCGGGCCCACGTCCCCCCGAGGGTTTGACGAGAGGGCACGAGCGGGAAGTAGCACGTCCGCCTGAGTGTCCCACTGCGCCAACCTGGAACGAAAGGACCTCGCTTGACGCAGCTGCTTCGACTCGCCGCCCTGGTGTCTCTGATTCCCTCGTTCGCCTCCGCGGACGTGGTGTGGAAAGGCGACTTCGAGACGGGCAACACCTCGCAGTGGACGCGCAGTCAGAGCGTCTCCAACAGCCGTCTCCAAGTGGTGACGGATGTGGTTCGCGAGGGCCGCTATGCGCTGAAGGCCACGGTGCGCCAGGGCGATGACCCCATCAACGCCAGCGGCAACCGCAATGAGCTGCTCTACATCAGCCAGGAGAAGGCGGACTCCACCTGGTACTACAAGTGGAGCACGCTCTTTCCCGCCGACTACCCGCTCGATGACAGCTGGCAGGTCTTCGCGCAGTGGCACCAGGAGGGCTGCTGCGGCTCGCCGCCGCTGGAGTTCTACGTGCGCGGCGAAGAGATGCACATGCGCGTGGGCGGAGTGAATGGAAAGGTGCTGTGGACGGCCCCGCTCAAGCGCGGGGACTGGAGCGACTTCGTGTTGCAGGTGAAGTGGTCGCCCGACGCGAAGAAGGGCTTCGTCCAGCTCTGGCACAACAACGAGGTCGTCGTGCCGAAGACCTCCATCGCGACGCAGTTCGGCAAGGAGATGAACTACCTGAAGCTGGGCCTGTACCGCGACGACGCCATCCGTCCCGAGGCCAGCGTGTACCACGACGGCTTCACCATGGCCTCGACGCTGGAGG
>NZ_JAAIYB010000891.1 GCF_010894475.1 Myxococcus vastator
GTTTATGACTTTGATGCCTTTGGGTTTGCCTGTGTCGCTGGGACCGTAGTCTAGCAGTCGTTCGGCAAGCTTGTGTAGGGACTTGTAGTCGTTCCATGCCTGCGGAGCTTGATACATGAATCCGTATCGGCGATCTGTCTTTTTGCTTTCGAGGCGAGCAATTAATCGACTGAATTGCCCATGGAAATCTCCGTTTTTTTGTTTTCCGCTCGACCCGGCAACTCTCTCCGAGTTCATTTCTGAAAGTTGCTGAATTGCCTTATCTATGGAGAAGGGAACCGGGCTGTCTATAGTGAACTGGCTTAAAATTTCGCTCTTCCCGAGAAGTTGAAGTGTTTCTTTTTTTAGCTCGGAGATGATGTTGTGAATGGCCAGTGTCTGATTGTGTGCTGTGAATTCGCTCCTTTCTACGAAAAGAGTCTGCATCTCTTCGAATGAAAGAAGCCAGTAGGGCAGGAAAAGTACATTCGCTCCAGGGGTCGCGAGATCGGCGGGGCCGGCGATTCGATATTGCTGTGCGTATGTTAATTTGCTGTATTCGCCGTGTAAATCCAGCAGAATGATGTTTGAGTCTGGTAGCTGGTTTGCCTGTTCGAGAATTCTTGCGACGGCCCAGCTTTTTCCGCTTCCTGTGCTTCCAAGCAGTGCGGCATGCCGTTGGAAAAGCTTGTTTCCGTCGAGGAATGCGTCGGCGCGAAGGTCGAGACTGAATTGTCCGAAATGTAGCGGGGTGTTCTTGGCAGTTTTTGAGTTGGTCGAAACTACATTCATGAATCCGTTTAGGTTCTTGTCTGCAAGTAGGAAAACCTGTTCATCGATGCCTGGCAGTTCGTCCATGGACCGGCTGAACTGAGTGCCGTTGTTTCTTTCGCGGATGCATCCCAGGAGGGCAAGAAGAGCACCGCTGTCTTCAGGTATGGCCAGTTCGTCGATGTCATCGGAAAGGGAGTCTTCTCGCTGTCCTTTTTGTGGTAGTCGATC
>NZ_JAAIYB010000892.1 GCF_010894475.1 Myxococcus vastator
GTCCAGGACTGTGTGGCCGAAGCCCGTCCAGCGCTAGCACTACCAATCTCTGAAGGCCACAACGCCATTCTTGTGCCCAATCACCCTAAAACCAAGAACGACCCGACAGTCTGGGCAAGAGTCACTCGCATCAAAATAATCTCAATCTCGTGCAACGGCTGCAGCCCCCAATGAGTTCCTATGAACAAAGTCAAGTTTGATTCCGACTGGATCCCGCCGCCTGGTGCGACGGTCGCAGACCTGATTTCCCGAGGGACAGCACACAACTCCCATCGGGCCATTGTCGAACATCTAGGCTCGAAGAAAGCAGAGATGTTGTTTGAGGGACACTTGGAGCTCGACTCCAAACTCGCCTCATTCTTGGCTGACACTGTGGGGTTGTCAGTGTCCTTCTGGCTAGAGAGAGAGAAGATCTACCGCGCCGATCTCGTCCAGCGCCAAGCCGAGAAGCAACTACTCGATCAACTCCCACTAGATGAGATGAGAGCCAGATCTTTCATCCAACCAGTGCATTCGCACGCTGAAACCATAGCAGAAGTTGTCCAGTTCTTCGGCAAGGAAGATCCCAAGAGCTGCCGCGAGACCATCGAGCAACTACCGACGCTGGTGAGACAAAAAACATCGAGGGCTCTCACTTCTCACCCTGGATCGCTTGCCGTCTGGCTCCGAGCCGGCGAACTCGAAGCCACCCGAACAGAGTGCGCCGACTGGAGTCCAAAAAAACTACGGGAACTCTTGCCGGAGTTCCGGAAGCTTACACGCACAGAAGACCCCAGGAGGTTTCTCCCCAAGATAAAGAGCCTTTGCCAAGCCTGCGGTATTGCTTTCGTCGTGTCGCGCGCCACCAGCGGATGCCGAGCCAGGGGAGCCGTCCGCTTACTGTCGGCAACCAAGATCATGCTTCTTTTGAGCTTTCGGCATCTTAGCGACGACCAATTTTGGTTCACATTCTTCCACGAACTGGGACACCTTCTACT
>NZ_JAAIYB010000893.1 GCF_010894475.1 Myxococcus vastator
CGCGGACGATGAAGTTGGCCGTCACCATGAAGATGATGAGCAGCACCAGCACCACGTCCACCAGCGGGGTGACGTTGATGCCGGTGATTTCGTCGTCGTTGTCCTGCGCGCCGCCCGCCATGGCCTAGCGGGCCTCCGCGGCGCGAGCCGCAGTGGCCGTGCTGGCCGCCGCGGGGCGCTCGGCGCGCATGCTGCCCACCAGGGCGTAGCCCAGGGCATTGGTGCGGCTGGTGAGCGTCTTGAGCTGGCGGTTGAAGACGTTGAAGGCCACCACCGCCGGAATCGCCACCGCCAGACCCACGGCCGTGGCGACGAGCGCCTCGGAGATGCCCGCCATGACGGTCTGCTGCATGGCTCCGCCGCCGCCCTGGGCGTTCATCTTCCCCAAGTCGTTGAAGGCCTTGATGATGCCCAGCACCGTGCCGAACAGCCCGATGAAGGGCGCGTTGTTGCCCAGCGTGCCCAGGTACGACAGGAAGCGCTCGTACTGGGGGCGCTCGCGAGACAGCGTGGAGGCAATCACCTGCTCCACCGTGTCCGCGCCCTGGTCGGCGGAGGCCAGGGCCTCACGGATGATGGCGGCCTCCATGCCCGTCTTGCCTTCAATGGCCTTGCGGGCCACGTCGTACTCGCCGCGGGCCAGCCGCACCGCCAGGGCCTCCGAGTCCGGCAGCCGGTGGCGCGCGAAGTACACCGTGCGCTCCAGCATGATGGCGATGGAGAGCACGGAGAGGATGACGAGCACCCAGAGCACCCACTCGGCGGAGGTGAGCGTCACGCCGAGCAGTTTGCTGCTGAGCCAGCCAAGCTCGGTGTGACTCGTCTGGGCCAGGGAGAGGAAGGGCGTCATGGAGGGAAGCCTGGGTAAAGGTGGGTCACGGGGTACGCGCAACCCGGTTGCCAACTTGCGGGCCCATGTCTTGTTCCCTTGGCGCGGAAAGTCAAATGGAACGGCTCGGGTGGGGGCGTCC
>NZ_JAAIYB010000894.1 GCF_010894475.1 Myxococcus vastator
CCGCCGCGCCCCCCGATGACTTTCAGAAGCGTCTCGATGGCCTGCTCATCGTGGCGCTCGTCGTCTGGGGGTTGGCCCAGCTGGCGCCTCACCTGGCGCACCCGGCCATCTACATCTGGGACGAGGCGATGCATCAGGCCGCCACGCGCGGCACGTACGACACCTTCTTCACGCCGCACATCTACAAGGACCCGATTTTTCCCGCGGACCCGCGCCACTGGTGGGCCGCGCACGTGTGGATGCACAAGCCCACGGGGCCCTTCTGGTTCGGCGCGCTGATGATGCACGTGGTGGGCGTGACGCCGCTGGCGCTGCGGCTGGCCTCGCTCCTGGGGCACCTGGCCGCGGCGGTGTCCATCTTCCTCATCGCGCGCCGGCCCGCCGGGCGCTTCTGGGCCGTGCTGGGCGCGGCGGGCTTCCTCGCCATGCCCTTTGGCTGGCAGCTCGTCCAGGGGCGCATCTTCGGCGACGTGACGGATTGCACCCTGACGGGCTGCAACGCCGTCGCGGTGGCGCTCCTGTTCCATGCCACGCGCCGGGGCTCCTGGCGCTGGGGCCTGGCGGCGGGTGCGGCCGTGGGGCTGGGCTTCCTTTGCAAGACAGGGCTCGCGCTGACGCCCCTGGGCATCGCGGCGACGCTGTGGGCGCTTGGACGGCTGCGCTTGTGCCCGGGCCCGAGGTTCAGCACGGTGGTGGCCATGGTGGGCGCGGCCGTGCTCCTGGCGGCGCCGTGGAGCGTCTACTCCGCCTGGCGCTGGCCGGAGCTGCATGACCTGGAGGCGCGGGTGACGCGCGCCCACCTCTTCGCCGACCCGACGGTGGACGTGGGGCCCTGGCACCGGCCGGTGGATGCCCTCCTGAACGAGGTCAACACCCAGAGCCTGGCGCCGCTGCCCGCGGTGTTGCCGCTGCTCGCCTTCGTGTGGCTGCTGGTGCGCGGGGTGCGCCGGCGGGAGCTGGAGGTGGTGGG
>NZ_JAAIYB010000895.1 GCF_010894475.1 Myxococcus vastator
GCACCAGGCCCACCGCGCGCCGGCCATAGGTGCGGGCGGCGCTCTCCAGCAGCACCGTGCCGGACGGCATGTGCCCATCCCGCTCCACGCCGGGCTTGAGCCCCACGCGCCCCCGGAAGGGGATGACGGTGTGCTGCCCCGGCGGCGCGATGAGGACGTGCCCCGGCATCAGCGGCTCTCCGTCCTGCGCCAGCCGCACCTTCAGCTTGCTGGCCCCGGCCAGCCACCCCGCCAGGGACTCCGCGAAGGCGGCGTTGATGTGCTGGACGATGACGATGGGCGCCGGGAAGTCCGCCGGCAGCTCCGACAGCATCTTGAAGAGCACCTGGGGCCCGCCCGTGCTCGCCGCCACCACCACCACGCCCATGGACACCGCTGGCAGCACCGACGTGGCCACCCGAGGCGGCAAGAGCGGGCCGCGCTGGGGCCGACGCAGGTGGCGGATGACGCGCACCGAGGACAGCAGCCGGATTTCGCGGACCAGGTTCCACGCGTCCGGCCCGGCGTCGATTGCGGGCTTGATTTGCAGGGCGAGCGCCCCCAGCTCCAGCGCGCGGTACGTCAGCTCCGGCGCCTGCGAGCGCGGGTCCGCCGTGAGCACCAGGATGGGCGTGGGGCACTCGGCCATGATGTGCTCGGTGGCCGTGAGCCCGTCCATGACGGGCATGTCCACGTCCATGGTGATGACGTGGGGACGCAGCTCCCGGGTCATCTCCACGGCCTGCTTGCCGTCCGCGCAGGTGCCCACGACTTCGATGTCGGGGTCCTTGCTCAGCGCCTCGCAGATGAGCTGTCGGCAGATGAGGGAGTCATCGACCACCAGCACCGACACTTTCTTGCCCATGCCCTGTCCATACCCCGTGCGCGAGCCCGGGAGTATAGCCAATGCGGGGGCCTGTCAGCCCAGCAGTCGCAGCACCCCATGCACCAGGTCCGGGTCTGTCTCTTTTACACA
>NZ_JAAIYB010000896.1 GCF_010894475.1 Myxococcus vastator
GCCTCCACCCGCGCCTGGACCTCCGCGGGCTCGGCCGGGAAGGCCTGCAGCCGGTCGGCGTTCAGGACCTGGACCCGTTGGTGGATGATGAACTCCAGGGCCCCCCGGAGCGTGTCCTCGTCGAGCGGCAGCTCCAGGGCCTGCACGCCTCCTCGCTGGAAGAGCGCGACCCGGGCCTCGAAGCGCAGCTCGCTCAAGGTGAGCACCTGGCCCTCGATGATGGCCACCACCCGGTCCGCGACCCGAGCCTCCACGGCGGACGGCGGGGCCGCCGCGTTCCCCACGGCCGACGCCAGCGAGAGCCAGCCCGCAAGCCACAGGGTATCCGCGCCGAGCCAGCGAGGCGGTGACATGGGCTCCCTCATCCTCCGGCGACTTTATACATCTCGCACGGTCCGGACAGTCCTTGCTGGCGCGTGCCTACCGGCTGGTTACGTTGAATCGGGTACACCACGGCGGGAACAAATGGCGGACGACTACTACCAGACCCTCGGCGTCGACCGGTCGGCTTCAGCGGAGGACGTCAAGAAGGCGTACCGCAAGCTGGCACGCAAGTACCACCCGGACGTCAACCCGGGCAACAAGGCCGCCGAGGAGAAGTTCAAGCAAGTCAGCGCGGCGTTCGAGGTGCTGTCGGACGCTCGGAAGCGCAAGCTCTACGACGAGTTCGGCCCGGACGCGGAGAAGATTGGCTTCGACGAGAAGAAGGCGGAGGCCTATCGGGCCTACAAAGCCTCGGCCGGGAGCGCCGGCGCCGGGGGCATCCCCTATGGCGCCGAGGGCTTCGACCTGGGTGACCTCTTCGGCGACCTGTTCGGAGGCCGCGGCGGTGGCGCGGCGGGCGGGGCCCCGGGGGGCTTCGACATCGGCGAGATGTTCGGGCGTCGCGGCCGCGGCGCCGGGCCCGAGCGTGGAGACGACCTGACGGTCCGCGTCCAGCTCACCC
>NZ_JAAIYB010000897.1 GCF_010894475.1 Myxococcus vastator
GGGGGGCGGTGCCCGTATGGCCGCCACCCGTCAAATCATCTCCCGGGAGGTCCTCCTCTTCCGGCAGGAGCGCGGGGCGGCGCGCACCGTCCGCCCCGCGGAACCTGAATGACGCCCTGAAAGAGGGACGCGATGGCCGCAGGTCCAGTCCCGTGGCTGCTGACCCATGGCTCGGCGGCCCTGCTCTTCGCCGCCCTGGTCGCTGGAGGCCTGGGTGTGCCCATCCCAGAGGACCTGGTGCTGCTGTCGTTGGGCATCCTCGCGCACCGGGACGTCCTTCCCATGGCCCTGGCGCTCGCGGTCGCGATGGCCGGCGTGCTCTGCGGAGACACGGCCCTCTTCCTCACGGCCCGAAGGCTGGGGCCCGCGCTGTACGAGCATCCTCGGCTGAAGAAGCTCCTGCCACCTGAGCGCCGCGAGCGACTGGCCCAGCTCTACGCGCGCCACGGCGGGCGCTGCGTCTTCGTGGGGCGCTTTCTTTCGGTGCTGCGCGGGGCGGTGTTCATCATGGCCGCGGTGCAAGGCATGCGGCTGCGCCACTTCCTGCTCTGGGATGGATTGGCGCTGTGCATCAGCGCCCCGGTAGTGTTGGGGCTGGGGTACGCCTTCTCACACAGCGTGGACGCGGTGGCGAAGGGGGCGGCGCGGGCCGAGCACCTGCTGGTGCTGGCCACCACGGCGGCCCTGCTGGCGGTGGGCGGCGTGCGCCGGTTGCGCAGGCGCCAGGCCCAGCCTCCGCGGTGACGCACGAAAACCCCAGTGGCCCAAAACAGAAAACCCCCGGTGTCCACGAGGGACACCGGGGGCTTCTCAAAAAGAATCCGGCAGCGACCTACTCTCCCGCGCGGTTTCCCGCGAAGTACCATCGGCTCTGGAGGGCTTAACTTCCGTGTTCGGGATGGGAACGGGTGGAACCCCTCCGACATAGCCACCG
>NZ_JAAIYB010000898.1 GCF_010894475.1 Myxococcus vastator
GTTCTGAGAGTCGTCTCTGAGAGTCTTCGCCGCACGACGAAATCGAGAATACCGAGTAACGGCGAGCCGTTTTTCGCTCTCTCGGTTAACAGGTGGCCCGATTCGTCATTCTGAAAGAGGGAAACAAAGTAACCCCGGAAGGTACGGCATCGAAAGCCCTGGATTGTCAGAATCGGCTGCCCGCGGTGGTTAACAAAACTGTTAACCACTCTCGACCGCTCTCTCCCCAAAACGGGTGAAAGAGCGTTCCAGAGAGCCCAGTTGGCGGCGGAGAAGAGGGGGCGTCTTGCTCGGCGGGGTAGAGGGCCGAGAGCGCCCTCTTCAGCACCGCGAGCCAAAATCCCTTGGGATTCAGGGGCTTAAGCACGAAGGCCCCGCGATGTCATCGCGAGGCCCGTGTTAAACAAAAAGGGCCCTACCGGTTGGTAGGGCCCTTCAAGTAGCTCCCCGACGAGGACTCGAACCTCGGACCTAGTGATTAACAGTCACCCGCTCTACCGGCTGAGCTATCGGGGAATATGTCGTCCCGGCGGAACCGCGTTGCCGTGATGAGGCGCTTTCTAGAGAATGGTGCCCGCTCTGTCAACAGTCCCTTTTGATCCGCTCTCCCGGCTTCGCCTCCAGCCCTGGTCCGCACTCGCCGGCCTGGGCCCCATGGCGGCCGACTCCATCGCCCAGGTGCTCGCCGGCTCCGCCGCTGAGCGCGTGCTCGACCGCACTCTGC
Source organism: Myxococcus vastator (assembly GCF_010894475.1). Classification (GTDB taxonomy): domain Bacteria; phylum Myxococcota; class Myxococcia; order Myxococcales; family Myxococcaceae; genus Myxococcus; species Myxococcus vastator. Next base: position 725 of record NZ_JAAIYB010000898.1, read on the forward strand.
GTGACCACCGCTCCCTGACCCGCGAGCAGCGCCAGGCCCTCAAGGAGGCCGTTTTCAACGTCGGGCTCTGGCGGCGGCGCCTGGGCTTCCTCCTGGGCCGGGAGGACGCCGCGCCTGCAACCCTCCTCCACGCCCTGCTACACGGCCTCGCTGGCGTCCCAGCCGCGGCAGCCGCCTCCCTGGCCGGGCTGAGGG
>NZ_JAAIYB010000899.1 GCF_010894475.1 Myxococcus vastator
GTCCCAGCCCCATGACCCAACCCGCTGATGGTGACCTCCGCATTGATGAGGTCCTGCGGAATACGTACCGGATTGTCTCCCTGCTGGGACGGGGAGGAATGGGCTCGGTGTACCTGGCCCAACACCTGCGGCTCCCCGGCAAGCAGGTGGCGGTCAAGGTGCTGCGTGGCGGCGACCACCTGACGCCCGAAATCTTCGCGCGCTTCCGCCGGGAGGCGGAGATTGCCTCGCGGCTGGGCCACCCCAACATCGTCGAGGTGCACGACTACGACACCCTGGAGAACGGCAACCCGTTCCTGGTGCTGGAGTACCTGCGCGGCGAGAGCCTCCAGGAGCGGCTGGAGCGCGGGCGCCTGCCCATGGAGGACGTGGTCTCCTTCACCCGGCAGATGGGCTCCGCGCTCCAGGCGGCGCACGGCGCTGGCGTCATCCACCGCGACCTGAAGCCGGCCAACGTGTTCCTGGTGCCCACCGACTCCGGCGGCGTGGTGGGCGAGCGCGTGAAGCTGCTCGACTTCGGCATCTCCAAGGTCCTCAGCTCCACGACGGTGCAGACGCAGGAGGCGACCCTCATCGGGACGCCCCAGTACATGTCGCCCGAGCAGGCCCAGGGGAAGAACCGGGACATCGACGCGCGCACGGATGTGTTCTCGCTGGGGTGCATCGTCTACGAGATGATGGCCGGCAAGCCCGTGTTCGGCTCGGGCAGCCTCGCGCAGATGATCTTCCGCGTCGTCTATGAGCCGCCCGAGCCCCTGGCCCCGCTCTGTCCCGAGGCCACGCCGGAGGCCATCGCCGCGGTGATGCGCGCGCTCGCCAAGAGCACGGATGAGCGCTACCCGGACGTCTCCTCCTTCATTGAGGACCTGACGGGCACGCCGCTGCACTCGCTGTCCACCGCGGTGGGAAACCAGCC
>NZ_JAAIYB010000089.1 GCF_010894475.1 Myxococcus vastator
CGATGGGGGTCCGCTCCTCCTCGTCAGCGGCCGGCTCGCGGGCGGGCGGCGCCATCTCCCGGAGGGCGCGGCGCTCCAAGGGGGAGTGGGTCCACCGGGCCATCTGCGCCAGGAACTCGCGGGGCAGCAGCACGGGGCGGCCCTCGCCCACCAGCTCCGATTCGAAGAGGTAGCCCATGAAGTGGGCGCGCGCGCTGGAGGACACGTCGGGCGCGGCCGTGTGGAGGTGGCGCGTGAGGGCCTCGGCGAAGGCCTCCGCGGTGGCGTAGCGCTGCTCGCGCTCCACGGCCAGCGCGGTGAGGAGGATGCGCTCCAGCGCGGTGGGGATGCCGGGGTTGAGGTCGCGGGGCCGCGGGAAGTCGCCCAGGGCGAGCTTGCGCAGCACGTCCGGCATCTTCCCTTCGAAGGGGAGGCGGCCGCACAGCATCTCGTAGATGACGACGCCCGCGGCGAAGATGTCCGAGCGCGCGTCGGGCTCGCGCCCGCGGACCTGCTCCGGCGCGAAGTAGGTGTACTTGCCCTTGAGGTCGTGCTCCACCGGCTCGGCGCTGCCGGCCAGCCGCGCCCGCGCGATGCCGAAGTCGACCAGCTTCACCTGGCCTTCGTAGCTGAGCAGCACGTTCTGCGGGCTGACGTCGCGGTGGACGATGTGGAGCGGCCGGCCGCGCTCATCCAGGCGCGTGTGGGCGTAGGCCAGCCCCTCCAGCATCTCCACGGCGATGAGCAGCGCCAGCGGCTGGGGCAGGGTGTACATGCCCTTCTCCCGCGCGCGCCGCATGACGCTCGACAGGGTGCGGCCGTCCACCCACTCCATGGCGATGAAGTACTCGCCGTCCACCTCGCCGAAGTCGAAGACCTGGGCGATGTTGCCGTGGCTCAGCCCCGCGGCGATGCGGGCCTCGTTGACGAACATCGACAGGAAGGCGCTGTTGCCCGCATAGCCCGGGAGGATTTTCTTGATGACCACCGGTTTGGTGACACCCGCCGCCGCTGTCATCCGAGCGCGGTAGATCTCCGCCATCCCGCCCGTCGCGATGCGCTCGAGCAGCTTGTATTTACCGAAATGAAGCCCTTCGGAAGGCTGCTGCACGTTCGTTCCGGTTCCTTCGGGTGCAGGTGGCCGCTGCGCCAAGGGGGCCCGCGCTGTCTTGGCAGGGGCGCCTGAAGGTATCATGGGGTAGGTAAAACGCCATGACGGGAAAAATCCGTTGGTTGTGATTGGAGGGTGGGTGTGTCTCTTCCTACGTCTCACGACAGCCACCGCCATGGTGGTGCCCGAGGTGTTCAGGGTGCAGGGGGGCAGGGCCGGGCGCCGAATGATGCCCGCTCCGCGCGCCACGTACCGATGCGTCATCACCCACGCCGTTGGATGGCGGCCACTTCCGCGGCCGCCCAGGCGCTCGCCGGGGTGCTGCTCGTCGTGGTGGCGGCCGGCTGTCGTGAGGAGCCGTCGGCCGAGCCGCTCAAGTCCTTGAAGCCCGCGCCCCTGCCCTCGCTCGCCGTGCCGGGCGCGGCGCCTCCGGAAGCGCCGCGCCCCGCATCGCCGTCCGAAGCGGACGTGGCGGGCCCCCTCCATGGCGAGCCGCCCCCAGCCTCCGCGCTCCGGGTGGTGCTGGCGGGGGAGCGCGTGCGCGTGGGCGAGGAGCGCTTCGAGCCGGCGCGCCCGGATGACGCCACGCGTCTGGCGCAGCGCGTGAAAGGGCACACGGTGTTGGTGGTGCCGGACGCGGACACCTTCCTGGTGCAGACGTCGGAGCTGTTCGCCGTGCTGCGGGACTCGGCGGAGGCCGTGTGGCTGGCGCACCCGGATGGGCCGGTGGCCTATCCGGTGGTGCTGCGGGACGAAGCGGGCTTCCGCGCGTGGCTGGAGGAGGTCGCGCCGGGCAAGCTGCGCATCATCATGCGCGCGGACGGCTTCGAGCTGACCACCAGCGTGGGCAAGTTGCCGGGCCCGGACCCGAACGGTCCCTCGGTGCCGGTGCGGGCGGGGCGGCAGGACATCGTCACGCTGCGCCGGGGACTGGGCCTGCTCAAGGGGCGCTTCAAGACGTCCGAGGACCTCTGCCTCGTGCCCTCGTTCGGCATGGAGGTGGCGCAGGCGGCGCGAGCGCTCGGCGGGAACTTCACCGCGCCGGGTGAGCCGCTGTTCGACACCCTGTGCTTCGTCTATCCCACGCCGCCCAGGGCCCCGGGTTCATCGCCTTGAGCGTTGACTTCTCCCATAAGTCGCCGTCTATATAAGTCCGTACTTATCAATGGAGGCGACATGATTGACGTGAAGCGGTACCTGGGGGCCGTGGTGCGGGAGGTGGAGAGCCGTGAGCATGAGGGCAAGCCCGCGCGCGTCGTCGTCGCCACGCGCGACTACGACACGACGGTGGAGGACCTCTGGGACGCGCTGACCAACCCCGAGCGCATCCCCCGCTGGTTCCTTCCGGTGTCCGGCGACCTGAAGCTGGGTGGGCGTTACGAGCTCAAGGGCAATGCCAGCGGGACGGTCACCCGTTGCGAGGCTCCGCGGCACCTGGCGGTGACGTGGGAGTTCGGGGGCGGTATCAGCTGGGTGGACGTCATCCTGGCCGCGGCCCCGGGTGGGGGCACCCGGCTGCGGCTGGAGCACCTGGCCCATGTGAGTCCCTTCTGGGACGACTACGGCCCTGGCGCCACCGGCGTCGGCTGGGAGCTGGGGTTGATGGGCCTGGGCCTGCACCTGGAGTCCGGCGGCGCCGCTGTCGACAGCGCGGCGGTGGAGGCCTGGACGACGTCGGATGAAGGCAAGGTGTTCATCACGGCCAGCAGCGAGGGCTGGGGGCAGGCGGATGTGACGCGGGGAGAGGACGCCGCGGCGGCGAAGGCACGCGCGGCGCGGACGACGGCCTTCTATACTGGTGCGCCGCCGCCGGACGTGCGGCATCCGGGGACCTGATAGCCACGATGCATGCCTTCGACGTCCTGGGTGATCCGGTGCGCAGACGGATCCTCGAGCTCCTGGCCGAGGGGGAACGCCCCTCTGGCGAGGTGACCGAGTCCATCCAGGCGGAGTTCGGCATCAGTCAGCCGGCGGTCAGCCAGCACCTGAAGGTGCTGCGCGACAGCGGCTTCGCGGAGGTTCGCGCGGAAGGAACTCGCCGCCTCTATCGCGTCGACCCGGCGCCGCTTCAGCAGGTCGACGCGTGGCTGGAGCAGTTCCGCGTGTTCTGGACACCACGCCTGGAGGCGCTCGCCACCGAGGTGGCGCGGGGCAAGCGGGCTCGGGCCAAGGCCGACAACGAAGGCGGCGGTCCGTAGCCTGGCGTGCGCGGTGTCCAGGACGACCTGCTTCGGCTGACGTGAAGGGCACCGCTCGCCCCTTCGCGTGGACTGGCGCGGGCGCGCGGACGACTTTCCGCCGGAGGGTTAGATTCAGGCTCCAGGGCGGGGCATGCTCGTCCGCTGGAGGGATGTTCATGGACGCCGAATCCAAGGCCGCTTCGCAGCAGGGGCATGCGCCCGGTGGCGCGTTCCTCTTCGAGGAGGTGGGCTCGGCCCGCATCCTCACACCGGAGACCTTCACGGAGGAGCAGCGCCTCTTCTTCCAGACGGCGCTCCAGTTCTCCCGTGAGCAGGTCCTCCCCCTGGCCGAGCGCATCGAGGCCAAGGACAACGCGCTGCTGCGCCAGTTGCTGCGCCAGGCCGGCGAGCTGGGCCTCTTGAGCGTGGACATCCCCGAGGCCTACGGCGGCACCGGCCTGGACAAGACGACGTCGCTGCTGCTGGCGGAGGCCATGAGCCTCAACGGCTCGTGGTCGGTGACGTTCGGCGCGCACACCGGCATCGGCACGCTGCCCATCGTCTGGTTCGGCAACGCCGAGCAGAAGGCGAAGTACCTGCCGAAGCTGGCCACCGGTGAGTGGGTGGCGGCCTACGCGCTCACGGAGCAGGGCAGCGGCAGCGACGCGCTGGGCGCCAGGACGAAGGCGGTGCGGTCCCCCGACGGCAAGCACTGGATTCTCAACGGCTCCAAGCTCTACATCACCAACGCGGCCTTCGCGGACGTGTTCATCGTCTTCGCCAAGGTGGACGGGGACCGGTTCACCGGCTTCATCGTGGAGAAGGACACGCCCGGCCTCACCGTGGGGCCGGAGGAGCACAAGATGGGCATCCGCGGCTCCTCCACCTGCCCGCTCTACTTCGAGGACGCGCGCGTCCCGGTGGAGAACCAGCTGGGCGAGGTGGGCAAGGGCCACAAGATTGCCTTCAACATCCTCAACTACGGCCGCCTCAAGCTGGGCGCGGCCGTGCTGGGGGGCATGAAGCTCCAGCTCCAGAGCGCGCTGCGCTTCACGCAGGAGCGCAAGCAGTTCGGCGCGCCCATCGCCCAGTTCCCGCTGTCGCGCGAGAAGCTGGCCCGCATGGCCGCGCTCGTCTATGCGGTGGAGAGCATGACGTACCGCACCGCGGGGCTCGTGGACGCGCGCCTGGGGCAGGGGGACAAGCGCGCGCCGGACTCCGAGGCACGCCTCCTGGCGGCGGTGGAGGAGTACGCCATCGAGTCCTCCATCATGAAGGTGCACGGCTCGGAGTCCCTCGGCCACCTCGTGGATGACGCCGTCCAGCTCCACGGGGGCGCGGGCTACATCGAGGAGTACCCGGTGGAGCGCGCGTACCGCGACGCGCGCATCAACCGCATCTTCGAGGGCACCAACGAAATCAACCGCATGCTCATCACCGGCATGCTCCTCAAGCGCGCGGTGAAGGGCGACCTGCCGCTGTTCGCCATGGCCGGCGACGTGGCGGAGGCGCTGTCCCGGGGCGAGCGGCCCCAAGCGCGCGCGCGGGACGCCCTGGCCCCGCAGGAGGTCGCCGCCGAGGCCGCCAAGCACCTGGCGCTCCACGGCCTGCGGGTGGCGGCGGAGACGTTCGGCACGGCGCTGGAGCAGCACCAGGAGGTGCTCGCGGCCCTGTCGGACGTGGTGATGGACGCCTTCGCCCTGGACTCCATGGTGACGCGCACCCGCCAGGCCGCGAAGGACGGCGGCGCGCTGGACCCGGTTCGAGTGGCGATGACGCAGCTCTACGCGCTGGACGCCATCCCCCGCGCCTACGACAGGACGCGCCGCGCGCTGTGCGCCACGCTGAAGGGGGACGCGCTCGACCAGGAGCTGAAGCGCCTGGGCACGCTGGACGTCTTCACGCCGTATGACCCGGCGGCGCTGCGGGAGACGGTGGTGGCGGCCCTGGAGTCCGCGGGCGGCTACCCCCTGGGCGCGGTGTAGCCCGCGGGGGACTTCGGGCCGTCACGGCATCCGCGCGACGGCCTCCATGCCGAAGCTCACCCGGGCCTTCCAGGGCGCGGGCGGCAGCGTCGCCAGGGACAGCAGGCCGTCCAGCCGCTGCTGCATGTCTGGCCGGAGCCGGCCGAAGGTGGCGCCGAAGCCCGGCGTCACCGTCCCCGAGTTCTTCCGGGGCACCGTGGAGGTCCACACCACCTCGCCGTGCAGCAGCATGGGCCCCTCCCGGAAGTCCAGCTCCAGCAGGAAGGGCGTGCCCACCTTCACCTGGCGCGGCAGGGCGGGGGCCTGCACCTCCAGGCCCACGCCGCCCCGGGAGATGTCCCGGACGACGAAGCCCGGTGACAAAGGCGCCGCCTCGCTGGCGCGCAGGTACAGGGGCAGCCGTGGGAAGCGGCGCAGGCCGGCGTGCTCCTCGGCGGCGTAGATGCGCTGGAGGATGGCGTCCAGCGCGCTGCGGTCCTCGCCGACCCCGTAGCGGACGGTGAGGAGGAAGCGCTGGGACTCCTGGTGCGGGACGACCTGGACCACCTCCCCCAGCACCTCCACGGGCCGGGGCACGCCGCCCGCATGCAGCTCAAAGGTGAAGCGCGTCCCCAGCGGCAGGCTGCGGCGCGTCTCCAGGGTGACGCCCCCCATCCCGACGCTGCGTGTGTACTCCCCCACCAGGGTCTGCGGCGTCTTGTAAGCCACCTTCAGCCGAACGTTCGTGTTCACGCGACTGACACTTTGCGCCTGGGTCCGGGGGGAACTCAAGTTTACCCCAGCGCAATAGGTAGGACGTCGTACGGCGCCAACCACTGGACCTTCCAGGTGTGACGACCTTTCCGGACGTCGGGCGCGGACAAACCGCTGTTTCAACCTGTTGCGGTTTCTTGACCCCCCCAGGTGGGGCGCGTATGTATGCCGCCCGGTAGTGGCAAGGAGTGGGAAGGAGTGGAGGTTCATCCCTCATCGGGCTGAAAAGGTGGATCATCCCGCGTGTTCCGAGGCGTCTATGAGCACCAGATCGACGCGAAGGGGCGGACGAGCCTCCCGGCGAAGCTCCGGGACACGCTGGTGGGCGCCTACGACGAGCGGCTCATCCTCACGACGGCGCTCGACCGATGCCTCCACGCCTATCCGGTGCGGGAGTGGGAAGCGCTGGAGCTGTCGCTCGCCAAGCGCAACCCGATGGAGCCTGGGGTGAAGACGCTGATGCGCTTGTACGTGGCCAGCGCGCAGGAGTGCCCGCTGGACAAGCTGGGACGCCTGCTCATCCCTCCGACGCTCCGCTCCTATGCGGGGTTGGAGAAGGACGTGGTGTGGGCGGGGATGGTGAAGGTCATCGAGCTGTGGAGCCGCGAGGGATGGGCGAAGGCGCAGGAAGAAGCGCGCCAGGAAGCGACCTCCGCGGACGTGATGAAGGTGCTCGCCGAGCTGCGGCAGGCATGACGGGAAAGTCGACAGGACCCCGAAGTACCGGGAGGGTGGCAAGCGTATGAACCAGGTTCTGGAGGTTCGGCCAGGGTTGGCGGGCGCGGCGATGGCCGCCGGCCGTGTCGAGACGCTCATGCTGGAGGGCGAGCTGAGCGAGCAGGACCTGCTCGAGCTGTGCGACGACCTGGGCCGCAAGCTGCAGCGCGGCACGCGTCAGGTGGTGCTGGACTTCGGGGACGTGGGGCACCTGAACTACCGCGGCGTCAAGCCGCTGATGGCGCGCACGGAGGTCTTCCGCCGCGCCGGTGGGGACGTGAAGCTGTCCGGGCTGTCGCCGTACCTGGCCGCCATCTTCCGCGCGGCCGGCGCGCACGACTGCTTCGAAATCTACCCGCACATGAACGATGCCCGAGCCGCCTTCGCGCTGGCGCGGGCACCCTTCGTCTGACGGCCCGTGACGGCTTCGGACTTCCAGCACCAGACCGTCCTCCTGCGGGAAGCAGTGGCGCTGCTTCGGCCGGCGGATGGGAAGGTCATCATCGACGGGACGCTGGGTGGCGGTGGCCACTCGGAGGCGCTGCTGGCCTCGGGCGCCACGGTGGTCGGCGTGGACCGGGATCCGGTGGCGCTCGCCGCGGCCACCGCGCGCCTGGGCGCCAACCCGCGCTTCCACGGCCGCGCCGGCAACTTCGCCGAGCTGCCCCGCGTCGCCGCGGACCTGCTGCCCGTGGAGGGGGTGCTGGTGGACCTGGGCGTGTCGTCGCCGCAGCTGGACGTGGCCGAGCGCGGCTTCTCCTTCTCCAAGGACGGCCCGCTGGACATGCGCATGGGGCCGGACGGCCCGACGGCGGCGGAGCTGATCGCCACCACGGACGAGCGCGAGCTGGTCCGCATCCTCAAGGACTACGGCGAAGAGCCCTTCGCCCGGCCCATTGCCCGCGAGCTGAAGAAGGCGCTGCCCACGCGCACGCTGGAGGCCGCGGAGGTCGTGAAGCGGGCGGTGCCGCGCAAGGCGTGGCCCAACCGCATCCACGTGGCCACCCGGACCTTCCAGGCGCTGCGCATGGCCGTCAACGGTGAGCTGGAGGCGCTGGACGCGCTGCTGGCCGCCATCCCCGGGCTCCTCAAGGTGGGGGGCCGCGCCGCCGTCATCGCCTTCCACTCCCTGGAGGACCGGAAGGTGAAGGAGGCGTTCCGCACGCTCGCGGGGCGCTGCACCTGTCCGCCGGGCCTGCCGGTGTGCGTGTGCAGCGGGGTGGGGGATTTCGCCCTGGTGACGAAGAAGGCCGTGGCCGCCTCCGAGGCGGAGGTCGAGGCCAACCCCCGTTCACGCAGCGCGCATCTGCGCGTGGTGGAGAAACTCCGATGAGCAAGGTGCACTCCCGGGTGTCGGCGTTGCGTTCTTCCGTGACGGTGGGCGGCGTGCTGCTGCACCTGCTGCCGGCCGTGTGCCTCTTCGCCCTCTTCGCGGCGGTGGGCATCCTCCACGTCAGCAGCCGGGTGCTGGTGGTGGACATGGGCTACCGCCTGTCGCGCGAGGAGGCGGAGAGCCGCGTCCTCACGCGCGAGAATGACCGGCTGAAGCTGGAGCTGGCCACGCTCAAGTCGCCGGGCCGGCTGGAGCGCGTGGCGCGCGAGCAGCTGAACATGGCCATGCCGCGCGGCGGCGCCGTGGTGTCGCTGTCGGCGGAGAAGCCGGCGCGGGGCGGCGGGGCGCGCGCGCAAGCCCCAGACGCCGCGCAGCCCGCCGTCCGCGTGGCGGGCCGCGCCGGAGCGGGCCGGTGAGAGACTTCAAGGCGGCGCGGGCTCCCGAGCCCAACGCGAAGTGGCTGAAGCTGCGGGTCCGGCTGCTGTTCGGGCTGTTCCTGATGCTGCTCGGCGTCGCCTTCGGTCGTGCGGTGCAGCTCCAGGTCTTCGAACAGGAGAAGCTGCGCGGCATGGCGCAGGACCAGTACGTCCGGCACATCGAGATTCCGGCCCGCCGCGGCGACATCTTCGACCGGCGCGGCACGCCGCTGGCCCAGAGCGTGGAGGTGGACTCCATCTGGGTGGACCCGTCCATGCTGCCCGACGTGAAGGCCGCGTCCCGGGCGCTGGCCAGGGCGCTGAAGCTGGACCCGGAGGAGCTGGGCGCGCGCCTGGCCCGGGCCAAGCGCTTCGCCTGGGTGAAGCGCCAGGCCAAGCCCGCCGAGGTCGCCGCGGTGAAGGCGCTGGCGCTGCCGGGCATGGGCTTCTCCAAGGAGCCCAAGCGCTTCTACCCGCAGCGCGAGCTGGGCGCCCACGTGGTGGGCACGGTGGGCATGGACGGCCGCGGCCTGGAGGGCCTGGAGCTGGCCTTCCATGACGAGCTGTCCGGGCAGAACTCCTCCACGTCCGGCTTCCGTGACGCCAAGGGCCGCAAGCTGCTGGTGCAGGGCGCGTTGGATCCGCTCCAGCGCCAGGGCGCCGCAGTCACCCTCACGTTGGACCGGCACATCCAGTACGTCGCGGAGAAGGCGCTCAGCCGCGCGGTGGAGGACGCCAGGGCCGTGGCCGGCATGGCGGTGGTGTTGGACCCGCGCACGGGCGAGCTGCTCGCCGTGGCCAACCACCCGCGCTTCAACCCCAACACGCCGGAGTCCAGCACGCGCTCGGGCATGCGCAACCGCGCCGCCCTGGACACCTTCGAGCCGGGCTCCACGCTGAAGTCCTTCGTGGTGGCCACGGCGCTGGAGGAGAAGGCCATCACCGCCGACAGCCTCTTCTTCTGTGAGAACGGCGCCTGGCGGGTGGGCCGCCACACCATCAACGACACCCACTCCTACGGCTGGCTCGCGCCGCAGGGAATCCTCCAGGTGTCCTCCAACATCTGCATGGCGAAGATTGCCCAGGCCCTGGGGCGGGAGAAGTTCGTGAAGGGCTACCAGGCCTTCGGCTTCGCCGAGCGCACCGGCCTGTCCCTGCCGGGCGAGGGGCGCGGCGTCCTGCCGTTCCCGAAGGCGGAGGTCTCCCTGGCCACCCAGTCCTTCGGGCAGGGGATGACGGCCACGGCGGTGCAGATCGCGTCCGCCTATGGTGCGCTGGCCAACGATGGGGTGCTGATGCGGCCCTATCTGGTGTCGAAGGTGGTGGACCCGGACGGGGTCATTCTGCTGGAAAACCGTCCCACGGAGCTGCGCAGGGCGGTCTCCGCGAAGGTCGCCCGGCAGGTCGTGGGCATGCTTGAGAGCGTGGTGGTCAAGGGAGGGACGGCCACCAAGGCCGCCATGGAAGACTACCGGGTGGCCGGAAAGACGGGCACCGCGCAGAAGGCAGACCCGGTGGCGCGGGGGTATTCGGACAAGCGGATCGCCTCCTTTGTTGGAGTGGTACCGGCCGAGTCTCCGCGAGCAGTGATTCTTGTCGTAGTGGACGAACCCAAGACGGACGTATACGGGGGGACCGTGGCTGCCCCTGCTTTCAAGGAGATTGCGACCGCCGTCATGGCTCACCTGGCAGTGCCCCCGTCCCGGACGGTGGCACCCGAGGTGGCCGTGGCCGCCGTGTCACCCGCGCCTGCCGCGGCGAAGCCGGGGGCGAAGGCCTCCGGAGCCGCCCGGACGGCGCTGGCGGACGCGGTGACGGAGACCCCTGAACCCGGCACGGTACGTGTGCCGGACCTTCAGGGAGCAGTAGGACGTGAGGCCGTGGTGAAGCTGCTCGCCGCGGCGCTGGAGCCACAGGTATTGGGCAGTGGACGCGTGGTATCTCAAACCCCCCCCGCCGGTTCATTGGTGGAGAAGGGGGCCCGGGTGACGCTGGAGCTCGCCGCGCGGCAATAACGCCGCGTCCGCTCCAGGCCCCGCTCTTGCAATGCGTGTGAAGGGGAAGAGATGAAGCTGACGGATGTCCTCGCAGGATGTGGTGCCGAGCAGACCTCGGGCGGCCGTTCCGCGGTTGACGTCACCGGGGTGACGCAGGACTCGCGGCGCGTGAAGCCGGGAGACCTGTTCGTCGCCATTCCTGGCACGAAGGAGGATGGGGCCCAGTTCATCGGTGAGGCCGTGTCCCGTGGCGCCGTGGCGGTGGTGTCGGAGAAGCCGGTGCCGTCCTCGCAGGTGCCCTTCTTCAAGGTGGGCAGCGCCCGCAAGGCGCTGGCGCTCATCGCGGCCAACTTCTACGGCCGCCCGGCGGACCAGCTGACGTTGCTGGGCCTCACCGGGACGAACGGGAAGACCACGGCCAGCTATCTGCTGGAGGCCATGAGCACCGCGGCGTACGCGGCCACCGGCGTCATCGGGACGCTGGGCTACAAGTTCGCCGGCCGCACGGTGGAGTGCGCCAACACCACGCCGGATCCGCTGGAGCTGCACCGCATCCTCCGGGAGATGGTGGAGGCGGGCGTGGAGACGGTCATCATGGAGGTGTCCAGCCATGCGCTCGCGCAGGAGCGCGTGCACGGGCTGACCTTCAAGGCGGCGGGCTTCGCCAACCTGAGCCGGGACCACCTCGACTACCACAAGGACATGGAGGATTACTTCCAGTCCAAGCGGAAGCTGTTCTCGGAGAACCTGTCCGCCACGGGCGTGGCGGTGGTGAACGGCGACGACACCTACGCCAGCCGCATCTACAACGAGCAGCGCGGCCAGAAGCGCATGGCGTGGAAGTTCAGCCGTCAGGGCTCCGGGGAGATTTCGGTGGCCGACGTGAGCTTCTCGCTCCAGGGCATCAAGGGCGTGCTGAAGACGCCCGCGGGTGACATCCCGCTCAAGAGCAAGCTCCTGGGGCCCCACAACCTGGAGAACATCCTCCTGGCGGTGGGCCTGGGCCTGGGCGCGGGCTTCGCGCGGCGCGACGTGCAGGAAGGCATCGAGCGGATGATGCCGGTGGCCGGCCGCATGGAGCGCGTGGAGAACTACGGTCCGTCCGGCGCCCCCGCGGTGCTGGTGGACTACGCGCACACGGATGACGCGCTCAAGCGCTCCATCGAGGCGGCGCGCTCGCTGGCCAAGGGCCGCGTCATCGCGGTGTTCGGCTGCGGCGGGGACCGCGACAAGGGCAAGCGTCCGCTGATGGGCGCGGTGGCGGGTGAGGGCGCCGACCTGGCCGTCATCACCAGCGACAACCCCCGCACCGAGGACCCGGAGGAGATCATCTCGCAGGTGGCCGCGGGCATCGAGAAGGGCGGCCTGCGCCGCATCTCCGCCGGCAAGGCGAAGAGCGGTGAGAAGGGCTACCTGGTCGACGCGGACCGCCGCGCGGCGATTGAACAGGCCATCAGCCTGGCGTCCGCGGACGACGTCGTCCTCATCGCGGGCAAGGGCCACGAGACGTACCAGCAGGTCGGCGCGGAGAAGCTCGCGTTCGACGACCGGCAGGTGGCCGCGAAGGCGCTGGCCAACCGCACCGCTGGCTGAGCCCGAGCCTCCCAAGCCCCGTCGACCCGCCCATCTCTCACACCATGGCAGCTTCTTTCAGCGACGAAGAGGTGGTGCAGGCGACCGGGGCGACCCGGCGTGGCGGCCCGGCCCGGGCCGCCTACGCGACCGTCTGTACCGACACCCGGGCACTCACCCCCGGGTGCCTCTTCGTGGCCCTGGTGGGTGAGCGCTTCGACGCCCACGCCTTCGTGGACGCCGCGGCGAAGGGCGGGGCGGCCGGCGCGGTGGTGGCGCGCGGGCGCCCGTTGCCCGCGCTGCCCGACGGGCTGACGCTCTATGAAGTGGAGGACACCCTGCGGGCCCTGGGCGCGCTGGGACGGCACCACCGTCAGCGCTTCCGGATTCCGGTGTGCGCGGTGGGTGGCTCCAACGGGAAGACGACCACCAAGGAGATGGTGGGCGCCATCCTGGCCACGCGCGGGCCGGCGCTGAAGACCGAGGGCAACCTCAACAACGAGATTGGCGTCCCGCTGACGCTCTTCCGGCTGGAGCCGCGCCACGTCGCGGCGGTCATCGAAGTGGGGATGAACCAGCCGGGGGAAATCGAGCGGCTGGCGCGCGTCGTCCAGCCGGACGCGGGCGTCATCACGGTGGTCCAGCCCGAACACCTGGAAGGGCTGGGCAGCCTGGAGGGCGTGGCGGCGGCGGAGGGCGAGCTGTTCCAGGAGATGGGGCACGGCACCACCATCGTGGTGAACGTGGACGACGCGCTCATCCCCGCGCAGGCGGAGCGCAGCGGCGCGCAGCGGCTGACGTTCGGCCGGGCGGAGCACGCGGACGTGCGGCTTTGGGACGTGAAGACGCTGGGCCGTGAGGGCATGGTGGCCACGGTGCGGCACCTGGGGCGCGAGTGGCCGGTGCGGCTGCGCTTCGTGGGGCCGCACAACGCGCAGAACGCGACGGCGGCCTTCGCGGTGGCGCTGGCGCTGGGCTACACGCCGGAGGAGTGCGTGCGCGGCCTGGAGTCGGCGCGGCCGTACTCGCGGCGCCTCAACGTGGTGGACGGGCAGCACGGCGTGACCATCGTCGACGACTCCTACAACGCCAACCCGGCCTCCATGGACGCCGCGCTGGAGACGCTGGGCACGCTGGTGCCCGCAGGGGGCCGGGCCGTGGTGGTGCTGGGGGACATGCTGGAGCTGGGGCAGGGCGAGCTCGAGGAGCACGCGCGCCTGGGCGGCCAGGTCCCCGCGCACGCGACGCTGGCGGCATTTTTCGGTCCCCGCTCCGTGAAGGGGTGGGAGGCCGCTTCCATGGGTGAATCCGCCGCCCACTTCACCGACGTGGAGCCGCTGATGGCGTGGTTGGCGCCGCGGCTTCGCGAGGGTGACGTGGTGCTGGTGAAGGGCAGCCGCGGCATGCGGCTGGAGCGGGTGGTGGCCGCCCTGACGGGCACGGCCGCATCCGGAGGAAATCACTAGTGCTGTACCTCCTCTACGAGGTCATCCAGAACACGGAGGCGGGGCGCGTCCTCAACTTCCTGCGCTACCCCACCTTCCGCATCATCGCCGCGGGCGTCTTCGCGCTGCTCCTGGGCATGCTCATCGGGCCCAGGCTCATCGCCCGGCTGCGGCTGAAGCAGCACGGCCAGAGCAACGTGCGCGAGGACACGCCGGATTCGCACCAGAAGAAGAAGGGCACGCCCACCATGGGCGGCGCGCTCATCCTGCTGTGCATCGCGGCGGGCACGCTGCTGTTCGCGGACCTGAAGAGCCGCGCGGTGTGGGTGATGCTGCTCTTGACGCTGGGCTACGGCTTCATCGGCTTCCTGGATGACTGGCTCAAGCTGTCCAAGCGCAACTCCAAGGGCCTGGCCGGGCGCAAGAAGATGGTGCTGCAGACCTTCTTCTTTCTCGTCGCCGTGTTCGGCCTGCTGACGACGTGGACGCTGCCGGACGGCTCCTTCGGGCCCACGCTGCTCATCAACACGAAGCTGACGCTGCCCTTCATCCCCACTCGCTGGTTCAACCCGGACCTGGGCTGGTTCTACGTCTTCTTCGCGTGGATTGTCGTCGTGGGCACGTCCAACGCGGTGAACCTCACGGACGGCCTGGACGGGCTGGCCATCGTCCCCACCATCGTGTCCGGCATCACCTTCGCGGTGCTCTGCTACGTCGCGGGCACCACGCTGAGCATCGCGGATTCGGAGGTGGTGGGCGGCGTGTCGAAGCTGGTGGCCACGCCGCTGTACCAGTACCTGGGCATCCTCCAGGTGCCGGGCGGCGCGGAGCTGGCCGTGTTCTGCGCGGCCATCGTCGGCGCGGGCATCTCCTTCCTGTGGTTCAACACGTACCCGGCCTCCGTCTTCATGGGCGACATCGGCTCGCTGGCGCTGGGTGGCGCGCTGGGCGGGCTGGCAGTGCTGTCCAAGAACGAGGTCGTGTCCGCCATCATCCACGGCATCTTCTTCGCCGAAATCCTGAGCGTGATGATTCAAGTCACGTCCTTCAAGATGACGGGCAAGCGCGTCTTCAAGATGGCGCCGGTGCACCATCACTTCGAGCTCAAGGGAATGGCCGAGCCGAAGATCATCGTCCGTTTCTGGATCGTCTCCATCCTCTGTGGTGGCGTGGCGCTCCTGTCCCTGAAGCTCCGCTGAACCCGGAGGTGGCACGGCCATGACGTTGGCGCTGTCCGGTCAGAAGGTGCTGGTGTTCGGGCTCGCGAAGAGCGGCGTGGCCGCGCTGCGCCTGCTGCGTCAGCAGGGCGCGGACGTCACGGCGCTGGACGCACGCGGCGAGGACACGCTGGGCGCGGTGGCCCACGAGGTGACGGCGCTGGGCGCCACGCTGGTGTCCGGACCCACGCCGCCGGGGCTGCTCGCGTCGCAGGACCTGGTGGTGGTGAGCCCGGGGGTGCCGCTGGCGCTGCCGGAAATCCAGGCCGCGCGCGCGGCGGGTGTGGCGGTGTGGGGCGAAGTCGAACTGGCGGGCCGCCTGCTGTCTGGCGTGCCGCTGTTCGGCATCACCGGCACCAACGGCAAGAGCACCACCACGGCGCTCACGGGCACGCTCTTCGCCAGCGGCGGCCAGCGCACCTTCGTGGGCGGAAACCTGGGCCGGCCCTTCAGCGAGGCGGCCCTGTCCCCGGGCGACTGGGACGCGCTGGTGGTGGAGCTGTCCAGCTACCAGTTGGAGGGCATCCGCGCGCTGCGCCCCCGGGGCGCGGCCATCCTCAACCTGACGCCGGACCACATTGACCGCTATCCCAGCCACGCGGCGTACGGCGAGGCGAAGGCGCGCATCTTCCAGCAGCAGCAGGCCGGTGACTTCGCGGTGGTGAACGCGGACGACGCGGACGTGCTGGGCCTGGCGCGCGGTGCGAAGGCGCCGGTGTACGGCTTCAGCCTCACGGGCAAGCCGGTGGCGGAGGCCCCGGCGCTGGCGGGCCTGGCGGTGGCGGAGCCGGGCGGCTTCCGGCTGGACTTCCTGGGCGAGCACTACACGCTGACGAACCGCGCGCTGCGCGGCGCCCACAACGCGCAGAACGCGATGGCGGCGGCGCTGCTGGCGCGCCTGGGCGGCGTGGCCTCCGGCGCGGTGCAGGCGGGGCTGGACGGCTACCCGGGCCTGCCGCACCGGCTGGAGAGCGTGCGCGTGCTGGAGGGCGTCGAGTGGGTGAATGACTCGAAGGCCACCAACGTGGAGTCGGTGCTGGTGGCGCTGCGCGCGTTCTCCAGGGACGTGTGGCTGATTGCCGGCGGCAAGGGCAAGGGCGCGTCGTACGCGCCCATGGTGGAGGCGGGGCGAGGCAAGGTGAAGGGCGTGCTCACCATCGGCGATGACGCGGACACGCTGGCCCAGGCCTACGCCGGCGCGGCGCCGGTCCACGCGTGCGGCACCCTGACCCAGGCGGTGGCGCGGGCGCGGGAGCTGGCGGAGCAGGGGGACACGGTGCTGCTGTCGCCCGCGTGCGCGTCCTTCGACCAGTTCAAGAACTTCGAGGACCGGGGCGATTCGTTCAAGCGCCTGGTGGAGGCGCTGTGACGGTATGAAGAACCCTTTTTCTTCGTCCTCCGCCCTCGTGCGCTTCGACCCGGTGCTGCTCTGCGCGGTGCTGGGGCTCGTGAGCTTCGGGCTGGTGATGGTGTACTCGGCCAGCGCGGTGCTGGCGCAGGACAAGCTGGGCGACAGCCTCTACTTCCTCAAGCGTCAGCTCGTCGCCGCGGGCCTGGGGCTGGGCGCCATGGCCGTGGCCATGAAGGTGGGCTGGCGCCGGCTGGCGCGCTGGGCCTATCCGCTGCTGCTGGCGGCCATCGTCCTGCTGGTGCTGGTGAACATCCCCGGCATCGGCAGCACGGCGGGTGGCGCGCGGCGGTGGATTCGCCTGCCGGGCTTTGGCCTGCAGCCGGCGGAGGTGGCGAAGTTCGCCTGGGTCGTCTACCTGTCCTACTCGCTGGCGAAGAAGCGGGAGAAGGTGGCGAAGTTCTCCGTGGGCTTCGTGCCGCACCTCGCGCTGTGCGGCATCCTGGTGTTGCTTTGCATGATGCAGCCCGACTTCGGCAGCAGCGTGCTGCTGGTGTTCATGCTCTTCGTGCTGCTGTTCGCGGCCGGCGCGAAGCTGAGCTACCTGGTGGGCATGGTGCTGCTGGCGCTGCCCCTGGCCTACGTGGCCATCGCCTCCAGTCCGTACCGGATGAAGCGCATCCTGGCCTTCATGGACCCGTGGGCGCACCGGCATGACGTGGGCTACCAGGTGGCTGAATCGCTGATGTCCATCGGCTCGGGCGGCGTGGTGGGCCTGGGCCTGGGCGACGGACGGCAGAAGCTCTTCTTCCTGCCGGAGGCCCACACCGACTTCATCTTCTCCATCATCGCCGAGGAGACGGGCCTGATTGGCGTGGGCCTGCTGGTGGTGCTGTACGGCGTGGTGCTGTGGCGCGGCGTCCGGGCCAGCCTGGCGGCGGGGGAGACATTCGGCACGTACCTGGGGCTGGGCATCAGCTCCATCATCGCGTTCCAGGCCGCGGTCAACATGTGCGTGGCCATGGGGTTGCTGCCGACCAAGGGGCTGACGCTGCCCTTCGTGTCGTACGGAGGTTCATCGCTGGTGGTGCTGATGGGCGCGGCTGGAGTGCTGTTGTCGTTGAGCGCGAACACCCAGGGGGCCGTAAGGCCCAGCCGGGTGGGCGCCGACATGCGGGAGGTGGCGGCATGATGAAGGTGCTCATCGCGGGTGGGGGCACGGGCGGACACCTCTTTCCGGGCATCGCCCTGGCGGAAGAGGTGGTGACACGGCATCACCGCAACGAGGTCGTCTTCGTGGGCACCGAGCGTGGCATCGAGGCGCGCGTGGTCCCGAAGGAAGGCTATCCGCTGGAGCTGGTGAAGGTGCAGGGGCTCAAGGGCAAGGGCTTCCTGGCCTTGCTCAAGGCGCTCTTCGCGCTGCCGCTGGCCTTCATCGAGTCCTTTCGCATCCTCGCCCGGCAGAAGCCGGACGTGGTGGTGGGCGTGGGCGGCTACGCCAGCGGGCCGGTGGTGCTGGCCGCGTGGCTGATGGGCATCCCCACCGCCATCCAGGAGCAGAACGCGCTGCCCGGCTTCACCAACAAGGTGCTGGGCCGGCTGGTCCGCGTGGTGTTCATCGCCTTCGAGGAGGCGCGCGCCTTCTTCCCGGAGAAGAAGGTCCAGCTCATCGGCAACCCCATCCGCCGCAAGCTGATGGACAACTACCTGCGCAGCCACGTCGCGCACGAGCGCTTCTCCGTGCTCGTCTTCGGCGGCAGCCTGGGCGCGCGGGGCATCAACCAGCGGATGACCGAGGCGCTGGACTCGCTGGGCGACCTGAAGGACAGCCTGCACTTCGTCCACCAGACGGGGAAGAATGACTTGGAGTCGGTGCGCAAGGGCTACGCGGACAAGGGCTTCCAGGCGGAGGTGGTGGAGTTCATCGACGACATGTCCAGCGCCTATGCCCGCGCGGACCTCGTCGTCTGTCGCGCCGGCGCGACGACGCTCGCGGAGCTGACCGTCTGCAAGAAGGCCAGCCTCCTGATTCCCTTTCCGCACGCCACGGACGACCACCAGGCCGTCAACGCGCGGGCGCTGGTGGACGCGGGCGCTGCGCTGATGTTCCGCGAGTCGGAGCTCACCGGGGAGAAGCTGGCGCAGACGGTGCGCGAGCTGAAGAGCCACCCCGAGCGCCTCAAGAGCATGGAGAAGAAGGCGGGCCTGCTGGGCCGTCCCGAGGCCGCCAAGGAGCTGGCGGACGTGTGCGTGGACCTGATGGTCCAGACGTGGGGCCCCAACGGCCGCGAGCGCGCCCCCATCGAAGCCGAGAAGAAGGCCCCCAGGAGCCATTCGTGACGCGCAACAAGCCCCCCAGCCTCTTCAAGACGCGCCACGCGGCGCAGGTCCACTTCGTGGGGCTCGGGGGCATCGGCATGAGCGGCATCGCCGAGGTGCTGCTGAACATGGGCTACCGGGTGTCCGGCTCGGACCTGCGCGAGAGCGACATCACCCGGCGCCTGGCGCGCATGGGGGCCACGTTCTTCGAAGGCCACCGCGCGCAGAACCTGGTCCAGGCGGACGTGGTGGTCATCTCCTCCGCGGTGCGCAAGGACAACCCGGAGGTGGTCGCCGCCCGGCAGCGGAAGATTCCCGTCATCCCCCGCGCGGAGATGCTCGCGGAGCTGATGCGCCTGAAGTACGCCGTGGCGGTGGCGGGCAGCCACGGGAAGACGACGACGACGTCCATGGTGGCCACCGTGATGAGCGCGGCGGGGTTGGACCCGACGGCGGTGGTGGGCGGCAAGGTGAACGTGCTCGACTCCAACGCCAAGCTGGGCAAGAGCGAGCTGATGGTGGTGGAGGCCGACGAGAGCGACGGCA
The DNA here is from genome assembly GCF_010894475.1 of Myxococcus vastator. GTDB lineage: Bacteria > Myxococcota > Myxococcia > Myxococcales > Myxococcaceae > Myxococcus > Myxococcus vastator. The sequence goes on from NZ_JAAIYB010000089.1 coordinate 18,919, forward strand.
GCTTCCTGCACCTGCACCCGTCCATCGCCATCGTCACCAACATCGACCCGGAGCACATGGACCACTACGGCGACCTGGAGACGCTCCAGTCCGCCTTCGTGGAGTTCTGCAACCGGGTGCCGTTCTACGGCCTCAACGTGCTGTGCCTGGACAACCCCAACGTCCAGGCGCTGCTGCCGCGCATCGAGAAGCGCTTCGTCACCTACGGCAGCTCGCACATGGCGGACTACCGGCTGGAGAACATCCAGTTGGACGGCTTCACCACGCGTTTTCACGCCTACCGCCGGGAAGAGGCGCTGGGCGAGTTCCGCGTGCGGATGGTGGGCGCGCACAACGCCTTCAACGCGCTGGCCGTCATCGCCGTGGCGGAGGAGATGGACATCCCGCTGGAGACGGTGCGCGAGTCGCTGGCCGAGTTCGGCGGCGTGCAGCGGCGCTTCACCGTGCGCGGCGAGGCCCAGGGCGTCACCGTGGTGGACGACTATGGGCACCACCCCACGGAAGTGTTGGCGACGCTGGCCGGCGCGCGGCGGGCCTTCGGGCGCCGGGTGGTGGTGGCCTTCCAGCCGCACCGCTACACGCGCACGCATGACCTGATGAAGGAGTTCACCACCTCCTTCAATGACTCGGACGTGCTCTTCGTCACCAGCGTCTACGCGGCGGGTGAGGAGCGCATCGAGGGCGCCACGGGCGACGCGCTGGCGGACGCCATCCGCGCCCACGGCCACCGCGACGTCGCCTTCGTGGAGAAGCGCACGGACCTGCCGGCGGCACTGCTGCCGCGGCTGCGCGAGGGCGACCTGGTGCTGACGCTGGGCGCGGGTGACATCACCCACGTGGGGCCGGAGCTGCTCGAGTTGCTGCGCACCACCCCCCTGTCGAAGGACTAGCGGCCATGGTGGAAGCGGGCGTGAAGACGGCGCTGGCGGCGCGCGTGGAGTCGCTGGGGGGCTGCGAGGTGAAGGCGGGCGAACCGCTGGCGCCGCTCACCAGCGTCCGGGCCGGCGGCGCCGCGGAGGCCCTGGTGCGCCCGCGCTCGCCGGACGCACTGGTGGCGCTGCTGAAGCTGGCGCGTGAGGACGGCATCCCCGTCTCGATTCTGGGCGGCGGCGCCAACACGCTGGTGGGCGACGGCGGGGTGCCCGGCCTGACGCTGAAGCTGCCCGGAGACCTCTTTCCGGAGGTGGCCGACGTGGGCCCCGAGGAAGGACGGCTCACGCTGGGCGCGGGGGCGGCCATCGTCCGCCTCATCAACGTCATGCGGGCGCACGCGCTGGTGGGCGCGGAGTTCCTGGCCGGCATCCCCGGTACGCTGGGCGGCGCGGTGTCGATGAACGCCGGCACCAAGAATGGCGAGGCCTTCCGCGTCATCGAGGCGGTGGAGGTGGCCACGGCGGACGGGGTGGGGTGGCTGACGAAGGCGCAGGTGCCGCACGCCTACCGTCACTCCGAATTGCCGCAGGGCGGCGTCGTCACCCGGGTGCGTTTCGCGCTGCGCAAAGGGGACGTGGTGGCCTCCAAGGCCGTCATGGACGCGGACCTGGGTTACCGGAAGCGGACACAGCCGCTCAGTCAGCCCAACTTCGGCAGCGTCTTCACCAACCCGCCGGGCGACCATGCCGGGCGGCTGATTGAACTGGCGGGCCTGAAAGGGTACTCGCTGGGGCGCGCGCAGGTGTCCACCCTGCACGCCAACTGGATTGTGAACCTGGGCGGCGCCACCGCCCGCGACGTGCTGGGACTCGTCACCCTCATGCGGCAGCGGGTGCGCGAGCAGTCCGGCGTCGACATGAAACCCGAAGTCAAGCGCCTGGGAGACTTCCTGTGACTCCGAACCGCGGTGCCTTCACGAAGGACGAGCTCAAGCAGAAGCGTGTCGGCGTGCTGTTGGGCGGAATGTCCGCGGAGCGCGACGTGTCCCTGCGCACCGGTGAGGCCGTCTCCGGGGCGCTGCGCGGGCTTGGCTACACCGTGGTGGAGCTGGACGTGGGCAAGGATTTGCCGGCGCGCCTGGCGGCGGAGCAGGTGGACGTGGCGTGGCTGGCCGTCCACGGGCGCTACGGCGAGGACGGCTGCCTCCAGGGGCTGCTGGAGTCGCTCTTCATTCCTTATACCGGCAGCGGCGTGCTGGCCTCCGCGCTGGCCATGGACAAGGTGTACGCCAAGCAAATCTTCGTGGCCCATGGCATCCCCACGCCCGCGTACCGCTCCTTCCGGGATGTCGCGTCGGCGCTGGCGGCGGCGGACAGCCTGTCCTTCCCGTTTCCAGTGGTGGTGAAGCCCAGCCGCGAAGGCAGCAGCGTGGGCGTACACATCTGCAAGACGCGGGACACCTACGAGGCCGCCGTGACGGACGCGGCGAAGTACGCAGGCAGCCTGCTGGTGGAGCAGTTCGTCAAGGGACGCGAAGTGCAGGGTGGGGTGCTGGACGATGAGGCCCTGGGCGTCATCGAGGTCCGCGCCGCGCGCGAGTTCTACGACTATGACGCGAAGTACAAGGCCGGCACCGGGACGCAGTACCTCTTCCCCGCGCCCCTGCCTCCAGAACAGTATGCGCGGGTGAACGAGGTGTGCCTGGCCGCGCACCAGGCCCTGGGGTGTCGCGGGGGCTCGCGGTCGGACGTCATCGTCACCGACGGGGGCGAGGTGTTCCTCCTGGAGACCAACACGCTGCCGGGCATGACGGCCACCAGCCTCCTGCCCAAGATTGCCGCGGGGCGCGGTATCGACTTCCCCGCCCTGTGCGAGCGCCTGCTGCTGGGCGCGTGTCTCAAGGCCTGAGCGTCCGGTTTTCCATCCGGCGCAACTCGGCGTCGGCCTCCTTCGAAAATTTCCGAAGCGCCTGTGCGGCGGCTTGCGCTACAGCGACGTGCCTGTAGCCAAAAACTGGCGTGGCTCCTCAACCGCGCACAGCATGCGTCAATCCTTTTCTCCCCATGGCCTTCGGAAAATCCAAGAACCGCCGCCGTCAGGACGCCGCCCAGCAGAAAGAGGCGGTCCGCGGCGCGGTGCGCTCGCACGGGCCGGGCGTGCTCAGGGTGCTGGGGTTGACGCTGGGCACCGGGCTGCTGGTGTGGGGTGGGGT
>NZ_JAAIYB010000008.1 GCF_010894475.1 Myxococcus vastator
CCCCTGACATGATGGCGAGAACGCGCCGCCTGTTGACGTGCCTGTTGAGCACCTTGCTGATGGTTGGCTGCGAGCCCTCGGGGGCGCTCGCCACGCCGGAGACTCCGAGCGCCACGCGCGCCCAGCGGGTGGTCGTCACGGCCCCGCTGATGCGCATCGCCGCGGGTGCCCAGCACTCGCTCTATCTGTCGCCCGATGGCGACGTGTGGGCCTGGGGCGGCAATGGCTCCGGCCAGCTTGGCGGGGCGGAGACGTCCCTCCAGGGACTGGCGCCGGCGCGGCTGGCGGCGCTGGGGGACATCGTGTCGGTGGTGTCCGGAGATGCCCACTCGCTCGCGCTGGGCGCGGATGGCACGGTGTGGACGTGGGGCGGCAACAGCTCCGGGCAGCTCGGGGATGGCACCACCACCGACCGCGCGACGCCCATGCGGGTGGCCGGCCTGGACGACGTGGTGGCGGTGGCCGCCGGAGACTTCCACTCACTGGCGCTGCGTGACGACGGCACGGTGTGGGCGTGGGGGACGAACTTCCACGGACAGCTCGGCCGGGGGCACACGCAGCCAGGGCTCACGCCCGAGCAGGTCCCCGGGCTGAAGGGCGTGGTCGCGCTCGCCGCGGGCTTCGACTTCACCCTGGCCGTGCTCGAGGACGGCACGGTGCGCGCGTGGGGCTCCAACGGCGCCGGCCAGCTGGGCGATGGCACCTTCACCCAGCGCCTGTCTCCCGTGAAGGTCTCCCAGCTCAGCGGCATCACCGCGGTGGCGGCGGGCACCTACCACGCGCTGGCGCTGGGCAAGGACGGCGGCGTGTGGGCGTGGGGCAGCAATGCCTCCGGGCAGCTCGGTGATGGGACGTGGAATGACCGCGCCGTGCCCATGCGGGTGCCGGGGCTCGAGCAGGTGAAGGCCGTGGCCTCCATGGACTCGGACTCGCTGGCGCTGCTCGAAGCAGGCGCCGTGTTCGCGTGGGGGGCCAATGGCTCCGGCCAACTGGGTGATGGAGACACCACCGACCGCGCCACGCCGGGACAGGTGCCGGGGCTGAACGCGGTGGCCTCGGTGGTGGGCGGCGCGCAGCACGCGCTGGCCCTGCGAAAGGACGGCACGCTCTGGGCCTGGGGCGGAGGCCCCTCGGGCCAGCTGGGCCACGGCGGCTCCGAGCGCCACGTGGTGCCCGCGCCGGTGATGCGCCTGGCGGACGTGACGTCGGTGGCGACGGGCAGCTTCCACTCCCTGGCCGCGCTGGGGGATGGCTCCGTCTGGGCCTGGGGCCGCAACACCTACGGACAGCTCGGGGATGGCAGCACCGCCGAGCGCCACGCCGCGGTGCGCGTGGAGGGGCTCGGCAGCGTCCGCGGCGTCGCCTCGGCCGCCCACCATTCGCTCGCCGTGGGCACGAATGGGACACTCTGGGCCTGGGGGCGCAACGCCGCCGGGCAGCTCGGGGATGGCACCACCCACGACCGCGCCCGGCCCGTCGCGGTGTCGGGCCTCACGTCGGTGACGTCGGTGGCCGCGGGCGGCAGTCACGTCCTGGCGCTGCGCAGCGACGGCAGCGTGTGGGCCTGGGGCTACAACGCGCTGGGACAGCTGGGGGACGGCACGACGGTGGACCGGTTGACGCCGGTGCGCGTGTCGGGGCTCGGCACGGTGGTGGCGGTGGCCGCCGGCTCGTACTTCTCCATGGCCTTGCAGTCCGACGGCACGGTGTGGACGTGGGGCGAGGGCTTCGAGGGGCAGTTGGGAGATGGCGGCGGCGTGCAGCGGCTGCGGCCGGTGCGCGTGGAGGGACTGACGAACATCACCCGCGTGGCGGCGGGCTCCGCGCATGCGCTGGCCGTGCGGAGCGACGGCACGGTGTGGGCGTGGGGCGACAATGGTGAAGGGCAGCTCGGCGACGGCTCCTGGGCGGACCGCTTCCGCCCCATGCAGGTGCCGGGGCTGCAGGGCATCACCGCCGTCAGCGGTGGCCGCTCCCACTCCATGGCGCTGCACGGTGACGGCACGGTGCGAGCGTGGGGCTCCAACGGCTATGGCCAGCTCGGGGATGGGACGCTCACCTCGCGCGTGCGGCCCGCCCTCATCCCGGGCCTGACGGGCATCCAGGCGCTTCATCCCAGTCACCTGCACGTGCTCGCGCTGCACGCGGATGGGACGTTGCGCGGGTGGGGCTACAACCGCTTCGGCCAGCTGGGCCTGGGCGCCGCGGGCTGGAGCGCCCTGCCGGTGCAGGTGCGTGGCATTGGCCGCGTGGACCGGCTGTCCGTCGGCCGCGCGCACACGTTGATGGTGCGCGCCGATGGCACGGTGATGGCCTGGGGCGAGAATGGCTCGGGACAGCTGGGCGACGGCACCACCACCCACCGCGCGGCGCCCGTGCCCGTGCGCGGCGTGCCCTGTGTCCGCTCCGTCGCCAGCGGCGTGCGGCACTCGCTGGCGCTCGCGTGTGACGGCACCGTCTGGGCCTGGGGCGCGAACAGCCGGGGGCAGCTGGGGGATGGCACCACCGCCCCGCGCGTGACGCCGGGGTTGGTGGAGGGGCTTCAAGGCGTGGTGGCGCTGGCGGCGGGTGGAGACGCGTCGGTGGCGCTGCGCGCGGATGGCTCCGTGTGGAGCTGGGGCGGCAACGCCAGTGGCCAGTTGGGGGACGGCACCGTCATGGACCGCACGCTGCCGACCCAGCTCAAGCACCTCTCCAACGTGGTGGCCGTGGCCCTGGGCGAGACGCACGCCCTGGCGGTGGGCGAGGACGGCGCGCCCTGGGCCTGGGGCGCGAATGGCTCGGGCCAGCTGGGCGAGGGGGGCACCGAGCCGAGCCTGACGCCGGTGCGCGTGAAGGGGCTGGAGCGCGTGGCGTCCGTGGCGGCCGGGCGCGCCTTCTCGGTGGCGGTGCGCGACGACGGCACCGCGTGGGCCTGGGGCACGAACCCGTCCGGCCAGCTGGGCGACGGCACCAACCACACGCGGAGCGTGCCCAGCCAGGTGGCCGTCGTGAAGGGCATCCGCGCCATGTCCGCGGGGGCCCACCACGTGGTGGCGCTGAGCGCCGACGGCACGGTGTGGACGTGGGGCGACAACACGCTGGGGCAGCTGGGGAATGGTTCGTCCTCGCCGACGTGGATGTGGCCCCGGCAGGTGCCGGAGCTGCGGGGCGTGGAGGCGGTGGCCGCGGGTGAGCAGTACTCCGTGGCCGCGCTGCTGGACGGCACCGCCCGCGCCTGGGGCAGCAATGAGTACGGCCAGCTCGGAGATGGGGAGACGGGCCCGCGCCTGTCGCCGATGGCGGTGAAAATCGAGGGGCCGAAAATCCGCCCGCCCGTGCGCACCGTGCGCGCCTGGTACCGGCACGCGGTGGCGCTGATGTCGGACGGCACCGTGCAGGCGTGGGGCGACAACGCGTTCGGCCAGCTGGGGGACGGCACCACCGAGCGCCGCGCCGCGCCCCTGGAGGTGCAGGGCCTGTCGAGCGTGGTGGCCGTGTCCTCGGGCGCCTGGCACTCGCTGGCGCTGCGCAGTGATGGCACCGTCTGGGCGTGGGGCGCCAATGGCTTCGGCCAGCTCGGGGACGGCACGTCCACTTCGCGCACGAGGCCGGTGCAGGTGGCCGGGCTGGAGAACGTGGTGGCCGTGGCGGGCGGAGACCACTACTCGCTGGCGCTGCACTCGGACGGCACCCTGTCCGCGTGGGGCAACAACGCGTCGGGCCAGTTGGGGGACGCCACCGGCACCACGAGCGATTCGCGCTGGGTGGTGAAGGGCGTGGACGGCGTGGTGGACGTGCGCGCGGGCGCGGCGCACACGGTGGCGTTGCGGGGCGACGGCACCGTGTGGACGTGGGGCGACAACGCGTTCGGCCAGCTGGGCGACGGTGGCGGCGGCATGCCGTCTCGCGCCGTACCCCAGCCGGTGCCGAACCTGTCCTCGGTGTCCGCCGTGGGCGCGGGGGCGCGCCACGCGTTCGCCGTGGGGGCCAAGGGCACGGTGTGGACGTGGGGGCGCAACTCGCACGGCCAGCTGGGGCTGGGGGACAACGCGAACCGGACGGAGCCCCTGCGCGTGCGGGAGCTGACGGACGTCACCGTGGTGTCGGGCGGGGCGGACTTCTCCCTGGCCATGAAGCGCGACGGCACGGTGCTCAGCTGGGGCTCCAGCCTCCACGGCGCGCTGGGCCTGGGGACCGCGGGACAGCGCTCGTCACCCGGGCAGGTCGCGCTGCCCTGAGCCGGGCGCGAGCGCGCGTCCGTCAGAAGGTGCGGCGGGCGGTCCGCAGCCGCACCCGGTACTTCCTGGCCGGGCGCGCCCTGAGCCGGGCCCGGTACGTGCCATGCGCGCGCCGGGCCGGGCGGGAGCGTCTGCTGATACTCTTCCTGCGACCCGCGCCGGGGGTGCGTCGACGAGGAGCTTTCATGGGTGCATCCGGCTCGTGCGCTACGGCTTCTCCGTGAGCGGGCGGGAGGGCGTCAGCTCGGAGCCAATCTGTCGCCACTCCTGCGCGTAGGCGCCGCGAGCGAAGGCGCGCAGGTCGTCGGACGTCACCGTGCCCCGCGCCATGGCGGTCCCCAGCGCGCGCACGACGGCGCTGCGGTGCGGCTGCTCGACGTAGGGGTTGCCCTCGCGGAACACCTCGCCGAAGAGCGACTCCAGGCGGCCGTCCTCCTTCAGGCGCTCGACGATGCGGGCCTGCGAGGCGGGCTCGTTCGCGTGCGCGTGCAGCATGGCGGAGGCGAGCCCGCCCTGGGCGTCCGCCTGGTCGGGAAACTCGGAGAGCAGCTCCAGCTCCGCGTCGGCGCCCGCGATGGCGGTAGCGTCCGGCGGCGGCGCCGCCACGCCGCGCTGGGTGGGGCGCCGGTCGGGCTCGAAGTCACTGCGGCCCTGGAACGTCTGCACCGTGCGGTGCGCCTGGACGCCCGTCGTCCCCTGGGTGGCGGTGCCGGAGGCCGGCCGCTGCTCCGGAGCGCTGGCGCGCTCAGGCGCCGTGCCCTTGGGCGAGGACGGACGGTTACCACCATCAATGCGAGACATGGGGGGCTCCAGGGATGGGGCCCGGCGCGGACAGAGCTCCGGGAATTCCCATGTAGGTTATCGGGCGCGGTGTGGCTCCAGTTGCGTCCCACCCCTAACGTGCGTCCGCCGCGACCCCCCCGCACGGCGGGCGGGCCCGCGTCATCGCCCGGAAAAACGCAATGACTCCCGGCGCTTGGCGGGCGGGGGAGGAAAGTGGCGCTCCAGTCCGTGCACCAGGTCCTCACGCCACGCCGGGTAGTTGTGCCCGCCGCTGTATTCCCGGAGTTCCACCTGATGCCCGGCTTCTGAGAGCACGGGAGTGATGCGGCGGTTGCCCGCCAGCAGGCCTTCGAAGCGGCCGCAGTCCAGCCAGACGTCCAGCGGGCGGCGGGGCGGGTGCCTCGCCAGGTCGAAGACGACGAAGTCATGGCCCTCTACCGCGAAGGCCCCGGACTGCGACAGCACCCGGCCGAAGACGTCCGGCATGCGCAGGCCGGTGTAGAGCGCCATCAACCCGCCCAGCGAGGCCCCCAGCACCGCGTGGGCGCCAGGGCTGCGCCGCTCGTCCACCAGCGACAGCTTCTGGCGCGCCAGCGGCAGCACCTTCCACTTCAGCAGCCCCACCGTGTACTCGCTGCAGGCGTACTCCATGCTGCGCGTCTCGCCGCCGTTGCACACGAGCGCCAGGGCCACCGGCCGCATGCGGCCTTCGGCCACCAGGGTGTCCACCAGCTCCGGCAGGCGCACGCGGCGCAGGTAGTCCTCGCCGTCGTACACCACCAGCAGCGGCGCCGGCGCGTCCGTGGGCGGCGCGTACAGGTACACCCGGCGCTGGCCCGGCAGGTCCACGTCCCCCGTGTCCACCACGTGCCGCGTGACGCGGCCCCGGGGCGCGCCGCGCGGGTGCCGGGCGGGCAGGGACGAGCGGGCCTGGGGCATGTGGAATGAATGATTGATGCCGCCAAAGCCGTTGTCGGAGGGGTGGCGGTTGAGCGGGTCCTCCACGCGCTGGCCGCGCGCGTCCTCCAGCGCATATTCGACGTAGGCATCCGCGGGCAGCGTCAGCGCGCGAGCCCACAGCCCGGGCGCCACGCGCTTGAGGGGCAGCGGCTTGCCGCGCCAGTCCTGGAAGTCACCTTGGAGGCAGATGGGGCCCCGGCCCCGCCACACGAAGGTGGCGGTGTCCGCTTCGATGACGGGCGTGCCCTCGGCGCGGGCCCGCGCCTCCAGTGTCTTCGCGTCCATCCACGCACCCTATGCCAGCAGGTCGCGCAGCGCGCCCTCCAACTCCGGGTAGCGGAACACGAAGCCGGCCTCATGCGCGCGCTGGGGCAGCACGCGCTGGCCCTCCAGCACCACCTTCGCCATCTCTCCCAGGGCCGCCTTGAGCACGAACGCCGGCACCCGCACCACGGACGGGCGGCCCAGCACGTGGCCCAGCATGTGCGCGAAGAAGGCGTTCGTCACCGGCGTGGGCGCGGTGGCGTTCACCACGCCCTCCACCTGGGGATGGGCCAGCAGGAAGAGGAGCAAGTCCCTGGCGTCGTCGCGGTGCACCCAGCTCACGAACTGCTCGCCGCTGCCCACCGGGCCGCCCGCGCCCACGCGGAAGGGGGGCAGCATCTTGTGGAGCGCGCCGCCGTCCGGGTGCAGCACCACGCCCATGCGCACCACCGCCGTGGTGATGCCGGACTCGCGCGCCTGCATCGCCTCCGCCTCCCAGTCCACGCACACGCGGGCCAGGAAGTCGTCACCCGGAGGGCTCTCCTCCGTCAGCGGGTCCGCCCCGCGCGTGCCGCCGTAGTAGCCAATGGCGGATGCCGACACGAACCGCCGCACCGTGCCCGCGCCCCGCATCGCCGCCACCACCGCGCGCGTGCCCAGCACCCGGCTGTCGTGGATGCGGTGCTTGCCTTCCTTCGTCCAGCGCTGGGCCACGGGCTCGCCCGCCAGGTGCACGACGGCCTCCGCGTCCGCCAGGGCCTCGGGCGGCAGGGGCGCGCCCGCGGTGAAGGCCGCCCCCGTCACCCCGGCGGGCAGGTGGGCCAGGGCGTGTTCAACGTTCCGGGCCAGGACGTGGACCTGGTGTCCACGCTCCAACAAACCTTGGACAAGCCCTGGACCCAGGAAGCCGCTCGCACCGGTGACGGCCACCTTCACGGCGAGGGCTCCGAGGGCGCCGGGTCATTCAGGTCCACGCCCACCAGGCGGCTCAGGATGGAGAAGAAGGTCGTCAGCTCATCCGGCTTCATCCGGCCGGAGTGCCGGTAGACCAGGGCCCCCTCGGCGTCCAGCAGCACGATGTTGGACGTCTTCACCGGCAGCTTCCACGGCGCCTTCCCCAGCGTTCCATCCATATCCACCAGGATCGGCACGCCCACCTTCTTCTCCTCGTCCCGGACGAAGGAGAGGGCAATCTGCCGGGCCGGAAAAAAGTCGAAATTCTGAAGGTTTGCGACCGCCAGCACCCAGGCCGCATCCAGGATTCCGCGCTCCTGCCCCCGAGCGAACAGCTCCTTCTTCAGGGCCGCGTTGAGCTTGGTGGAGTCCTTGTCCTCGTAGAACAGAATGACTGGTTTCCCGCGCCACTTGGAAAGCCGGACCTCCTTTCCCGCGGAGGTGCGTAACGTCGCGTCCACCGGCTCCGTGGCGGGCGCCGCGCCCAGGGCGCTTCCCGCTGCCAGGGAGATGGAGAGCGCACCTGCGATCCACGCCTTCATGAGGGGACCCCTGTGTACAAGGTTATCGCAAACCTTAGACATACCCTTGACAAGCTCTGGACGCAAACGCTACCTCTAGGGAGCAAAGGATCAGGTTCTTCGGAGGAAAGAAGCATGGCACTCACGCTTCCCGATGCGCAGCCGCCGACGAGCCTGCTTCCTCTTGAGCAGGCCTGGCTGCAGCTGGTCCAGTCGGAGGTGGAGACCTCGCTGGCGGAGCTGTTCGAGCTCCCCGACGAGGCCTGCCTGGACGTTCGTTGGACACAGGCGCTGTCGCAGGCCCGGGCCTATACCTTGCGGCCCGCCAAGCGGCTCCGCCCGGCGCTGGTGATGGCCGGACACTGCCTGGCGCGTGGGAGCGCGGTGGTGCCCTCCGGGCTGTGGCGCTTCGCCGCGGGCCTGGAGCTGCTGCACACCTTCCTCCTCATCCATGACGACGTGGCGGACCAGGCGGAGCTGCGGCGGGGCGCCGCGTCCCTGCACCGGATGCTGGCGCCCGGACGGGCGGGGGAGGACCTGGCCGTGGTGGTAGGCGACCACCTCTTCGCGCGCGCGCTGGAGGCCATGCTGGGGTCGGGGCTGCCGGGCGCCGCGGGCGTGGTGCAGTACTACCTGGGCGTGTGCCGTCACACGGCGGCGGGGCAGTACCTGGACCTGGACCTGGGGCGCGCGCCGCTGGCGGAGGTGACGCTCTTCCAGACGCTGCGCGTGGCGCATCTCAAGACGGCGCGCTACGGCTTCTGCGCCCCGCTGGTGTGCGGGGCCATGCTCGGCGGTGCCAGCAGCGGCATGGTGGAAGGATTGGAGCGCGTGGGCCGTCACGTCGGTCTTGCCTACCAGCTTCGGGACGATTTGCTGGGCCTTTTTGGTGATTCGAACGTCGCGGGCAAGGCCGCTGACGGCGACTTCCTCCAAGGCAAGCGAACCTTTCCAGTGCTGGCCGCCTTCGCGCGCGCCACCGCGGACGAGCGCGCGGAGCTGGAGGCGCTGTGGGCGCTGCCGGTGGCGCGGAAGGACGCGGCGGCGCTGGCCCGGGCCCGCGCGCTGGTGGAGTCCTGTGGAGGCCGGGCCGCGTGTGAGCGCATGGTGGTGCGCGCCTCCCGGGCCGCCCGCCGCTCGTTGCAGTCGCTGCCCAATCCCAACGGGGTGAGAGAGCTGCTCGACGCGCTCATCGCCCGGCTGGCCCACCGCGCCGCCTGAGGACGCCATGAGCGCATCGACACAGGGCAGGCGCATTGTCGTGGTGGGCGCGGGCGTGGGGGGGCTGGCCGCCGCCGCCCGGCTGGCGCACCAGGGCTTCGACGTCCAGGTCTTCGAGAAGACGCAGGGGCCGGGCGGGCGCTGCAACCGGTTGCAGGTGGAGGGCTTCACGTGGGACCTGGGCCCCACCATCGTGCTGATGCCGGAGGTGTTCGAGGAGACCTTCCGCGCGGTGGGCCGCCGCATCGAGGACTACCTGACGTTGCTCAAGTGCGACCCGAACTATCGGGTCCATTTCCGGGACGGTTCGGATGTCACCTTCACGTCAGAGCTGTGCGCCATGGGCCGCGAGCTGGAGCGCGTGGAGCCCGGCAGCTACGCGCGCTACCTCGCCTTCCTGGCCCAGGGCCGCGTCCAGTACCGCACGAGCCTGGACCACCTGGTGGGGCGCAACTACGAGGGCCTGCGTGACTATCTGTCGCCGCGCGTGCTCGCGCGCATCTTCCAGGTGCGCGCCCACCGCCGCATGTACGGGGACGTCAGCCGCTTCTTCCAGGACGAGCGCCTGCGCGCGGCGATGACCTTCCAGACGATGTACCTGGGCGTGTCGCCCTACGCGTCACCCGCGGTGTACGGCCTGCTGCCCTTCACCGAGCTGGGCGTGGGCATCTGGTTCCCCAAGGGCGGCCTGTATGCCATTCCCCAGGCCCTGGAGCGGCTGGCGCGCGAGGAGGGCGTGCGCTTCCGCTACGGCGCGCCCGTGGAGCGCATCCTCACCGACGGCGGCCGGACGCAAGGCGTGCGGTTGGAGGGCGGCGAGGTGGTGGAGGCGGACGCGGTGCTGTGCAACGCGGACCTGCCCTACGCGTACGACAAGCTGCTGGACCCGAAGGCGACGACGCTCAAGCGCAAGGAGAAGCTGCGCTACACGTCCAGCGGCTACCTGCTCTACCTGGGCATGAAGCGGCGCTACCCGGAGCTGTTGCACCACAACGTGGTGTTCGGCCGGGACTACAAGGGCTCCTTCGACGACATCTTCGAGCGCTTCCGCGTGCCGGACGACCCCAGCTTCTACGTCAACGCGCCCACCCGCACCGACGCGTCCCTGGCGCCCGAGGGCAAGGACGCGCTCTACGTGCTGGTGCCCGTGCCGCACCAGCACCCGGACCTGGACTGGAAGGTGGAGGGGCCCAAGGTCCGCGCGAAGTTCTTCGCGCGCATGGCGGAGCTGGGCTTCCCCTCGCTGGAGTCGGACATCGAGGTGGAGCGCGTCTTCACCCCGGATGACTGGGCCGGCACCTTCAACCTGGCGCGTGGCAGCGCCTTCGGCCTGTCCCAGAACTTCACGCAGATTGGGCCGTTCCGCCCGGCCAACCAGGACGCGCGGGTGAAGAACCTCTTCTTCGTCGGCGCCTCCACGCAGCCCGGGACGGGGCTGCCCACGGTGCTCATCTCCGCGCGGCTGGTGACGGAGCGGCTGATGACGTGGGCCCAGGCGCAGGGCGTCTCGCTGTCGCCCCGGACGGCCGCGCCGCTGGAAGGGGTGGCCGCGTGAGCCCGCCTGTCGACAAGGCGCTGGTGGCGCGCGGCTATGTGCTGGCGAAGCAGGTGACGCGCCATCACGCCAAGAGCTTCTTCTTCGCCTCGTACCTGCTCTTCGGCCTGCGGCGGAAGGCGGCGTTCGCGCTCTACGCCTTCTGCCGGCGCCTGGACGACATGGTGGACGGGGACGACGCGGCGAGCGCGGCCGACGCGCTGCCAGTGCGGCTGGCGCGGGCGCGGCAGCGCGTGGCGGAGCTGTATCTGCCCATGCCGGAGCTGGCGTCGCGTGAGCTGGGGCCGCCGGCGGACCGGGTGAAGGGCCGCGAGGCCGCGACGCCGTGGGACGCGCGGGAGTTCGCCGCGCTGGAGCACACGGTGCGCCACTTCCGGATTCCGGAGCAGCCCTTCCAGGACCTCATCTCCGGCATGGAGATGGACCTGACGAAGCACCGCTACACCACCTGGGCGGAGCTGGACCTCTACTGCTACCGCGTGGCGGGCGTGGTGGGGCTGATGCTGACGCCGGTGCTGGGGTGCTCGGACGCGGCGGCGGTGGAGCCCGCGGCCGACCTGGGCCGGGCCATGCAGCTCACCAACATCCTCCGCGACGTGCGCGAGGACCTGGAGCGCGGCCGGGTGTACCTGCCCGCCGAGGAGCTGGCCGCCTTCGGGCTGTCGGAGGATGACTTGCGGCGCGGACAGGTGGATGCGCGCTGGCGGTCCTTCATGCGCTTCCAGGTGGAGCGCTCGCGGGCGTACTACGCGCGGGCGGCGGCCGGGGTGCGCTACCTGACGGGCTTCGGCAGCCAGCGGATGGTGCGGCTGATGGGCGCCATCTACGGCGACATCCTGCGCGACATCGAAGCGCGCGACTACGACGTGTTCAGCGCCCGGGCCCACGTGACGACGCGCCGCAAGCTCGCGCTGGCCTCCGCGGCCATGGTGCGGCCCGCCGCGGTGCTGCCCGTCCCCCAGGGTGAGGCGCGCATGCCGCTGCTGCCCACCGGGACGGGAGGGTGAGGGCGTCATGCGTGGCGATGGAATGAACCCGGGGCTTCAGCGGCGCATGGGAGGTGGGGCATGAAGCGCACCCGCGTCGCGGTGGTGGGTGGCGGCATCGGTGGCCTGACGGCCGCCGGATTGCTGGCGAAGGACGGGCACGAGGTGACGCTGTTCGAGCGAGGCGCCTCGCTGGGCGGCAAGGCCCAGGCCGTCACGGTGAATGGCATCACCCTGGACACGGGGCCCACGCTGCTGACGCTGCCGCACCTGGTGCGTGGAACCTTCCAGCAACTGGGCGCCGAGGACCTGCTGCCGCGCTTCACGGAGCTGGAGCCGCAGTGCGCCTACCGCTTCGAGGACGGGTGTGACTTCACGGCCTACAAGGACGTGGAGCGGATGGCGGAGAGCGCGGCGGGAGTTCGCCCGGGTGAGCGCGCCGGCATCCGCGGCTTCTACACGGAGGCCGCGGCCATCTGGCGTGCCGCGGGCGAGCCGTACCTGGAGGCGCCCTTCGAGGGCATGGCCGGCTTCATGACGCGCGTGGCGAAGCGCGGCGTGGGGGCCGTCATGGCGGGGATGAAGATGGGCACGCTGCATGAGCTGGCGGCCCGGCACTTCAAGACGGACCACCTGCGGCAGTACGTGGGCCGCTTCGCCACGTACACGGGCGCGTCCCCCTACGAGGCCAGCGCGGCCTTCGCGCTGATTCCGCACATCGAGCATGCCTACGGCGTGCACCACGTCCGCGGCGGCATCGGCGCGCTGGTGGAGGCGCTGGACCAGGCCGTGCGCCGGCTGGGCGTGCGCATCCACCTGGACACGCGGGCGCGCTTCGAGCGCACGCGCGAGGGCTACCAGGTGGGCCCACAGGAGGGCACGGAGCGCTTCGACAGCGTGGTGGTGAACGCGGATCCGCTGGAGCGGCTCGCGCGCGCGGAGGAGCCCCTGGCGCTGTCCGGCTTCGTGCTGCTGCTGGAGGTGGAGGGCCGCATCGCCCTGCCGCACCACACAGTGCTCTTCGGCGGCGACTACCGGCGCGAGTTCGACGAGCTGTTCGGCGGGCAGCTCGCGTCCGACCCGACGGTGTATTTCTGCAACCCGTCCGCCACCGACGAGAGCATGGTGCCGCCGGGCCGCACCGGGCTGTTCGTCATGGTGAACGCGCCCGCGCTGCCCGTGGACGCGCGCGGCGCGGAGCAGGCCACCCGGGACTGGGAGGCAGGCGCCGAGCGAGTGAAGGCGCAGATGCTGGAGCGGCTGTGCCGGCACTACCCGGCGCTCAAGGGGCGCGTGCGTGTCATGGGCCAGCGCTCGCCGGTGGACCTGGCCGCGCAGGGGGCTCCGGGCGGGTCCATCTACGGCTTCCTGCCGCACGGGAAGTTCGGTCCCTTCCGCCGGCCGCGCATCCGCGGCGACACGCCGGGCCTGTTCTTCGCGGGCGGCGGCACGCATCCCGGCGGCGGGGTGCCGCTGGTGATGTTGTCCGGCCGCTTCGCCGCGGAGCTGGCCTCGCGGCACCTCCGGAGGGACGCATGACGCGCCTGGCGAAGCTCCCCGCCCTGCCGGACGCGGCGGGCACCTACCGCTGGTTCTACGCGGACGTCACCGCGGGGCCCTACAGCGCGGTGTGCATCTTCATGCTGGGCTCGCTGTTCTCGCCCCGGTACTCGGTGGCGGCGCGGCGCGGCGGACGGCCGCTGGAGCACAGCGCGGTGAACTTCGCGCTGTACCACGAGGGGGTGCGGCGGCTGTGGGTCCTCAGCGAGTACGCGCGCGCGGAGCTGGAGGCCCCGGGCCGGCTGCGCATTGGCCGCTCCACGCTGTCGTACGAGCGGGGCGGCACGGTGCGGATGGCGGTGGATGACTGGACGGCGCCGTGGGGCCGGCCGGTGCGCGCGGCCCTGACGCTGGAGCCGATGACACCCGTGGGGGAGGTGGTGCAGCTCATGCCCGGGTTGCCGCACTACTGGCAGGCGCTGGCGCCTCGTTCGCAGGCACGGCTGGAGGTGTCCTCGCTGGGCATCCAGGCGAGTGGCCTGGGCTACCACGACACCAACCACGGTGGAGAGCTGCTGGGGGCGCGGTTGTCGGGGTGGCACTGGTCCCGCACGCACCGCGAGGACGAGACGGTGGTGGACTACCACCTGCCCGAAGGGGTCGCGCCGCTGCGCGTGGTGGCCGGCGCGCGCGGCGTGCGCTGCGAGCGAGGGCCTGCCTTGGTGGAGGCGCGGCCCACCAGCATCACCGGTTGGGGCCTGCGCGTGCCGTCGCGCCTGCACGCGGGCAACGTGGTGGTGGGGCAGCCGAAGCTGCTGGAGTCGTCGCCCTTCTATGCGCGGCTAGAGGCGCGCCAGGGGCCGCTGGACTCCCTGGGCGAGGTGGCGGACTTCCGTCGCTTCCACTCCCCCTTCATTCGCTGGATGGCGCACTTCCGCACGCGGATGGGACGGGCGGCATGAGCGCGCTCGTCCTCGCGTCCCTGGTGTGGTGCGCCGTGGCCACGGGCTTCAGCGCGGTGGCGTGCGTGCGCCTGTCGCGTGCGCGGGCCGGGACGGCGCCCCGGTCCAGCGCGCTGCCGCCGGTGCTGTTGCTGCGCCCGGTGGACGCGCCCACGCCTCGGGAGCTGGAGAACCTGGCGCAGTCCATCGACTACGCGGGGCCGTTGGAGCAGGTGGTGGTGTCGCCCTACCGGCCCCGGCTTGCCCCGGAGGTGCGGTGGCTTCCCAGCGACCCGCTGACGCCCAACCGGAAGGTGGGGCACCTGCTGTATGCGCTGGACGTGTTGCCCGTGGGCGGCCGGGTGGTGCTGTCGGTGGACGCGGACGTGGCGGTGACAGGCGCGCTGGTGGAAGGCCTGGCCGTGCCGGTGGCCGCGGGCGCCGCGCTGAGCACCGCGGCGCCGCTGCCGGTAGGGCCTCGGGATGGTGCGAGCCGGGCCATGGCGGGCCTCCTGCGCTACACGCACCACAGCTTCCGGGCCCTGGACGCGATGAGCGCGGGCGCCAAGGCCGTGTGCGGCAAGGCGCTGGGCTTGTCGCCCGCGGCCGTGGCGTCGCTGCGGCGGCTGGCGGACCACATTGGCGAGGACCTGGAGTTGGCCAAGTGTCTTCACGCCCGGGGGCTGGACGTGGTGCTGAGCCGCGCCCCGGCGGTGGTGCCCCTGGACGCCGAGGTGCCCTGGGCCGCGCCGCTGTCGCGCTTCACGCGCTGGATGCAGGTGCTGGCCAGCCACCGGCCCGCGCTGTACCCCACGGTGCCGCTGCTCTTCACGCCGACGCTGCCGCTGACGGTGCTGGCCGCGGCGCTGGGCTCGCCGGTGCTGGCGGGCGCGGTGGCGGGACTGGTGGCCGTGCGGACCTTGCTGGCGTTGCGACTGGCCGGGCTCCACGCGCCGGTGGCGGACGCGGGGCGGGCCTTCGCGGTGACGGACTGGTTGCTGGGCGAAGCGCTCTTGCTGGCGGCCTTCCTGCGCTCGTTGTGGCGGCAGGGCACGGTGACGTGGCGAGGGCAGACCTATGCGTTGCGGCCTGGAGGCAGGATGGTACGGGTGGCTCCGGAGCTGAGTGGAGGGCCGGGATGATGACGTACGCGCGATTCCTCGGGCTGTTCGTGGTGGTGCCCATTCTCTTCCTGGCGTGGCGCTATCGCCGCACCTTCACGGCCAGGAGCCTGGCGCCCATGGGGCTCTTGCTCATCGTCGTGTACGCGGCGACGTCGCCCTGGGACAACCTGGCGGTGAAGTGGGGCCTGTGGGGCTTCGACCCCGAGCGCATCTGGGGCATCAAGCTGGGCTACCTGCCGCTGGAGGAGTACCTCTTCTTCGGCCTGCAGACGCTGCTGGTGGGGCTGTGGGCCCGGGCCCGGCTGGCGCGTGCGCTGGCGCCGGACGCCCAGGCGACCCGGCCCGGGGCGGAGGCGGGTGAGCGCCGCGACGGCGCGCTGACGGCCCGGGAGGTGGCGCCATGATGGAGACGAAGTGGGCATACCTCATCCACCTGCTGGGCTGGACGCTGCCGCTCATCGCCTTCCAGTTGGTGCTGCTGGTGCGCCACTACAAGGCGCGCTCCGGCGCGGTGCTCAAGGCGGTGCTGCCGCCGGCCTTCATCATGGGGCTGTATCTGTCCATCGCGGACCACCTGGCCATCTCCACCGGCATCTGGAACTTCGGTGAAGGCAAGCACCTGGGCGTGTACGTGGGGGTGGTGCCGCTGGAAGAGGTGCTCTTCTTCCTGGTGACCAGCGTGCTGGTGTCGCTGGGCCTGGCGCTGTTCACCGCGCTGGTGTCGCTGCTGGGGGAGGCCCGGGCGTCGTGATTCACGCGGCGAAAGGAGGCCCGCTGGGCTGGGCGTGGGACCGGTACATCGGCTGGAAGTTCCGCGCGGCGTTCCGGGGGCTGTGGGTGCGCGGGGCGCTGCCGCCGGGAGGCCCGGGACGGCTGGTGTACCTGAACCACTCCAACTGGTGGGACGGCTTCGTGCTCAACCAGCTCTGCCAGACGGCGGGTTGGGACGGCTACTGCCTCATGGACGAGGAGAACCTGCGCCGCTACCGCTTCCTCACGCGCATTGGCGCCTTCAGCATCCGGCGCAGGGACGCGACGTCGTCGGTGGCGTCGCTGCGCTACGCGAAGGAGCTGCTGCGCGGGCCCCGCGCGGTGGTGTTCGTCTTCCCGGAGGGCGAGCACCGACCCTTTGGCGTGCTCCCGCTGCGGCTGGAGCGGGGCGTGGAGCTGCTGGCACGGGTGGCGAAGGTGGAGTGCCTGCCCATCGCGGTGCGCTACGGCTTCTTCGAACACGAGCGTCCGGACGTGCTGCTGGAGGTGGGCACCCCGCATCCGCCCGGCGACCTGGCCGTCTTCCAGGAGGGACTGGAGACGGTGGTGCGGCGGCTGGCGGCGGTGACGTCCCTGGAGGACTTCACGCGCCGGGTGTCCGGTGCGCGCGGCGTGGCGGAGCGCTGGGACGCGGCCCGGGGGCTGGCGCCATGACGTTGCGCATCCGCACCATCGCGCGCATGACGGGCATCCGCGAGGCGACGCTGCGCGCCTGGGAGCGGCGCTACGGCTTCCCGCGTCCGCTGCGCAGCGAGGGCAACAACTACCGCGTCTATTCGCGCGAGGAGGTGGAGGCCGTCCGGCGCGTGGCCCGGCTCATCCAGGAGGAGGGCCTGTCGGTGAGCGAGGCCATCGCCCAGGTGAAGACGGAGCCGCCGCGTGCGCAACCCGAAGCCGAGCACCTGCGCGAGCGCTTCTGGTCCTCCGTGGGGGCCCTGGAAGGGGACGAGGTGACGCGCGTGCTGGATGACGCGCAGACCGTCATGGACGTGGAGACCTACTGCGACCGCTTCCTGCTGCCCCTGCTGCGGGAGATGGGCGTGCGGCTGGACGTCGCGCGGGAGCACCTGGCCTCCGCCCTCATCCGTCAGCGCCTGCGGCAGGTGTATGACGCCCTGGCCACCTCGCCTGCCGGGCCGCGCGCCCTGCTCGCTTGTCCGGCGGGGGACCACCATGAAGGCGGCCTGCTGGCGCTGGGCATCCACCTCAAGCGCAAGGGGTGGCGGGTGACGATGCTGGGCGCGGACACCCCCGCGGAGGCGCTCCAGGGGGCCTGCGCGCAGGTGCGTCCGGACGTGGTGGCGCTGTCCTTCGTGCGCGCCCGCGCGCCGGAGGAGTTCGCGTCCGTCCTGGAAGGCGCGCTCCGGGCCTGCGCGCCCTTTCCCGCGGTCGTCGGCGGGCTGGGCGCCCGCGAGCACCTGAAGGCCATCTTCTCGCTAGGCGCGCAGTACGCGGAGTCGTCGGAAGAGCTGGTGGCCATCTGGAACCAGGTGCGCAACGCTCAGCATCGCCCGTAGTCTTGCCGTAGCGACATGGCTGAGCGCACCTACCGAATCCACATCGCCGCGGAGCTGGCAGGAGTCCGGGTGGAGCTCATCCGGGCCTGGGAGCGCCGCTACGGCGTGCTCACGCCGCGCCGCACCCCCGCGGGCTACCGCGCCTATACGGACCGGGACGTGGCGGTGCTCAAGCAGCTCAAGCGGCTCACCGACGAAGGCGTGGCCATCAGCGAGGCGGCGAAGCTGCTGCCCCAGTTGATGGAGGGCCTGGACGCGGAAGCGGCGGTGCGCGGCGCCAGCGAGGAGCCGCGGACACATGCGGAGACGTGGCGGGAGTCCGTGCTCGCCGCCGCCCAGGCGTATGACCAGCCGCGCGTGTCGGACGTGCTGGACGAGGTGCTGGCCGCGCTGCCCCCGCTCAAGGCCTTTGACGACGTGCTGGCGCCGCTGCTGAGCGTCGTGGGCGCGCAATGGGAGGCGGGCTCGCTGACCGTGGCGCAGGAGCACCTGGTGTCGCAGATGGTGCGGGCGCGGCTGGTGGGCCTGCTGCACGCGGCGCCCCAGGGGTGGCACCGGCACGGTGTCCTGGCGTGCTTCCCGGAAGAGGAGCACGAGATGGGCCTGCTGGGCGCGGCGCTGCGGCTGCGGCACCTGGGCGTGCGGGTGACGCTGCTGGGGCAGCGCGTTCCCGTGGAGGACCTGGGCCGCGCGGTGGTGGCGCTGCGGCCCGACTTCGTGGGGCTGTCCACGGTGGTCAGCCGGAGCGCGGAGGCCTTCGAGGACACCCTGACGCGTTTGACGCAGGCGCTGCCCAGCGGGCTGCCCGTCTGGGTGGGCGGCGCCGCCGCGCGCTCGCACCAGGCCGTGTGCGAGCGGTTGGCGGTGCACGTCTTCCAGGGCGAGGAGGACTGGGAGCGCATCGCGAGCGCGTGAGTCAGGGCGTGTTGAGGGCGGAGCTGTTGAAGACGCGGCTGCCGTAGTAGTGGGCGGCCTCGTCTGCGTTGTCGCAAATCTCCGCGCACTTGCCCGTGCTGTAGGGCGTGTTCGGGTCCCTGCAGTCGTTCACGATGTCGCCGTTCGCATCGTAGATGGGGGGATTGAGCGGGACGCAGGACGCGGTCAGGTGCTTCCAGCGCAGGTGGCTGAGGCACGCGGGGCCCGCGGTGTTCCAGCCCGCCTCGAAGGTCAGGTCATCCGAGCCGGAGCCCGGCGACGGCGCGGAGATGATGGCCGGCGTCAGGTCGTCCCAGGGGCGGATGCGGGTGCCGTCCTGGGTGAAGGACGTTCCCTGGCCGCAGTAGTCGGCGCGCGCCATGCGGGTGCAGGACCAGTGAGCCTCGGTGACGGGGCCGGGCGTCGCGCCGTCCCGCCACGGCTGGTAGCCCCAGCGGTAGCACTTGGCGATGACACCCGCGTCGCAGCCCAGCGTGAAGGTCCGGGGGCTCTCGCTCCGCGCTCCCGTCAGGTTGAAGACGCCCTTCACGGGCACGGCCCAGTTCGCCCCCGTGGAGCACAGGGACACGGGGGACGTGCCACCGCTGGGCGTGTAGCGTACCCGGTAGAGGAAGGTGTGCCCGCTCGGCTCCCACATGCCGGAGCCTTCGGTGTTCGGGAGCGCGTTCCCATTGATGACGTCTTGAATCTCCAGGAAGGGGCCCGTGGACGGCTGACGGAGCCGCGCGCCAATCAGCGCCTCGCCTTGGAAGATTTTGCGCGTCGTGGGGTAGGTGCTCGACCGGCTCGTCAGCTGCATCAGCCAGGCGGTGTTGGGCGTGCGCGGCCCGGCGAGCGCGGTGTAGACGCCGCTGGCGGGACAGGTGAACTCGACGGTGGGGCAGTTGTTGAGGGAGAAGCTGCTGTTGGCGGAGGCGAGGTAGCCCGGCCCCTGGTGCTCGCACGGGGACTCGCCCGAGCAGACGCGGACCACGGGCGCACCCGTACAGCGGTTTCGAGGGGAGCCGCTGTCGCCGCCCATGAGCGTGACGACGCTTCTCGGTGAACAGACGCCTTGCCCGTCCACGACGAAGCCGCAGCTTCGCGTCTCGTTCGCGGCGGCGCCTCCGCCGCAGGCCATCAGGCTCGGCGTGAAGCCATTCACCGCCAGGGGCATGGCGGCCACGATTTCACCGCGCGCGAGCTGAACGTCGGCGTCCCGGAACGTGCCGGCGTGCCGCACGAGCGCCCCGTCGTACATCACCGAGCGCACGGGGGTGCCGTGGAGCTGGGTGCCCTGGGAGTGGGAGTCGGGGTCCTCCGCGTCCGCCGCGAAGGACTGCTGGGCCAGGGCCGCGTCCGTCTCGTCCAGGGGTGGCGCGCAGGCAAGGAGCAGGCAGAGCGCGAAGCAGGGGCGGAGCATGCGGAGGCGGGACTTCATGTGAGGCACCTCGGTCGTTGTGGGGTGGCCGCCGTCAGAGCATTCGCCATGCCATCCCGCCAGGGCGCGACCGGACGCCCGGTGACCCTGGCAGGACTTGCAGGCAGCCCTGTCCTGGCATGTGTCGCGAGCAGGAATGGACGGCAAGGATTGCCAGGGGGCTGGCAGGGATTGCCGGCAGGGGACGCCCGTTCAGGGACGCGGCGTGGCGCAGACGCGAAAGCCGATGAGGGCCTCCCGCTGCGTCCGCTCCACCCGCTCCCGGTTGGCGGTGTGGGCGGTCAGGTCGCTCTGGTACCAGCTGCCGCCCTGGGCGGACGGCTTCTCCGGGTCCACGTCGGAGCGCGTCCACTCCCACACGTTGCCCACCAGGTCGTCCACGCCGAAGGGGCTCCGCGAGCGCGGGTGGCTGCCCACCTCGTCGGGGCCGAAGCCCCAGGGCTCCCGGCCATAGGTGGCGTCATGGTTGGCGTCGTCCGGCGCCAGCCAGTCGCCCGCGGGGTAGCGGCGTCCGTCCGCGCCCCGCGCGGCCCGTTCCCACTCCCGCTCCGTGCACATGCGCGCGCCCGGCACCTGGCCGGTGCGGTCCAGCCACGCCACGTAGGCCAGGGCATCGTCGAAGGAGACGGCGGACACGGGGAAGCGCAGCCAGTCCTGCTCCTGCCGGCGGTCCCGCTTGCCGTAGCGCAGTCGCTCGCCGTCCCTCACGCTGTAGCTGGCGGACGCGGGGCGCAGGGTGAGCCGCCAGCGGCCATCCGGCTCGTGGGCCAGGTCCACCACGGTGAGGCGGCGGCGCGAGCCCGGCATCCGCGCGGCGCGCTCCTCGGGTGGCAGCGTCTCCAGGAAGGCGATGTACTGCGCGAACGTCACCTCGTGCCGCGCGATGAGGTACGCGTCCGTCTCCACGCGATGCAGCGGCGGCGCGAAGAAGAAGGCCCGCCGCAGGTACTCACTCTCTGACGCGCCCTGGAGGAAGCGTCCGGCGGGGATGTGCACGAAGCCCTCGGGGACCGCCTCCGCGGCTGGAAGGGGGACCTCCAGCGCCAGCCGCTCGCCGGATGCGAGCAGCACGGGGACACGCACCGGGAACCGGCCCGGCGCTTCCAGCACCAGCAGGTGGGAGCCCGCGGGCAGTGCCACCTCACGCAGGGGCGTCTGTCCCAATTCGCGTCCCGGGACGGGGGCTCCCTCTGGCGTGGGCTCCAGCAGCCGCACGCGAGCGCCCGCCGGCTCGCTGGTGAGCGTCAGTTGTGCGGGTGCCGTCAGCCCCCGGCGCAGCTCGCCCAGGGGGTCATGGGCCCCGAGCCGCGCGAGCCACTGCGCGCGCTGCTCGGGTTGTCGCTCCTGTTCGGCGAGCTCCACGCGCGTCACCAACACGTTGGCCATGAGCGGGCTCACCCGAGGGTCTCCGGGCGCCAGCCCCCAGGCGGCCTCCAGCTCCGACATGGCGCGCAGCGCGGTCTCTTCCACCGCCTGTCGGGCCTGCTGGGCGCGGGTCCACACGGCTTCGGCCGCGTCACGGTTCCGTGGGCCCGGCGTGTCGAACAGGGTGAAGGCCTCGGCGCTCAGTTGGTCCAGCTCGGCGCGGCGCTTGTCCAGCGCGGCCTGCTGCGCCTGGGCCTCGTCCAGGTGGCGGTTGATGCGGGCGTCCAGTTGCGCCCGGGCCTGCACGCGGGTGACGCCCACCACGCCTCCCAGCACCAGGGGCACCAGGGCCACGGCCAGCCAGCGCGTCACCCGGCGACGGCGCGCGGCCCTGCGTGCGCGGGAGAGGAAGTCGCGCTCCCGCGGCTTCTCGACGTGGGAGAGGCCCGCGGCGCGGCTCTCGGTGAGCTGCCGCTCGCCGTAGAGCAGCTCGGGCGGGTGGCCCAGCCGCTCCCACTCCGCGGCGGCGCGCTCCAGGCGCATGCGCGCGGCCCGGCGCTGCTCGTCCTGTCCCAACCACCCGCGCAGGGTGTCCCAGCCGGTGACGAGGCTCTCGTGGGCCAGCGTGTACACGCCGTCTCCGTCCTCCGCCTCGCCCGCGGTGAGCAGCCGGCCGCGCACCAGTCCGTCCAGCACCGCGCGTCCGGCGTCGTCGTCGGGGCCGCGCAGCAGCTCCTCCTGGGTGCGGCGAAGGCGCGTGCCCTCGGGCGTCACCAGCTCCAGGAGCATCGCCCGGGCGCGAGGCCGCTGCTCGGGCCGGAGACGGGCGACCACCGCGTCCGCGTGACGGGCCAGCGCGCCTTCCACGCCGCCCAGGGCCTCCAGCGCGGCGGCGGGGATGCGCTGGCGCTGGGTGTCCCGTGCCTCCCAGAGCGCCTCCAGCGCGAACTGGAGCAGGGGCAGGCCTCCCTCCGCGCGGGCCGCGGAGGCGACCAGGGCGTCCACCATGGCGGGGCTTTCGAAGCGCATGCCCAGCACGCGGACGGGGCCCTCCACGGCTTCGCGAAGTCCGTGCTCGGAGAGGGCGCGCAGCAGGTGGAGCGCGCGCGGCACTTCATCCCCCAGGCCTGGGAGGGCCACCAGCCGCGTGAGGCAGTCGCTGCGCGCGGTGGCGAGGAGGCGGACGCGGGGCGCGCGGCGCAGCACCAGGGCCAGCTCCTCGGCGAGCCGGGCCGCCTGCGTGGGCTCCGAGAAGGTGACGAGCTCCTCGAGCTGGTCGATGAAGAGGAGCAGGGGCGGGGCGTTCGTGGGACGGCGACGCAGGGCCCGGGCCAGGACGCCAGGCTCCTCGGTGGCGAGGCGTGAGCGCAGGGCCTCCGCGCGCTCCCCGGCCGCGGGGGCCAGCAGCTCCACCCAGGTCTCCAGCGGACGGCGCCCGGGGGTCCCGGAGAGGACCGCCCACGCGGGGTCGCCCTCCTCGAGGCCGCTCTGACTGACCGCGGGGAGGATGCCCGCCCGGCACAGCGAGGACTTGCCCACGCCGGAGTCGCCCGCCAGCAGGACGAAGGTGTCGCCGCGCAGCCTGTCCAGGACCTCTCGCAGCTCGGGCTCGCGGCCGAAGAAGACGCTCCGGTGCGCGGCATCGAAGGCGCGCAGTCCCAGGTAGGGATTGCCGGCGGGGAGGGCACTGGCGCGCGTGGGCGTGCTCAGCGCTTCGAGTGCTTCTCGAAGTGCATCACCGGACTCGTAGCGGCGGGCAGGGTCCGCGTCGAGGCAGCGGTCCACGATGGCGGCGAAGGCTGGTGACAGTCCCGGCGCGTGCCCGGCGAGGGGCGCGGGGGGACGCGCCTGTATCGCGGCACCGAGCTGCTCCAGCGGTACGCCCTCATGGGGCGCGCGGCCCGCGCACAGCTCGTAGAGGAGCACGCCCAGCGAATAGACGTCGCTGGCCCGGCTGGCGGGCTCACCGCGCCACAGCTCGGGCGCGAGATAGAGCGGCGTGCCTGGAACGAAGTCCTGGCGGGCCTCGTCGGAGCCTGACCTCGGGAAGTCGCTTGCCCCGGTGTCGGCGCGCGGGCCGGTATCTCGCCCCTGCATGACGGGGAGCGGCTGGGTGTCCACGGGCCGGGGTCCAGGCAGTGGCCGGGTGTCGGTGGGGCCTGGCCTTGATGAAGACGGAGCGTCCGCGCCCGCCACCAGGGCGGGGCGCTCCACCTCCGCGAGCGCGGCCTCCGCGAGTCCGAAGTCGAGCAGCTTCACCTCGCCGTCCTCGGACAGGATGGCGTTGGCGGGCTTGATGTCCCGGTGGAGGATGCCGCGCCGGTGCGCCGCGGCCAGTCCTCGCGCGAGCCCAAGGCCCAACGTGAGCGCCAGCCGTGCATCCACCGGCCGCTGCAGCCGGTCCAGCGGCGTTCCCTGGATGAGCTCGGACACCAGGTAGGGCTGGCCACGCACCTCGCCGACGCGGTGGATGGCCACCACGTTGGGGTGCTGGAGCCGGGCGATGGCGCGAGCCTCCTGGAAGAAGCGCGCGCGCGCCGCCGCGTCCGGCAGCCGGCCCTGCGCCGTGGCGATGAACTTCACCGCCACCCGCCGGTCCAGCAGCGTGTCCTGCGCCAGGAACACCTGGCCCATGGCGCCGTGCCCCAGGGGGCGCAGCAGCCGGTACTCCTCGAACTCCGCGGGGGGATTCAATCGCCCGGAGGAGGGTTTCATCCGTTGGGCGACCCTTTGCGAGCGGCGCGGGGTTGCAGTCCAAGCTGCTTCAGCTTGAACGAGAAGGTCCGGATGGGCATGCCAATCATCGCCGCCGCGCGAGTCTGGACGCCCTCGGCCTCATCGAGCGCCTCCTGCATGCGGCGGCGCTCCAGGTCTCGAATCTCCTGGGCCAGGGGAACACGCGTCTTCTGGGGCGCCACCCGCTCCGCCACCGCGGGAAGCGGCGCCAGGTCCTGCGCCAGGGGCTGCGTGGGCGCGCCGGTGCCACGAGGCCGCATGCGCGAGGGGAGGTGGTGCGGCTCCACCACGTTCTCCGGCACGGCGGCCGCCGCGTAGTCCATCAGGTTGCGCAGCTCGCGCACGTTGCCGGGCCACGCGTGCCGGGACAGGGCGTACAGCGTGCCCGCGGACAGCTCCAGCTCCTCACGGCCCAGCGACTGGCACGCCCGGGCCAGGAAGTCGCGCGCCAGGAGCGGCACCTCGCGCGGGCGCTCCCGCAGCGGTGGCAGCAGCACCGTCGCCGCGCCGAGCCGGAAGTACAGGTCCTCCCGGAACCGCCCCGCGGCCACCTCCGCCTCCAGGTCCCGGTGCGTGGCGGCCACCACGCGCAAGTCGATGGAGCGCTCCCGCACGTCGCCCACGCGGGTGATGCGGCGGACCTCCAGCGCGCGCAGCAGCTTGGCCTGCGCGGAGGGGGGAAGCTCGCCCACCTCGTCCAGGAAGACGGTGCCGCCCTGGGCGCTCTCCAGCAGGCCCACGCGGGTGGCGTTGGCGCCCGTAAAGGCGCCGCGCTCGTGGCCGAAGAGCTCGCTCTCCACCAGCCCCTCCGGCAGGGCCGCGCAGTTGATGGCGATGAAGGGCTTGTCCGCGCGCGGAGACCAGTGGTGCACGGCGAAGGCGGCGTTCTCCTTGCCCACGCCCGTCTCACCGCACACCAGCACGGGCAGCTCGCTGGCCGCCAGCCTGCGCAGCAGCGCGTAGAGCTGCGCCATGGCGGGGTCCGCGACCAGCACGGTGCGGTCCGCCAACGTCAGGCGGGTGATGCCCTCCGCCGCGGGGGCCCACGCGCCGGACACCGCGGTCCGGGCCGCTGCACGCGCCGCCGCCACCAGGGACTCCGCGTCGCAGCCGTCCGAAGGACAGGTCGCGATGCCCAGGCGCCCCTGGGGACATGCGGCCAGCAGCGCGCCGACGCGTTCCCCCAGGCCATCCTCGCCCGGCTCTCCAGAGACCTCGGGCATCATCCACAGCAGGTGCGAGCCGTCCAGCCAGCCCGCGGCTTCCGCCGGGCCCGCCTCCGCCGCCAGGAGCGCCTCCGCCGCTTCGTGTCCCACGCAGCCCTGCTCCGGCAGCGCGAGCACCAGCGCGGTGAGCGGCCGGCCATACCGCAAGGCGCGCTCCGCCTCCTCGCGCAGCCGCGCCATCAGCCGCTCCGCCTGGAGCGGGGCCTGCGCGGGAGCGGCGCGGGCACGCGTGCGCACCACCGCGACCACCGCGCCAAAGGACACCACGTCACCGGACAGCAGGGGCTGCGCGGTGTCCACGGGGCGGCCGTTGAGGGTGGTGCCGTTGTGGCTGCCCAGGTCCACCAGGCGCGCGCCTTCCTCCGTCAACACCAGACGCGCATGGCGGCGTGACACGCTGTCATCGCGCAGGCACAGGTCCGCCTGCTCGTCGCGGCCCACCAGCACCACGCCTTCGGCGGGAAGGGAGAACCGCGACGTCGAGTCCCCCTCCAGCACCAGGAGATACGAGGCGCCGGCGCCTGATGATTCCGGCGCGCTCCCAAGAGGGCGCGTGTCGCGAGCACTGGGCTGTGGAGTGGCCATGTCGAAGCGGAGAATGCTGTCACGCCCACACTGGACCGGGCAACCGGGGGCGCGTCCAGACGTGCGCCGGCCCGGGCTCCACACGCCTGGGCGGCTCATGGTCGCAGCGTCATGGGAAGCGCCTCACCCGCGCGCGACAGGTAGATGCGCGAGGCCCGCCGGCCGCCGTCGTCCGCGGGCCGCATCACCGCCTGCCCCTGGAGGCCATTCACCCTCATCAGCGATGACAGCAATTCCGCGCGTGCCTCGGCCGCGTCATGCTCCACCTCCAGCACACACATCCGGGTGCGGCAGTCCACGCGCGTCAGCCGTGAGCCCGCGAAGTCCGCGCCGCTGAACGCACGGGTGACGAGCGTCTCCGTCTGTCCCGCCCAGTCCCTGTCACGCGGCTCGGTATGGGCGGCGGCCTGCAGCTCGGCTTCCAGCTCCTGCCGCCGCTCCTCGCGAGCAACCTCCAGCGTGGCCAGGGTTTGCGCGGTGGGCGCCGCCGCCTGGGGTTCGGGCGCTGCCTCCTCCCCGGGCCCGGGCAGCGGCGCGGGGCGCCCCACGGACTCCACGCGTTGCATCAGGTGCCCTTGTCCCCGGCGCAGCGCCTCCAGCTCCGCGCGCAGCGCCCGCACCTCCGACGTCAGGTCCGCTGGGGACCCGGGCCGGGCCTCGGCGGCTTCCTCGCGCGCCGGTGTGGCTTCGGGCGTGGCCCCCCACATGCTCCACCCACCGGCGGCGGCGACCGCGGCCGTGGCCAGACCCAGGATTCCCCAACGAACCTGTCGCATGGTGGCTACTCCGTGACGACGAAGCTGGCGAGGACGGACGAGTACGTGCTGGAGCCGCTGGTGTACTGCCCCGGCAGCACGCAGCGCAGGCTCACGTAGCCGTTGAGGCTCGCGAACACCGACGGCAGGCTGATGGAGAAGGTGTTGTGGCTGGAGGTGTTCGCACCCCAGTTGGAGCACGCCGCGGACGAGGCGAGGGCGGTGCCGTCCTTCTCGGCCACCGTCGCGGTGCAGCAGACGTTCTCCGTCAGGTGCGGGTCCAGCGCGGTGACGCTGACGGACAGCGATTCCGTGAAGGAGGGGATGGAGACGTTGCGCTGAATCGGGCAGACGACCTCGATGGTGTTCGAAGTCGAGTTGAGGAGGCGACCACTGCGGAAGATGGTCGGGTTCGCGAAGCCAGAGACAGACGTACAGAGCGAACCCGAGTAGGTCGCGGTCCCCGCGAGGGCGGGCAGGGCGCTGAGCATCGCGAGCGCGGCAACGGACTTCGACACGAACGAAAGCGACTTCTTCATGGTGCTCTTCCTGGCTTCACACCCTCGTCGCGGCGCCGCGTCATGCGGGCCGGCGGAGCGTGGCGAGGAGGGGCAGAGCAACCCGGATGCCAGCCTTTGCACCGCGTCCGTGCCAGGGAGTCCATGGCAGGTGAGGCAGATGTTGCCGCGCCCGCGCCATTCCGGTGCGGCAAGGCTTGCCAGCCCCGGCAAGACTTGCCGTTCCTACGGCGTGGTGGTGGGGGCCCTGCGCTGGAGCGCGCAAGCGGCCTGGATATCGGGCCGGAACGCTCGGCATCCGCAACCATGACGAAGGGGCCCGCCCGGTGCATTGGTGCCCGGCGCTCAACTGTAGTGAAGTACCTCCGTGCCGGTTCCTTCAACTGCCCCCGCCGCCGCGTCCGCGTCGCGTCCGGTAGGGCCGCTCCAGCTCCTCGCGCTTGGCGTCAATGGCATCGTCGGCGTCGGCATCTTCTTCGCTCCGGCGGAGGTCGCCGCGCTGGCGCCGGGGGCCAGCGCCATTGTCGCCTTCGCGCTCACCGGGCTCGCGCTGATACCGGTGGCGCTGGCCTTCGCCGTGCTGGGCCGGCGGTTCGACGCGGACGGCGGGCCCGTCCTCTTCGCGCGCGCGGCCTTTGGAGAGCGGGCGTCCTTCCTGGTGGGGTGGGTGGCCTACGTCAGCGCGTTCCTGAGCACGGCCGCGGTGGTGGCCGGCCTCTCCCAGGCGGTGGCGCCCTCCCTGGGCCTGGAGGGGGCGCTGGGGCAGCGCGTGCTCGCCTCCGCGCTCGTCACGGCGCTGGCGGGCGTGGTGGCGTCCGGCATTCGCGTGTCGGCGGGGACCTGGACGGCGCTCACCGTCGTCAAGCTGCTGCCGCTGGCCGCGCTGCTGGTGGCGTTCCTGGCGCTGTCGGGGCCACCTCCCGCCCAGGCGGTGGCCGCGAGCCCGGCCATGGACGTGTCCTGGCTGCGCGCGGGGTTGACGGTGATGTTCGCCTACCAGGGCTTCGAAATCGTCCCGGTGATTGCAGGGCAGGTGCGCTCGTCGTCGCGCACCGTGCCGCTGGCCACGGTGGGCTCGCTGCTGGTGGCGGTGCTGCTGTACGTGGGCCTGGTGTGGGCGTGCGTGGCCGCGCTGCCGGAGCTGGCCACCCAGGCCGCGCCGCTGGCCGCGGCGGCGGGCGTGTGGGGCGGGCCTGGGCTCGAAGGGTGGGTGAAGGCGGGCACCAGCGTGTCCGCGCTGGGCATCTGCCTGGGGATGATGGTGACGACGCCGCGCTACCTGTCCGCGCTGGCGGCGGGCGAGCACACGCTGCTGGGA
The DNA here is from genome assembly GCF_010894475.1 of Myxococcus vastator. Lineage (GTDB taxonomy): Bacteria > Myxococcota > Myxococcia > Myxococcales > Myxococcaceae > Myxococcus > Myxococcus vastator. The sequence continues at coordinate 28,177 of NZ_JAAIYB010000008.1, forward strand.
CTGGACGGGATGTCCGCTGGCGGCGTGCCGGTGCGCGCGCTGGCCGTCACCTGGGCGCTGGTCCTGCTGTTCGTCAACCTGGGCGACCTGTCGGAGCTGTTCGCCCTCTCCAGCATCGCGGTGCTGATGCAGTACGGCGTCACCTCGGCCGCGCTGGCCGCGCTGGCCTGGCGACGTGAGCGGGGGCTGCGTCCGCTGCACGCCCTGCTGGCGGTGCCCACGCTGGGGCTGGGGCTGACGTTGGTGGCCTTCGGCGCCAGCCCGCGTGAAGGCGTCACCATGGGCCTCACCACCGTCGCGGGACTGGTGCTGCTGCGGCTGTCGCGGCCCCGGGCCTCCGAGCCGCCCGCGGCGCTGCGCGGCGAACCGCTGTAACGCACGAAGCCGCCGCCTCCCCATGTCGCGGGAGGACGGCGGCCCCTCTCCGTGCCTAGAACTGGCTCCAGAGGTACTGGTTGGTGATTTCGTGGTGGAACACGATCTCCGAGTACTTCACGCGGTTGCCCAGCTGCTTCGGGCTGCGCTCGGCCGTGGACGTCTTGAGCTCGGCGAACTTGCTCTGCACGCTCTCACCCAGGATGGACGACACGAACTGGCTGCCCTTGAAGAGGCGGATGGCGTCGAAGATGTTGTCCGGGAGGAAGCGGGTGCGGCTGCGCTTGGTCTCCGCGTCCTCCTGCGGCTGCGGGCCTTCCATGCCGGTGCGCAGCAGGGTGTAGAGCACCAGGTACGGGTTGGCGTCCGGCGCCACCGAGCGGCACTCGACGCGCGCGCTGCGCTCGTTGCCGAAGGGGATGCGCACCATCGCGCCGCGGTTGTTGGCGCTGGCCTTGATCTGGTTGGGCGCCTCGTAGTGCGGGTCCAGGCGGCGGTACGCGTTCACGCTGGAGTTGAGCGTGAGGCAGATGTCGTTCGCGTTGTTGAGGATGCGGTCGATGAACTCCCAGCCCATGGGGCTGAGGCCGTCCTGGCCGTCCTTGTCGTAGAAGAGGTTCTTCCCGCCCTTGGACAGCGACATGTTCACGTGCATGCCGTTGCCGTTGACGCCCGTCACCGGCTTCGGGAGGAAGCTGGCGGTGCAGTCCAGCTGCGCGGCCACCTGGCGGCTGAGCAGCTTGTAGAGCTGAATCTGGTCGGCCGCGATGAGGGCCTCGCTGTACGAGAAGTTGATCTCGAACTGGCTGGGCGCCACCTCCGGGTGGTCCTTCTCGTTCTGGAAGCCCATGGCGCGCTGGGCCTCGGCCACCTTGTCGATGAACGTGCGCAGCACGTCGCCGGGCAGCGAGTGGTAGTAGCCGCCGATGGAGATGAAGTCGAAGCGGCCCGTCTCGTGGTAGTGGCGCTCGGCGTCGCGGCCCTTGAAGAGGAAGCCCTCGATTTCGGGCGCCGCGTGGAACACCGTGCCGTCCTTCTGGTACATCGACTCGGTGAGCTGCTTCAGCTTGCCGCGCAGGTCGGCGTGGTACGGCGAGCCGTCACGCTCCAGGACCTCGCTGAACACCAGCACCTTGCCCGGCCCGAAGATGTCCGAGGGCAACCAGTAGAAGGCGCCCCAGTCGATGTTCAGCCGCAGGTCGCTCTCCTGCTGCGCGGAGAAGCCCCGGATGGAGGAGCCATCGAACGTCAGGTTGTCGGCGCTCTTGATGAGGAACTTCTTGTCGTAGTCCAGCATGTGCAGCCGACCCTCGAGGTCGGTGAAGCACACGGTGACCGCCTTGATGGCGCGTTCCTTCGTCAGGTAGTCGATGCGCTCGTCACGGAGCTTCTCAGGCGCGATGTGCTTGAGACGCTGCTCCTTGACCTTGAGGTTGCGCTCTTCCAACTCGTCGTAGGGAATTTCCAAGAACGTCCGTAGCCCTTTCGCGTCCATTGTCCGTACCTCCCAAGCCGGGTTCCTCGCCGTCAGTGCGGCGGAAGGAATCCGTGGACGCAGGTATTTACACTTGGGGACAGGAAATCAAGTCTAAATATGCCGACCTGAAGTATAAAACCTTTGCGCCGAAACCTTCAAGCTCGCCTGCTGACACTCAAGCCTACCATGGACGCTCCCGGACTGATGGCCGGTGGGCACTGGAGCGGGCGTTTTTATCGCGATGCGTCACGTCTCAACGGCCGAGCCACATGGCCACCCGGGCGCCCACGAGCTTCAACATGAACCCGAGCGGGTAGCTTGGGTAGCTCGGCACGTCGGTTGGCAAGGTGACGCTCGCGGGTTTGAACTTCGTCTGGACGCGCGCCTCCACGGGCGGGGCGGGCTGCTGGAGCCGGGCGCGGTACACCGACACCCAGTGGGGGCCGCGGTCGAAGCCCAGGAACATGGCCGTGTTGCAGCAGGTGGCGACGACGCGGTTCGAAACAGACTTCTCCTGGAGCTTGTGGGGGCGCAGCAGCTCGGCTCCCTTCTCGCAGCGGACGCGGTCCTTCCGGTAGAGCACGTACTCCGTCCCGCCGTCGGGCGACAGCACGGGGCGCGCTTGCGGCAGCGCCTCGATGCGGCGGGCGCCTTCCTGGCAGTCATCGCAGTAACAAGCGGTGGTCATGAGGGGCTCGCCACGCGCTTCGACCTCCACGCTTCCGCACGCGCACCGGACGGTGGTGACCTTCATGGGCGGCTTCGACATCGGCGACTCCGGGGTAGGGGGGCGCCCTGGCTATGCCTCCACGGGTGGGCCCACGCAACCGGGTAGGATGCCTCCATGAGCTCGATGTGGGTCCTGGAGACGCCCGCGCCCGCCGCGGACGCGCGCATCCCGTATGGAACGGAGTCCCACCAATTCGGCGACCTGCGTGTCCCCGAAGCCCCGGGCCCGCATCCGGTGGTGGTCGTGGTTCACGGAGGTTTCTGGCGCGCGAAGTACGGGCTGGAGCACGCTGGCCACCTGTGCGCGGACCTGACCCGGCGCGGCTTCGCGACGTGGAGCCTGGAGTACCGGCGCGTGGGGCACGAAGGCGGCGGCTGGCCCGGCACGCTGGAGGACGTGGCGCGGGGCACCGACTTCCTGCGCACGCTCGCGCGGGCGCATGCGCTGGACCTCTCGCGCGTCGTGGCGCTCGGCCACTCGGCGGGAGGGCACCTGGTGGCGTGGCTGGGGGCCAGGCACCGGCTGCGGCCCGGTGATGCGCTTCACGGTGAGGCGCCGTTGTCCCTGCGCGGCGTGGTGCCGCTGGCGGGCGTGGTGGACCTGCCGCGCGCGTTCGCGCACCGGCTGGGGGACGGCATCGTGGAGACGTTCCTGGGTGGCACGCCGTCCTCGGTGCCGGAGCGCTACCGCACGGCCTCGCCCGCGGCGCTCCAGCCGCTCGGGGTGCCGCAGGTGCTCGTCCATGGCGCGGAGGACGACACCGTGCCCGTGTCGATGAGCGAGGACTTCTGCGCGCGCGGCCGTGAGCTGGGAGACGACGTCCGCTGCGTCACCTTGCCGGGCGCGGGGCACTTCGAGGTCATCGACCCGCGCTCGCGGGAATGGCCCCAGGTCGTGGCCGCGGTGCAGGCCTTGATGTGAGGCTTTGGCTGCGAAGTCGCCCGCTTGGTTCTTCACAGGTCAAGATTCGACAGGGTAGGTTCGTTTTGAAGAGAAGTCCTTTTGAGGGGGCATCATGGGCGTCGTCTATCTATTGCTCTACATCGCGGGAGGGGGGCTGCTGACCCTGGGGGTGTCCCACTTCCTTGATGATGTGATGGCGGGCGAGCCGCTGTGGAGCGCGGGGCGTCTGGTGGCCATCGGAGCGTTCCTCATTTGTCTCGCGGGGGTGCTGCACGCGTTCGTCGCGCGGCGCCGCGACCCGGGGGGCGCGCCGGCGGCATTGCCCAGGATGAGGGCTCGCTCGTTCGTCCTGGCGGGCGCCCTGTGGGCCGTGCCCATCCTCGTGGGGTGGGTTCAGTTCGAGCGCTTCGTCGACCCCATCCGGATGATGCCGCAGCTCACGGTGCTGGGCGGCCTCTTCCTGGTGTTCTGTGTGTGCACCCACGTCATGGCGAACCTGCGCGCCCGCATGGTGGCGACGACCATGGCGGTGGCGTGTGTCGGCCTGCCGTTGGGGTTGCTGGGGGCCGCGCTCCCCATCCGCCACTTCAACCATCACCTCAGTGATGTGGTGACCCTCCTGATGGACCCCGTCACCCGCGAGGACCGGAGCGTCACGAGCCGTCGTGATGGCGTGGACATGCCCCCGGCACCGCTGGATCCGCACGAGAGCCTGCTGGCGGTGGCGGCCGCGATGGGAGATGCCCGCCCCATCGACGTGGAGGCCGAAATCGCCGCGGGGCGCATGCGGCAACTCGAGGACGGGACCTACGTCATCGTGAATCCAGACGGCTCGGAGTCAGGCCTGGCCGACGCGAAGGCGTTCGACCAGCAGCTCGACGAAGCGGACGCGGCCGACAAGCGCCGCGCCGCCGAGGCACAGGCGGCGCGCGTGGCGGCGTGGGAGCGGGAGCTGCGCCAGCGCAAGCTGGGCGGCCGGCTCTTCACCCGGGCTCCGGCGGACTGAACCTCGCCGGACGCGGCGTGGCGCCCGGCGAGGTCCGCGCCCGGCTGACGCGCTCAGAAGCCTCGCTGCGCGCCGCCGTCCACCGCGATGGACTGGCCGGTGATGTACGACGCCTGCTCGGAGGAGAGGAACGCCGTGAGCGCGGCCAGCTCCTCCGGGCGGCCCAGCCGCCGCGCGGGAATCTGCGGCGCCACCTTCTCGTCCGTCAGCCCGAGCTGCTGCATGCGCTCGGTGGCGTGGTAGCCCGGCAGCACCGCGTTCAGCGTGACGCCGTGCTGCGCCACCTCGTTGCTCACCGTCTTCACCAGCCCGAGCAGGCCCGCGCGCAGGCCGTTGGAGATGGTCAGGTTGTTCATCGCCTCGCGCGCGGCCAGCGACGTCACCAGGACGATGCGGCCCCACTGGCGCTCCTTCATCCCCGGGAGCACCGCCTGGATGCCGTCCACCGCGGCCATCCACAGGCTCTGGAAGCCGAGCTGCCACTGCTCCGCCGTCAGTGACTCGAAGCCGCCCGCCGGCGGCCCGCCCGTGTTCACCACGAGGACGTCCACGCCGCCCAGCTTCGCGGTGACAGCCTCCACCAGCGCCTTCGCCGCCCCGGGCTGCGTCAAGTCACATGGCACCGCGAGCGCGGCGCCCAGCGTCTTCGCGGCCCGCTCCAGCTTCTCGCCACCGCGTGAGCAGATGGCCACCGTGGCGCCTTCCTTCACCAGCGCCTCCGCGATGGCGTAGCCCAGCCCCGCGGACGCGCCCATCACGAGCGCGCGCCTACCCTTCAGTCCGAAATCCATCCGCGTGCTCCTTCATGAATGGTGTCAACCGGCTCTGGATGAGCTCCGCCGCGCGCGTCAGGTCCACGTCCTCCGCCCGGGTCAGCCTCTCGCTCAGCTCGGAGACGATGCCGTCCGTCAGCGCGCCCACCTGATAGGCCAGCCGGTACGGAACGCGGCTGAAGCTCACCAGGGAGTAGCGGCTGACGAACGCGTCCGGGAAGGCGTTGAGCAGCACCTTCTCCACGGCCTTGCGCAACTGGAAGCGCGGGTCGCCGGCGCTGTCGCGCATCTCGACGAAGTTCTCCACCGCCATGTCGGCGATGGCGTCCGCGTTCGTCTTGCGCAGGCGCTCGAAGTCCGTGAAGACCTGCTCCCAGTCGGCGCCCTGGCCCAGCAGCCGGTCCAGGACGACGCAGTCCTCGAAGCCGCAGTTCATCCCCTGGCCGAAGAAGGGGACGATGGCGTGCGCCGCGTCGCCCAGCAGCAGCGTCTGTCCGCCCGCGTGCCAGGGCGCGCCCTTCACCGTCACCATGCTGCCGGTGGGGCGCGAGAAGAACGCCTCCACCAGGTCCGGGATGAGCGCCTTCGCGTCCGGGAACTGCGCGTCGAAGAACGCCTCCAGCTTCGCGGGCGTGTCCAGGGACGCGAAGCTCACCGGCCCCTGCCAGGGCAGGAACAGCGTGCAGGTGAAGCTGCCGTCCTCGTTGGGCAGCGCGATCAACATGAACGTGCCGCGAGGCCAGATGTGGAGCGCGTGCTTCTCCATCTGGAACGCGCCGCCGGGGCCCGCCGGAATCGTCAGCTCCTTGTACCCGTGGCCGAGCTGCTCCTGCGTCCCCTTGAAGTCCGGCCGCTGCTCCAACGCCTGACGGATGGCGGAGGCGGAGCCGTCCGTGCCGAACACCACGCGGCCGGGCTCCTGGCGCACCTGTCCGGTCGCGTCGTCGTGCACCGTGAGCGCGCCCGAGCCGAAGTCCACCGCGGTCACCCGCTGCTTGAAGCGGATGTTCACCTTGCCGGTGGCCTCCGCCGCCGTCATGAGGAAGGCGTTGAGCCACGCGCGCGACAGCGAGTTGATGTGCTGCGAGTCATCCTTGCCGTAGGGCTGGTAGACGCATTCGCCCCGGGGCGGGTGAATCATCCGCCCGCGCATGGGAATGGCGTGCTTCAGCGCCTCGTCTTCCAGGCCCACCTGCCGCAGCGCATGCAGCCCGCGCGTGGAGATGGCCAGGTTGATGGAGCGCCCCGCGTCGACCAACTCGCGCCGCATGTCCGGGCGCCGCTCCAGCAGCTCCACGGCGTGGCCCCGGCGCGCCAGGTAGATGGACAGCAGCGCGCCCACCAGCCCCGCGCCCACCACGGTGACGGTGTCCTGGGGCGCCTCACTCACGGGCGTGGCCCTCCAGCGTCTTCACGAAGCGGTACACGTCCGTGAAGGAGTTGTAGAGCGGCGCGGGCGCGGCGCGGATGATGTCCGGCTTGCGGAAGTCGCAGATGACGCCCGCGTCGCCCAGCCGCTTCAGCAGGCCCTGGGGCTCGCCCCGGAAGCGCAGCGAGAGCTGGGCGCCGCGCTGCTTCACGTCCCGGGGCGTGGTGATGCGCACGAAGCCCTCGGGCAGCTTGTCCAGCAGGAACTCCATGAAGCCGGTGAGCCGCTCGCTCTTGGCGCGCAGCGCCGCCATGCCGGCCTGGTCGAACAGCTCCAGGGACGCGCGCAGCGCCGCGAGCTGGAAGATGGGCGGGTTGGAGAGCTGCCACCCCTCCGCGCCCGGAAGCGCGCTGAAGGTGGGCCCCATCTGGAAGCGCGTCTGCTTGTCGTGGCCCCACCAGCCCTCGAAGCGGGGGAGGTCCTTCGTGTTCGCGTGCCGCTCGTGGACGAACACGCCGCCCAGCGCGCCCGGGCCGGCGTTGAGGTACTTGTACGAGCACCACACCGCGAAGTCCGGCCCGTCGTCGTGCAGCGACAGCTTCAGGTTGCCCGCGCCGTGCGCCAGGTCGAAGCCGACGAAGCAGCCCTTGGCGTGCGCGGCCTTCGTTATCGCGGCCAGGTCGAACGCCTGCCCGGTGAGGTAGTTCACGCTGCCCAGCATCACCAGCGCCACCTCGTGGCCGTGCTCCTCCAGCGTGGCGAGGATGTCCTCGGTGCGCAGCGTCTCCTCACCCGCGCGGGGCTTCAGCTCCAGCACGGCCTCGCGCGCGTCGTAGCCGTGGAAGCGCGCCTGCGAGGCGACGGCGTACTGGTCCGACGGGAAGGCGCCGGCCTCCACCAGGATTTTGAAGCGCTGCTTCGTGGGCCGGTAGAACGACACCATCATCAGGTGCAGGTTCACCGACAGGGTGTTCATCACCACGACTTCCAAAGGCTTCGCGCCCACCAGCCGCGCCGCCTGCTCGGTGACGAGCTCGTGGTAGTGCAGCCACGGGTGGCGGCCCTGGTGGTGGCCCTCCACGCCCAGCCGCGCCCAATCCTCCAGCTCCTCCTGGATGTAGCGCGCGGCGTTGCGTGGCTGGAGGCCCAGCGAGTTGCCCGCCAGGTACACCACCGGCTCGCCGTTCGGGCCGGGCGGGAAGTGGAACGCGTCGCGGTAGCCGCGCAGCGTGTCCTCGGCGTCCAGCTTCCGCGCGAAGGCCTCGGAGTCCTCGAAGGGGTGCGGCGTCGTCATGGTGCGAAGTCCTCGGGGGCGCGTCCCAGCCAGTCGAAGGCGTTGCGCCAGAGCAGCCGCTCACGCGCGGCGGGCTCCAGCTCGCTCAGGGACTCGATGAGCGTGCCCGGGCGGTCCTCGCCCAGGGGGAAGGGGTAGTCACTGCCGAGCGCCACCTTGTCCTGCCCGAAGAGCCGGACGATGTAGCGCAGCGCCTCCGCGTCATGGACCAGCGAGTCCACCCAGAAGCGGCCCAGGTAGTCCCGGGGCGGCACCGGGTTGTCCACGGCCACCAGGTCCGGCCGCGCCTCGAAGCCGTGCTGAATCCGGCCGAGCGTGTGGGGGAACGCGCCGCCGCCGTGCGCGAAGGCGAAGCGCAGCCTGGGCAGCCGCTCCAGCACGCCGCCGAAGATGAGGGAGCAGATGGCCAGCGACACCTCGGCCGGCATGCCCACCAGCCACGGCAGCCAGTACTTCTGCATCTTCGCCTCGCCCATCATGTCCCACGGGTGGACGAAGACGGACGCGCCCAGCTCGCTTGCGGCCTCGAAGAAGGGGAACAGCGCCGGGTCGGACAGGTTCCAGTCGTTGACGTGCGAGCCAATCTGCACGCCCGCGAGCCCCAGCTCCTTCACGCAGCGCTCCAACTCGCGGATGGCCAGCTCGGGTGACTGCAGCGGCACCGTGCCCAGGCCCACGAAGCGCTTGGGGTGCGCGTGCACCACGGACGCGAGGTGGTCGTTGAGGAAGCGCGCCAGGTCCGCGCCGTGCTCCGGCTTCGTCCAATAACCGAACATCACGGGGATGGTGGACAGCACCTGGACGTGGACGCCGGCCGCGTCGCACTCCTCCATGCGCTTCACCGGGTCCCAGCAGTTGCTTTCGATTTCGCGGAAGAACTTGCCGTCATCGCGGAGCATGCGCGCGCGGCAGGGCGCGTGGTGGTCCAGGGTGATGAAGCCGCCGTAGCCGTAGCGCTCGGCGAAGCGCGGCAGATGGGCGGGGAGGAGGTGCGTGTGGATGTCGACCTTCAACGGGCGGGGCCTCCCTTGACCACCTTCGTCCCGCACTTCTTGCAGGTGCAGTTGTCGGGGTTGCCGTAGAAGTGCTCGAAGATGGGCGGCAGCTGCGTCACCAGGTTGGTGACGTGGACGAACTCCTCATAGAGCTTCTCGCCGCACCGCGGGCACAGCCACATGAAGCCGTCCATCTCCTTCGGCTGGCGGCGGCGCTCCAGCACCAGCCCCACCGTGCCCGCGGGGCGCTGCGGCGAGTGCGGCACGTTGGGCGGCAGCAGGAAGATCTCCCCTTCCTGGATGGGGATGTCCTGCACCTGGCCCTCGTCGATGACCCGCAGGTTCATCGTGCCCTCGAGCTGGTAGAAGAACTCCTCGCCCTCGTTGATGTGGAAGTCCGTGCGCGCGTTGGGCCCGCCGACGACGGTGACCATGAAGTCGCGGTCCTCCCACACCTGCTGGTTGCCCACGGGGGGCTTGAGCAGGTGGCGGTGCTCGTCAATCCACTTCTTGAAGTTGATGGGAGTCAGGCGGCCCATTCATTCACCTCCGATGGTGGCGATGCACTTGAGCTCGATGGCAATCGGCGTGGGCAGCCGGTTGATTTCGAGCGTGGTGCGGCACGGCGGGTTGTCCTTGAAGTACTCCGCCCACAGCCGGTTGTAGGTGGGGAAGTCCTTCTTCATGTCGGTGAGGTACACCGTCACGTCCACCAGCTTGTCCCAGGACGAGCCCGCGTCCTCCAGGATGTAGCGGACGTTGCGGAACACCGAGTGGCACTGCGCCTCGATGTCGTACGAGACGATGTTGCCCTCCGCGTCCAGCTCCACGCCGGGAATCTTCTTCGTGCCGCGCTCGCGCGGGCCCACGCCGGACAGGAACAGGAGGTTGCCCACGCGCCGGGCGTGGGGGTACAGGCCCACCGGCTCGGGGGCCTTCTGCGAATCGACTCGCGCGCTGTCACTGCTCACGGCGTGCTCCTCACGTGGGGGCTAGGGGGGCTCACAGCTTGATGCAGACGTTCTTCGGCTCGGTGAAGAAGCGCAGCGCGTCCCAGCCGCCCTCGCGTCCCACGCCCGAGTCCTTCACGCCGCCAAAGGGCGTGCGCAAGTCGCGCAGCATCCACGTATTCACCCAGACGATGCCGCTGTGCAGCCGCGAGGCGAAGCGGTGCGCGCGCCTCACGTCCTGGGTCCACACGCTGGCCGCCAGGCCGTACTTCGTGGAGTTGGCCCACGCCAGCACCTCGTCCTCCGAGTCGAAGGGCATGATGCTGGCTACCGGGCCGAAGATTTCTTCCTGGTTGGTGCGGCAGCCCGCGTCCAGGCCTTCAATGAGGGTGGGCTCCACGAACCAGCCGTCGCGGCAGCGGCCGGGCACGGTGGCGCGCTGCCCGCCGGTGAGCACGCGCCCGCCCTCCTGCTTCGCGAGGCTCACGTAGCCCAGCACCTTGTCGAAGTGCTGCTGCGACACCAGCGCGCCCTGGTCCGTGCCCGCCTCCAGCGGGTCACCCACCTTGAGCGCGCGCGTGCGCTCCACCAGCGCCTCCTTGAAGCGCTCGTAGAGGGGCCGCTGCACGAAGATGCGCGGGCCGCAGAGACAGATTTGCCCCTGGTTGGAGAAGGACGAGCGCAGCGTGGTGGCCAGCGCCTCGTCGAAGTCGCAGTCCGCGAAGAGGACGTTGGGATTCTTGCCGCCCATCTCCAGCGACAGCTTCTTGAAGGCGGGCGCGGCCACGCGGGCAATCTCCGCGCCGGTGCGGGTGCTGCCGGTGAAGGAGATGGCGCTGATGTCCGGGTGCTCGCTCATCGCGGCGCCCACCTTGGGGCCCAGGCCGTGCACCAGGTTGAGCACGCCCGGCGGCAGGCCCACGTCGCGGCAGACCTGGGCCAGCAGGTACGCCGTCATCGGCGTCACCTCGGACGGCTTGGCCACCACGCAGTTCCCCATGGCGAGCGCCGGGGCAATCTTCCACGTCAGCAGGTACAGCGGCAGGTTCCACGGGGAGATGCAGCCCACCACGCCCAGCGGCGCGCGCAGGGTGTAGTTGAGGGCCACGTCGTCCGTCTGGTGCGCCTCGCTGGAGAACTGCGTTACGGCATCCGCGAAGAACTCGAAGTTGAGGATGCTGCGCGGGATGTCCACCGTGGCGGCGACCGACAGCGGCTTGCCCGTGTCGATGGACTCCGCGCGGGCGAAGGCGTCCAGGCGGCTCCGGAGGCCCTCCGCGAGACGGCGCAGCATGCGCGAGCGCTCGGTGGCCGAGGTGGCGGCCCAGGCGGGGAAGGCCCGCGCGGCGGCCTCCACCGCGTGGCGCACGTCGGACGCGTCGGAGTCCGGGACGTGGGCGTACGTCCTGGCGGTGGCGGGCTCGGGCTTGTCCAGCCACCCGCCGCTGCGCGCGGGCAGCAGCTCACCGCCGATGTAGTTGAGCACCTTCTCCATGGCCGAGCCCTCCGGTAGCGCCTGCCCACGGACCCGGCGGCGGTGAACCCCGCCAGCCCTGTGGAAGGGCGCGCAATGTACGCCGCCCCTCCGTGCCTCACCAGCATCACGCGCGCCCGCAGTCCACTGTCATGGAATCGTGGCCGCCCGCCCGGAAGGTCCGCGCAATGCCGCACTGCGCGAACGCGCGAGGACCGCCAGAGGCGCCAAGGGGTGACGCCGCTGTCAGTGTGCGGGGTGGGGCACGCGCAGTCCGCTTCGGGGGACCCGGTCCTCGCGGCCCGCGCGTCCCAACGCCCAGCCCGCGGTGATGAGCAGCGCACCGAAGACGAGGAAGCCCACATCCCACGCGAGCTGGTCCGGCCCGGGCTTCACATGGTGCAGATCGAAGAGCTGGTGGTCGAGGATGCCCTCAACGACGTTGAAGAAGCCCCAGCCCGCCAGCATGGCGCCCGCGAAGGTCCGGGTGGACCACGGCACGTCGGAGCGCTGCCCCGCGCGCCACAGGGCCCACACGCCCGCGAGCGTCACCACCCAGGTGAGCGCGTGGAAGAGGCCATCCCAGAACATGTTCACCTTGATGCTGACCACGTCATCGGGCGGCAGCGGCGTGGAGAGCATGTGGTGCCACTGGAGAATCTGGTGCAGGAGGATGCCATCGACGAAGCCGCCCAGGCCCACGCCCAGCAGCAGCCCCGCGAGCACGAGCGGCCCGCGATTCCGGGCACTCATCGGGAGCGTTCCCGCCCCTGTCTCCGTGCGCGCTGCTTCACCGGCACGGGGGGCGGCACTTCCCGCGTGGCGAAGTACAGCACGCCCACGATGAGCAGGAGGATGAGGAAGGGCTGGACGGTGAGCAACAGCCGGACCCAGAAGTGCTCATCGAAAATGGCGGCCACCACGTCGGGGCGGCAGGTGGGGCATGCGGAGGCCGCGGTGGCCGCCAGCAGCCCGGTGGTGAAGCCCGTGAGAATACCTCGCCTCATGTGTCGCCCTCCCCTGGGTGGGCGGGAAGCTCACCACCCCGCCAGGACGCGGCAAGCCACGAGGCCGCCCGTCAGCCCCGCCTGCCAGGGCGGAGGGATGTCCGCGGGGCAGCCACGCTCGAACCGCTCGGCTATAAGGCGGCACCTGGAGGAGACACCTATGTCGCGGAAAGTGGCGCTCATCACCGGAGCCTCGGCGGGTTTGGGAGAGCAGTTCGCACACCTGTTCGCGAAGGACGGACACGATGTCATCCTGGTCGCGCGCAGCGCGCCGCGGCTGGAGGCGCTGGCGGCGAAGCTGGAGCAGGCCCATGGCGTGAAGGCACACGTCTTCCCAGCGGACCTGGGCCGACCGGAGTCTCCCGAGCAGCTCTTCGAGGCCGTGCGCGCGAAGGGGCTGGCGGTGGAGTTCCTGGTGAACAACGCGGGCTTCGGCTCGTGTGGCCCCTTCCTGGAGCAGGACCTGGCGCGCGAGGCGGAGATGGTGGAGGTCAACTGCACCGCCCTCCTGAAGCTGTCGCACCTGTTCGCGCGGCCCATGCGCGAGCGGGGCAGCGGGCGCATCCTCAACGTCGCCTCCACCGCGGCCTTCCAGCCCGGGCCCTTCATGGCCACGTACTTCGCGACCAAGGCCTTCGTGGTGTCCCTGTCGGAGGCGCTGGCGCACGAGCTGAAGGGCACGGGCGTGACGGTGACGTGCCACTGCCCGGGCGCCACGCACACGGAGTTCACCCAGCGCGCGGGCAATGGCCAGACGCGGCTGTTCCAGCGGCCGGGCGTGGCCAAGGCGGAGGACGTGGCCGCCCATGCCTACGCGATGATGCTGCGCGGCCGGGTGCTCTCCATCCACGGACTGCTCAACTGGGTGGGGGCGCTGGGCGTGCGCTTCAGCCCGCGCGTGGCGGTGCGCGCGCTCGCGGCCAGCCTCAACCAGCAGGGCTGAGGCTGGCGTCCACGGAAGCGCGCGTCAGTTGTACGTCGCGCTCAGGACAATCGCCAGGCTGGTGACGTTCCAGTTGTCACTGCTGCTGTCGTCCCGGATGCGGCCCAGCGCCAGCTCGGCGCCAATGCCCAGGCCCCAGTTCTTGCTGACCCACCACTCCTTGCCGATGCCCAGGTGCAGGCCGCCGCCCAGGTCCGTCTCGGCGATCTTCTCGCCCTGCTCGGTGATGGAGAGCTGGGTGTAGCTGATGGCGCCGGACAGGTAGATGTTGACGGGCATGAAGTAGTAGGTGACGCCCAGGCCCACCGCGCCAAGGTTCTGGCTCCAGTCCTCGTTCGCGTTGTCGACGGAGAGGTCACCCACCTGGATGCTCGGGTTGGGCGCGGCGGCGCCGTAGAGCTTGCCGTAGAGGATGAAGTTGTTGAACAGCGCGAAGCCGATTTCGGCGTTGATGTTGCCGCTGGCGCCCTTCACCGCGACCTCGGGTGAGAAGTCGGCCGCCGTGGCTCGGAGATGGCCGCCGCCCACCTGCAGGCGCAGGTAGAAGCCGTCATGGACGTGCTCGTCGTATTCCTGGGCGCTCGCGGTGGTGGCGGTGAAGAGCAGGGCCGCGATGATGCTGGGGTAGCGCATGAGAAAAGCTCCTTGGGAGAATCCCACCCGGCCGGGGGTTGCCGCGCTATGTAGCATGGCGCGCGGGAGGTCAGCGTCCACTCCACACCGGGCCGCGTTCGCGACGCTTGCGCGTCCGCGTTCGGGTGCCGGAAGCTCCGCGCCACCATCCGGGCGGTGCGCCATGCTGGCGTGGCCGGAACGACGAAGAGAGGGACGGGGATGACCGCGACCGTGGACCACGAGGCACTGGCACATATCCTGGACTCGGCCAGGCTGGAGCGCCGCGAGGTGGCGCCGCTCACCCGCGAGCAACCCGCGCTGAGCGTGCCGGACGCCTACGCCATCCAGGAGGCCGGAATCCGGCTGCGCCTGTCCCACGGCGAGCGCGTGGTGGGCCTGAAGATGGGCCTCACCTCCGAGGCCAAGCGCAAGCAGATGAACCTGGACTCGCCCGTGTACGGCGTGCTCACGGACCGGATGCAGGTGCCCGCCGGCGGCGTGATTCAGCTGTCGCGGGGCGTCCACCCCAAAATCGAGCCGGAGATTGCCTTCCGCACCGCGCGCGAGCTGCGCGGCACGGTGACGCGCGACGAGGTGCTGGACGCCTGCGAGTCCGTGTTCGCGGCGATGGAAATCCTCGACTCGCGCTACCGCGACTTCAAGTACTTCTCCCTGCCGGACGTGGTGGCGGACAACGCGTCCTCCTCGCTGTTCGTGCTGGGCACCACCGAGCACCCTCCGCGCGCCATGGACCTCACGCGGCTGGAGATGACGATGTCGGTGAATGGCGAGCCCGTCCAGGCCGCTCGCTCGGATGCCATCTCGGGGGACCCCGTCATCTCCGTCATCCAGTTGTGTGCGCTGCTGGCCCAGCGCGGCCAGGTGTTGCCCGCCGGGAGCATCGTGCTCGCGGGCGCCGCCACCGCCGCGCACATGCTGCGCCCGGGGGACCGGGTGCAGCTCACGGTGGAAGGGCTGGGCATCGTGGCGGTGTCCGCCGAGTAGCGCCGGGCGCTACCCGCCGAGCGGAGCGCCCGCCGCTTCCATCACCGGAGACGGCGCGCGCGTGGACGTCAGGCGCTGGAGCAGGTGCCCCGCCAGCGCCCGCGCCTGTCCTCGAATCTCGGGGACGGCCGTCGTCTCCCACAGCTCGCCCCGGCGCGGCGGGCCCAGCGTGTAGAGGCGCCCGGAGGCGCGTCCGCCCGCGTCCAGCAGCGCGCCGTCCGCGTCCGTGGCCAGCCCCATGCCCAGGGCGTCCGAGCGCGCGCGCCCTGTCTCCACCAGCCCACACAGCACCGGATGTCCGCGCGTCATGGCGCCCTCCGGCCCCGTGCAGTTGATGACGTGCTGGACGCGCAGCGCCTCCTCGCCGCCCTGGCCCCGGCGCCGCACGCGGACCTCCACGCCAGCCGCCTCCAGCGCGAAGCCCTGGATGCGCGCCGCCTGGAGCGTCAGCCGGCCCTCGCGCCGCAGCCGCTCCACCGTCTCGCCGATGCCAGGCGCCATCCGGTGCCGGTGCACGTCCCAGTACGCGCGCAGGTGCCGGAGGAAGCGCTGCTGCTCGTCCACCGGCAACCGCCGCCACAGCGGTGTCGTCACGGGCCGCAGCGCGTCCACCACCATCCGCCAGTCCGCGCCCGCCTCCGCCGCGCGCCGCACCTCCCGGCGCAAGAGGTGGAGGATGGCGCGGATGCGCACGGGAGCGGGGCGCGTGCCCGCCGCGCTCACGTCGCCGCGCTCACGCCGCACCTCCTGGCGCAGGGCCCGCAGCGCCTCCCGGATGCCGGGCGAGGCATAGGCCGCGGCGCCCGCCTGGAGTGTCTCCTGGTGCACGTGGGGCAACAGGCCGTGCCGGGACAGCGCATGGATGTCGCCCTGGTGTCCCTGCTCCACCAGTGACAGCACGGTGTCCACCATGGTGAGCCCCGTGCCGATGAGCAGCACGTCGTCGGCGGCGGACACGCCCCGGAGCGCATCTTTCGCCCAGGGGGAGCGGTGATACCGGCGGCTGGCGTACAGCCCTCCGTCGGGCACGCGCGGGTTGGAGGGCGGCGCATTGCCCAGGGCCAGCACCACGGTCCGGGCCTCCACCTGGCCCCCGCTCGCCAGCGCGACGCGCACCGTGCCGTCGTCCGTCTCCTCGACCGAGGCGACGTCGCGGGTCACCACTTCCAGGTGCACGCCCGGCGCGGCCTGGGCGCGTGCCTCGCGCAGCACCGACTCCAGGTAGCGGCCATAACGCTGGCGGGAGATGAACGCGCCGGGCGCCGTGTCGGGCAGCTCACGGCGCACCCAGCGCAGGAAGTGCTCCGGGTCGTCCGCGAAGGCCCCCATCCGCGCCGCTGGCACGTTCAGCAGGTGACACGGGCTCGTCGTCGAATACGCCAGCCCCAGGCCCACCCGCGCGCTCCGCTCCACCAAGGCCACGTGGAGCGGCCCCCGCGCGCTCCTCAGGAGGTGCACGGCCAGCAGCGTGCCGCTGGCGCCTCCCCCCACGATGGCCACGTCCCAACACCCCAGTGCTCGCACGCATCAATCGTAGGTCCTGGCACGCTCGCTGGCATCCTCTGGTGGCGGCCGGGTGCCCAGGTCCCGGGCCTGGATGTCCGGCCCGACTCCCTGGGCAAGGAGCTGTTTCGTGCTCACTCTCCCTCGCACACGCGGGGGGAACACCATGCGCGCGCCCATCATCGACCAGCGCGAGCACGGCGCCGTGGCCCAGGCGCTGCTCGGCTGGCCATTGCCGGAACGGACAGAGGACGTCGTCTCCCTGGAGTGGCTGGTGGAACGGCTGCGCTCCAGCAAGGTGGATTGGGCACTGCTGGACAAGCTGGTGCGCTTCGAGCCCTCGGGCTACACGCGGCAGACGATTGCCCGGACGCCCGCGTGCGAGCTGCTGCTCGTCTCCTGGCTCCCCGGGCAGGCGTCCTGCGTCCATGACCATGGCGGCTCCGGGGGCGCCTCCTGGCTGGTGCGGGGCCTGCTGCGGGAGACGCGCTTCGCGTGGGCGGGGGACCGGTTGGTGCCCGACGTCATCGTGGGGGCGCGCGAGGGCGACCTCCTGCTGGAGTTTCCGGACACCATCCACCGCATCGACAACGCGTCCCGCCACGGGGCGGTGTCCCTGCACCTCTACGCGCCGCCGATGCAGGGGATGACGCCGTACGATGCGAGCCTGGCGTCGGAGTCGCTCAAGCCACCGCGTCCGCCTGCTGCGGAGCGCGAGGCGCCTGGGCGAAGGCGCCGGCCACGGGCAACGTGACGCGGAAGATGCTGCCCCGCTCCGGGGCGCTCTCCACCGTCAGGGTGCCGCCCAGCGACGTCACGATGCCATGGCACACCGCCAGCCCCAGGCCCGTGCCCACGCCCAGGGGCTTGGTGGTGAAGAACGGGTCGAAGATGCGCTCGCGGTGCTCGGGGGAGATGCCGCAGCCGGTGTCGCGCACCTCCACCGCCACCCGGCCGGCCTTCGCCTCGAGGGCGACGACGTGGACCTCGTTCTTCTCCACCTCGCCGGGGATGATGGACTGCGCCGCGTTGAGCAGCAGGTTGAGGAACACCTGCCCCAGCCGAGCGCCGTTGCCCTGGACCGGTGGCAGGCCCTCACACTCCACCACCAGCCGCGCGCGGTGCCGCAGCTCGTGCATGGCCATCTTCGCCGCCGTGCGCACCACCGAGCCCAGGTCCGACGGGCCCGTGCCCACGTCCTCCGCGCGTGACAGCGTCTGCAGGTCACGGACGATGAGGCGGATGCGCTCGGCGCCGTCGCGCGTCTCCGCCAGCGCCTCCAGCACCTCCTGCCGGTCCTGCTCGGAGAGGTGCTCCTTCTGCTGCAGCTCCTGGTGGATGTACTCCAGGTTGCTGAGGATGAAGGCCAGCGGGTTGTTGATTTCGTGCCCCACGCCCGCGGCGATGCGGCCCAGCGCAATCAGCCGGTCGGCGAACAGCAGCTGCGCCTGGGTGGCGCGCAACTGCTCCAGGCTGCGCGACAGCTTGACGTTGGCCGCCTCCAGCGCCGCGGTCCGTTCACGGACCGTCTCCTCCAACAGCGCCGCCTCCCGTGTGGAGGGCCGCGGCGCGCGGAGCCGCGCGCCATTCATGGGAGTGGCTTGGAGCGTGTCGAAGGCGCGCCGCAGCGTTCCGCGTCGCTGCGCCACCGCGGACATCAGCATCACCCTCGCTCGCAGCGTCATCGCGTCCGGCTCCAGCGGTGTGGTGTCTGTTCGTGGAAGAGCCACGAGTCGCGACAGACCCGCGTAGTCAACACTGTCATGGCGGTCAGGGGCAAGGGACGGAAGGGGGGTGACAGCGTGCGCCGCAGGACGGAGGCGGTGTGTTCCAACCGAGCACCCGCTGCTTCAGTCGGGGCACGGGCCGCAGTCCGCCTGGCAGCTTCCCGCCGCGACGCCGCTGCCGCAACGCTCGGTGAACTGACAGACGCCGTCTCCGCAGCGGTGGATGTCGCGCGGCCGCAGGCGCGTCGTGAGGGGCAGGAAGGCGCGTCCGTTGTATGTGCAGGTTTCGTAGTAGGGCGTTTCGCCGTTGGTGGGCGGGTTCTTCTTGCCCGCGTCCCACTCAAAGGGGAGGGCGTCGGTGGTGGCGCGTTGGCAGAGCGACTCGCAGGTGCCCGTGTGGATGATGGGCAGGCAGTCCCCCTGGGCGGGGTTCGAGGCCAGGCCGCAGGCGCGCACGCTGCTCTCGTCCTCGCGCAGGTAGCCGCGGTCCGTGGCGGCGAAGACGCCGGTGCCGTCGAAGAGGTTGCCGAAGAAGCACGCCTCCCGCTCGCTGAACGTCGACAGCTCCTGCTCCGTGTACGACAGGGCGCTGCCCCGCGCGTTGCGGCCCAGCACGGAGATGGCGACGGAGAGCCCGAACTTGTTCGCGTGGGCCGCCAGGCAGGCGGAGACAATCTCTTCCTCCTGGGGCGTCGCCGGTGCGCCCGTGGCCCAGTTGTGTGCCAGACCCAGGCCTCCTTCCCAGGTGTACTTCACCCCCGTCGCCGGGTGGGTGTACTTGCGCTGCTGATTCTCCTTCGCCGCGCACCGGATGATGTAACGCATGATTTCATCGGCCTGGGTGGGGTCCTGGTTGAACCAGTTGGAGAACCCTTCCGTGGACAGCCCGTTGGTTGACAATCCATTGGTGGACAGCCCGTTGGTCGAAAGGCCATTGGTTGATAAGCCATTGGTCGACAATCCGTTGCCCGATTCGGCCGCCGTGCGGGCTTCGGACAGCGTCCAGGTATCACCCTCGGGCTCCGCTGGACCACATGCCCCGCCTCCGAATCCCAGCGCCAGGCTCAGCAGCCCCCCGGCGATGCGCGGCCGGCGAAGGTGTTTCAGGCAGGGATTGATTTGGATTCCAGACAGAGACGCTGGCATGAGGCGCATGGCTCTCCCCCGTTTCAGGGAGCGGGCAATGCCAGCTCCCTGGATGCCATCAGTTCCAGCTTCCACGAACTGAAACACTGTCGCCGATGGATGAAGCCAGTGTGACGGTGTTCAAGCCATGAGAAAATATGGCTCGGTGGGAAAATTCGGGTAGGGGTCTGCCCGGAGACACCTGGTGTGTGTCATGGGCGACGGCGGCGCTGCTGCTTGCTCGCAAGGTGATAGCGGATACGGGCTTTCCGCCAGCTAATCGCTTTCGTCGAACTCCAGCGCGAGCGACGCGGCCGGGGTGAGCGCGAAGCCATCCGCGGTGCGCAGGCGCCAGGTGCCCACGTCGGTGACGGGGCCTCCCACGACCTCGGACTCCGAGGCGTCGCCGCGCGTCTCCGCCTGGCCCAGGTGGAGGCAGAGGTGGACGCGGGCATTCACCGGGTCCGCCAGCTTCTGCGCCATGTCCTGGAGCACCCGCAGCGTGCGCTCCGCCTCGCGCAGGTACTCGGTGCGCTCGGTGGTGGGGGCGCCGTGGTCCAGCGGGTGCACGGCGAGCAGGGAGGTGCCGGACTGGAGCGCCAGCAGGAAGCCGCCGCCGCGCAGGCCCTGCTCCAGCCCATCCAGCACGTCCGCGAGCACCGCGTACACGGCGTCGTCATCCTGGGCGGAGGCTGCGAGCACGACTTCGGCGTGGACGGCGAGCGCCAGCCGCGTGCGGCGCGTGGGCTGGACGGGCTCCTCGGCCGCTTCGCTGAGCGCGGTGAGGAAGGCCGTCACGCTGCCGAAGCGGCGGCCGCCGTCCTTCTCCAGGCAGCGCAGCACCACCGCGTCCACCGCCGGGGACACCGCGGCGATGGCGCTGGGCCGGGGCGCGGGCGCCTCCAGGTGCAGCCGCTCCAGCTCCATCCGGTCCTCGCACTGGAAGGGATAGCGGCCGGTGATGAGCTGATGCAGCAGCACGCCCAGCGCGTAGATGTCCGTGTGCGGGCCAATGGGTCCGCCGCGGAACTGCTCGGGCGCCATGGCGTGCGCGGTGCCCAGCCGCTGGCCGGCGATGGTGAGCCCCTCCTGCGAAGGCTCGGCGTGCAGCAGCTTGGCGATGCCGAAGTCCAGCAGCTTCACCCGGGGGTGCTCGCCTTCCTCCACGACGAGGATGTTGCTGGCCTTCAAGTCGCGGTGGACGACGCCCGCGCGATGCGCGGCCTCCAGCGCGCCGCAGACGGGCTCCAGGTACGCGCGCGCGCGCGTCGACGACAGCCGGCCGCGCTCCAGCACCACCTGGCTGAGCGTGCGGCCGGTGAGCAGCTCCATGACGTAGTAGGGGCTGCCGTCCGGCATCAGCCCGAAGTCATAGACATCCACGATGTTCGGGTGGCGAATCTGGTTCACCACGCGCGCCTCGCGCACGAAGCGCTTG
Organism: Myxococcus vastator; assembly: GCF_010894475.1. GTDB lineage: Bacteria > Myxococcota > Myxococcia > Myxococcales > Myxococcaceae > Myxococcus > Myxococcus vastator. The sequence continues at coordinate 48,886 of NZ_JAAIYB010000008.1, forward strand.
AGCATCTCCCCCTGGTCCGCCAGGTGCGGGTGGAGGACCTTCACCGCCGCCCGCCGGCCCAGGATGCGGTGCTCCGCCTCGTACACGCTGCCGTGCCCGCCCGAGGCGAGCAGCGCCTTGAGGACGTACTCCCCGGCCAGCGTGCCCGGGCCTTGCTGGGTACGGGAAGGGTCGCTCTGGGCCCGCTCGGATGCATGCAGGTCCGCGCGGGCCTGGATGCGAAAGGTGCTCTCGGAGTCCGCCGCCATGGGGTGCCTCATCCTTACACCTTTCCCCAGGCAGTCTGCGCTGACGCCGGGTGGAATTCCCGCCGCGCCGCGGCATCGCGGTGTGCGCGTTGGCCACCCATCGGGGATGACGTGGGCGCGTCCCGCGAGGTGTTCGCTGGCGGAAGGTCTGCTGCCCTGGAGTCGGGGGGGATTGGACGGAGGGGCCCTGGCACTGATGGGATTCAGGGGGCGTGACGCTTCGTAC
>NZ_JAAIYB010000900.1 GCF_010894475.1 Myxococcus vastator
GGACGCGGGGCGGCGCGGTGGCCGGACGGCTCACGGCGAGCAGCGACAGCACCAGGGCCGTGCGGTAGGGCGTCAGGAGCTCCGAGCGGGAGCCGGACGTCACCAGCGGACATTCCTCATGGGTGAGGGCGGCGGAGTCGGTGACGGCCTCGGGCAGGGCGGACAGCTCCGGGCTCTGTTCAATCGCGAGCCGGGACAGCCGCGCGCCCGTGCCGAGCGCCGTCTCCTCGAACGTCTGATGCTGCGGACAGAACCGGTGCGCGTGCTCGTCCTTCGCGTGCATCAGCGCGCCCAGCGGCTGACACACCCACAGCGCGACGAGCAGCGTCGCGGTGCAGCGGGCGAAGGTGTGGGCTCGCTGATTCATCGGAAGGGGCGGTTGCCCGGGTGCTCTAATGAGGCGGCACGGCGGGTGTCAAGGGACGGTATCACGCTCTGATTCGTCCGGGTGGGGATGTGTCGGCCCCGGCCGGATGTTGAGGGACATCGGGATGAACGGACAGCCGGACGGAGGATTCATTCCAGTGGCGACGCTGGACGCGCTCGACGCGCGCGGTCGCGCGGTGGTCCAGGTGGACGGGGTCGCGGTCGCCCTCTTCCGCGTGGAGGGGGCGCTCCACGCGGTGGCGGACGCGTGTCCCCACCGGGCCGGGCCCCTGTCCGAGGGCGACCTGGTGGGATACGTGGTGCACTGCCCGTTGCACACCTGGCCGTTCGACGTCCGGACGGGGCTGTGCCCGCGGCATCCCGGAGTGCAGGTCCGCACCTATGCGGTGCGTGTGCAGGGACAGCACATCCTCGTGTCCGCATCGGGTAGGGTCCACGCCCCCTGAATGCCGGCCCCTTCCAGGAGCGACTCCGCTGTGACTTCGTCCCGAGCCCGCCGCAAAGCCCCCGCCG
>NZ_JAAIYB010000901.1 GCF_010894475.1 Myxococcus vastator
ACCGTCCCGGAGCCGGCTCTGGCCTCGTCCGAAGAGCAGTCGTCGCCGCGCTGAAAGCGTCCCGTTCACCCCGTCAGCTTGAACGTCCGCCTGGGCTTACGGAAGACGGGGCTCGTGCAGCGGATACGAAGGTGCTGCCGGTCCCTTCGACGCCCCGCGGGTAGCAGTGTCCGCGGGGCTCTCTCGTGTCCTCTCCGATATGCCCGTGAGGAGCGGTTACCTGGAGGCCCAGGCCGGCGTATCCTCGCTCTCCGGCGCCTACACGCGCCTGGAGGCGGGGGCTCGGCTCCGGTCCAACCTCGGGCTCTTCGCTTTCGGCGAGGCCAACGCACGCGAGCGGATGGCTGGCGTGGGCGTGAGGTGGACGTTCGGCTGGTGAGGTGTTGTGGCGGCCCGCTCCGGGATGCTGGGGCGGGCTGCTCAACGAATCATGGGCTGCTTGTCGTGTGTTGCTGCTCCAACGTCCCCACCAAGTCCACGCAATTGCGCTCAATTCGGTGCACTACGTATTCAACGCGCATGGGAGGCTGGCGCACGTCAAGGTCGATGAGTTCTCCGACGCGAGGTAGAAACGCAAGGCGGAACGGCCGAGGAGCCAATGGATATGAATCCACGGCGCTTTCGCGAGCGAAGACATTGACATCGCAGCCGCCATGCTTGCGCAGTCGCTTTACCTCAGCCAGCAAGGCAGGGACTGCGTAAGCGTTCAGGTGGGATGAGCGGTTGAAGAAGGAGCAGGCCAGCAGCCGACGGTAGGCTCGTCGCTCGCTGACGCGGCGTGGGGCATGGGACACGGCGTGTCGTGGCCGAGGTCGACCCCAAGGATGCGCGCATCGCGGAGCTCGAGCGTCAAGTCGAGGAGCTGACTCGACTGGTGCAGGAGCTGCGG
>NZ_JAAIYB010000902.1 GCF_010894475.1 Myxococcus vastator
ACCCGCGCCCCCGGCGCCCCCCGCGGCTCCGGCCAGCGTCGCAGCCGTGGCGGCCCGCGCGGCTCCGGGCCCCATCCCGCCGCCCGCTCCTCCAGCGCGGAGCCTGGGTGCGCGCGCCCAGCGGGAATTTGACGGGCAGACGCGGGTCGGCGCGGGCCAGCAGCTCTCCGTGGCACAGCTCATCGCGCTCAAGAACGCGGGCATCACCCCGGAGCGCGTGCGGCAGCTGACGGCCATGGGCTACACGCCGACCGTCGCCAACCTCGTGACGATGAGCCACGCCGGCGTCACCCCCGACTACGTCCAAGACATGAACACGCGCTTCGGCCGGAAGCTGGAAGCGGAGGAACTGACGCACCTGCGGCACCTGGGCGTCACGCCCGAGTACATCCAGTCCCTCCAGTCCGCGGGCTTCAGCGTCGATGACCCGAAGGCCCTGTCCCACGCGCGCGCCGTGGGCGTGGACGAGGACTTCGTCCGCGGCCTCAAGGACGCCGGCTACACCGGCATGTCGCTGGAGGAGCTCACCCACCTCCGCGCCGTGGGCGTGAGCCCCGAGTACATCCGCGAGCTGAACAAGCACGGCCTGTCGAAGCTGAAGGCCCAGGAGCTGACGCGGCTTCGCGCCGTGGGCGTCTCCGCGGGCTGGCTCGCCAGCATGCGCAAGGCGGGCGTGCAGACGACGGACGCGAAGGCGCTCCAGCGGCTGCGCGCCACGGGCGTGGACGCCGACTTCCTGGGCGAGCTCCACGACGCGGGCCTGAAGGACCTCTCCGTCGACGAGCTGGTGCGGCTGCGCACCGGCGGCGTGGACGCGGACTTCATCCGAAGAATGCGCGGCACCGGTTCGAAGTAAGCCGTTCGTCCCTCCCCCCTCACGTCTCGAT
>NZ_JAAIYB010000903.1 GCF_010894475.1 Myxococcus vastator
ACCCAGGACTTCGGGTTGTTGCCACTGGTGTGGAGGTGAATCGTCCACCCGGTGGCAACGTGCCGCGCGAGCCGCAGGGCGAATGGAGCGGCGCCGCGAGCCGGGATGACGTCCGGAGCCGGCCGGCCACCCTTCCCGATATCGAGCACCTTCACGTCGACCCCGCGGCCGCGCAGGGAGCCATGAAGCTGTTGAACATGAACCGCGACGCCGCCATGCGGCGGCGGATAGTCCCCAACGAGGAGCACGCGCATCGATGTGGCTCCCGCGGACTACTGGCGCAGCGTGGAAGACGACGGCACCGACACCAGCGGCACGCGGGGAGGCTCCTGCCCCATCTCCCGCTGGTACGTCCCTATCGGATCCGGGTCCTGCCGGATGACCCTCGCGGGCACCCCTGCCACCACCGTGCCCGGCGCCACGTCCTTCACCACCACCGCGTTGGCGCCAATGACGGCGAAGTCACCGATGCGGATGTTGCCCAGGATCTTCGCGCCCGCGCCCATGCGCACGTAGTCACCGATGACGGGAGCGCCCTCGATGCCCGAGCGCCCGCCAATGGTCACCTGCTGCGAGATGAGACAGTGGCGTCCAATCCGCGCGGCCCTGTGGATGACCACGCCGATGCCGCCGTAGCCCAGCTGCGTCCCTTCGCCAATCTCCGCGTCCTCGGGGATGTGCGAGCTGTGCAGATAGTAGATGGCCTTGCGCAGCACGGCTGGCAGCAGGGGAACCCCCCGCTTCTTCAGCCCGCGCGCGAGCCGGTAGAACGTCATCGCGTCGACACCCATCACGCCTCCCAAACCCCGTGTTCCGACCCGCACCAAACTAAGTACCACCCCGCGGGGAGGGAAGTGCCCTACCCCGCCCTTCGCG
>NZ_JAAIYB010000904.1 GCF_010894475.1 Myxococcus vastator
GCCACCCCCACCGGCACCGGCCGCATGCTCCCGTCCAGCACGTACACCCGCGTGTTGCCCAGCGGCCTTCCCAGCGGCACTGTCGCGGGCGACGTCACCCGGCGCGGCGACTCCACTCGCCCCGCCAGCACGCCCACCGTCGCCTCCGTCGGGCCGTAGTGGTTGTACACCTCGCACTCCGGCGCCAACGCGTGCACCTGCTCCACCAGGCTCCACGACGCCGCCTCTCCTCCCAGCACCAGTCGCTTCCTCGGCACCACCCGCACCGGCTCCGCCGCGCTCAGCAGCGCCGCGAAGTGCGACGGCACCACCTTCGCGCACTCCACCCCGTGCTTCTCGAAGTACTCCGCCACTCCTGACGGGCTGCTCGCGCGCTCCTGCGTCAAGACGTGCAGCTCGCCTCCCACGCTCAGCGCGGGAAACAGCACCGTGTTCCCCAGGTCCGCCGCCAGCGTCGACACCAGCGCGAAGCTGCGGCACTCCTCCAGCCGCAGCCGCGCTATCGCCGCCTGCACGTAGTTGCTCAACTGCCCGTGCGACACCCCCACGCCCTTCGGGCGCCCCGTGCTCCCCGACGTGAACAGCACGTACGCCAACTGCTCGGGCGCCACTGACACACCCACGCCTGTCACCGGCTGTCCCGCGCGCGCCGCTTCCTCCACCAACACCCGGCGCGCACGCGTCCCTTCGAAGACCGCCGCGTGCCTCGCCTCCGTCACCACCACCCGCGCGCCGACTTCCTCCACCAACGCCCGCAGCCGCGCCTCCGGCTGGCCCGCGTCCAACGGCACATAGGCGCCTCCTGACTTCAGGATGCCCAGCATCGCCGCCACCCACTCCACGCCTCGCTCCAGGCACAGCCCCACCGG
>NZ_JAAIYB010000905.1 GCF_010894475.1 Myxococcus vastator
CCCCCACACGCCTGCGAGTCTCCTGGAACGCGCTGCTGGGACTTCGAGGAAGGCCGCATCCCCGACGGCTGGACGCCCTACCGCGACGAGTTCAGCGGCACGCTGCTCGTGGACGACACCCGCGCATACCGGGGCCAGTACGCCCTCCATGCCCGTCAGCTCGTCGGTGGCACGGAGGGAAGCCAAGGGGGGCCCAAGAAGACGCTCCGCTTCGAGCTGCCCGCCCACTTCGGCCCCGTGCTGTGGGGCCGCGCCTACGTCTACACGTCCCCCGCGCGCCCCATGTCCCACGCGGGCCTCTTCAATGCCCGCTACCCCAGGCCCGGCCAGACGGGCGGCGCCCTGGACACGCTCGACTGGTACGAGGTCGCCACGTACCGGCAGCGGTACATGGCCATCTGGCACCCACCCGAGCCGCCGGGGTTCCCCGAATGGGTGCAGGTGTCGGACACCCCGCTCGTGCTCGACGAATGGGCGTGTCTGGAATGGCTCTTCGACGGGGCCAATGGCACGCAACCGGAGGCCGCCGAGCCGCGCGTCTGGCTCAACGGCACCGAGCTTCAGTGGCCAGAGACCTTCGTCTTCTCCGATCCACCGACGCAGGAGCGACCGGTGCGCGAGAAGGTCAGCGACTTCACGGTGCTGGAGGCCGGCGTGTTCCTCTACCAGGGGCTCCCCGTGCCCACCGACTGGTGGATGGACGAGCTCGCCGTGGGCCCGCGGCGCATCGGCTGCGAGTAAGCGCGCTGGACCTGGCCGGCTGAATGGGGCATGCGTGGGGCCCACGCGCCCCCGGAGCCCCACCTGGCCCGGCCACCCCGCGAGAGGAGTCCATGCGAGCCTGCCCGTGCTGCAG
>NZ_JAAIYB010000906.1 GCF_010894475.1 Myxococcus vastator
GGGGTGATGAGCTCCACCTCGATGGCGATGTTGTCGCCCGGCATCACCATTTCGACGTTCTCCGGCAGCTTCACCGAGCCCGTCACGTCCGTGGTGCGGAAGTAGAACTGCGGACGGTACCCCTTGAAGAACGGGGTGTGACGGCCACCCTCCTCCTTCGAGAGCACGTAAATCTGCGCCTTGAACTTGGTGTGCGGGGTGATGCTGCCCGGCTTGGCCAGCACCTGGCCGCGCTCCATGTCCTCGCGCTTCAGGCCACGCACCAGCGCGCCGATGTTGTCGCCCGCCATGCCCTGGTCCAGCAGCTTGCGGAACATCTCCACGCCCGTGACGACCGTCTTCTGCGTCGGACGCAGACCGACGACTTCCACTTCCTCGCCGACCTTGATGATGCCGCGCTCGACGCGGCCCGTGGCCACCGTACCGCGGCCAGAGATGGAGAACACGTCCTCCACCGGCATCAGGAAGGGCTTGTCCGTCGCGCGCTGCGGCGTCGGGATGTAGCTGTCCACCGCCTCCATCAGCTTCAGGACGGCCGGCTCGCCGATGTCGCTGGTGTCACCCTCCAGCGCCTTGAGCGCGGAGCCCGGGACGATGGGGATGTCGTCGCCAGGGAACTCGTACTTCTTGAGCAGGTCGCGGACTTCCATCTCCACGAGCTCGCGCAGCTCGGGGTCGTCCAGCATGTCCACCTTGTTCAGGAAGACCACGATGTACGGAACGCCGACCTGGCGCGCCAGCAGGATGTGCTCACGCGTCTGCGGCATCGGGCCGTCCGCCGCCGACACCACCAGGATGGCGCCGTCCATCTGCGCCGCGCCCGTAATCATGTTCTTCACGTAGTCGGCGTGACC
>NZ_JAAIYB010000907.1 GCF_010894475.1 Myxococcus vastator
GAGTGAAGGGGTTGGCGCAGCGGGAGAATGCGACGCCCTTCATGGTGCTGCTGGCGGCCTTCCAGGTGGTGTTGTCGCGATATGCGGGCCAGGACGACGTCTCTGTGGGCTCCCCCATCGCCAACCGCACGCGAGCCGAAACGGAGGGGCTGATTGGCTTCTTCGTGAACACACTCGTGCTGAGGACACGGCTGGATGGCAATCCCAGCTTCCGTGAGCTGCTGGCACAGGTGCGCGAAGTGACGCTGGGTGCGTACGCGCACCAGGAAGTGCCCTTCGAGAGGCTGGTGGAGGAACTTCAGCCCGAGCGGGACCTGAGCCGCAGCCCGCTGTTCCAGGTGATGTTGGTGCTGCAGAACACTCCAGGAGGCGCGGTAAGGCTGCCAGGACTGAAGTTGGAGGCAGCGGAGTCGGCTGGAAAGACGTCGAAGTTCGATTTGACGCTCGGCTTGGGTGAGTCGAGCGAAGGCGGACTGACGGGGGCGTTGGAGTTCAACAGCGACCTGTTCGAGTCCGAGACGATGGAGCGGCTGCTGGAGCACCTGCGGGTGTTCCTGGACGCCGCGGTGAGTGCTCCAGAGACACGGCTGCTCGATTTGCCGCTGATGGGCAGTGAAGAGCAGCAGCGGTTGGTGAAGGAGTGGAGCGGGACGGCGACTCCGTATCCGCGCGATGCGAGCCTGAGTGCGCTCTTCGAGGAGCAGGTTCAGCGGACGCCAGACGCGGTGGCGGTGGAGTACGAGGACCAGCGGCTGACGTACGCGGAGTTGAACCGGCGTGCAAACCAGTTGGCGCACCACCTGAGGGGCATGGGCGTGGGGCCCGAGGTGCGGG
>NZ_JAAIYB010000908.1 GCF_010894475.1 Myxococcus vastator
CGCCGCCACCGCCGCCGCCGGAAGCCACTGACAGCGAGGCCGGGCCTCGGTGCGAGGGGGGACGGGCAGCGGGCGGCGGAGAAGGCGGTACGGGCTTGGACACGGGCTTCGGAGCCTCCGGGAAATCCCATTCGAGCGGCGCGCCAGCGGCCACGGGCGGAGGCGGCGCACCGTCCTCGTCCTCCAGGGCCACGGCTTCCACGATGTCCAGCGGCTCGCCCCGGGCCCGCGCCAGCGCGGCGTCCAGGTCGTCCGAAGCCGCCACGAAGACACGCATCTGCTTGCGGAGCTGGAAGCGCAGCTCGTCCACGAGCGTGACGTCCGCCGGGTCATCCACCGCGACGAGGATGCGCTCGCTGCGGCCTTCCACTTCCATCCGGAAAGGCACGATGCGGTGCTCGGACTGGAAGTCCGCGGACACCAGACTCATGACGTTCGCCGGAATCTCCTCCGGCAGCGCCACGAAGGGCAGCGCGTGCTGGGCGGACAGGGCCTGCGCGATGTGCGTGGGCGTGCAGAGCCCTTGCGCCACCAGGACCTCACCCAGGCGCTGGCCGCCGAATGCACCCCGACGTCCCAATGCCACGCGGACCTGCTCCTCCGTCACGACGCCAGCCTCGACGAGCAGCTCACCAATCTTCTTGCGCATGGGGGACTACCGCTTGACCTTCGCGAGATACTCCTCGCGGCTGAACACACCCTTCTCGATGAGCAGCTCGACCATCGCCTTGAGGGCGGCGACTTCCTTGCGCTGCACTTCTTCCACGCTGCGAAGCAGCTCCGCGGGGCTGCCGGAGGCCGCGGGACGGGCGGCGGGAGCCTCGGGCGGAGGG
>NZ_JAAIYB010000909.1 GCF_010894475.1 Myxococcus vastator
CTTGGGTACAGCCTCCAAGCGACAAAGAAGATGCTGGAGGGAGCGGCCCACCCAGAGAGGGATGCGCAGTTCCGGTACATCAACGCCGAAGCCGCGGCGTTTCAGGCACGAGGCCAGCCAGTTGTTTCGGTGGACACGAAGAAGAAGGAACTCGTGGGGGAGTTTCAGAACAAGGGGCGCGAGTGGCAACCCGCCGGGGCTCCCCTCTACACGAACACGCATGACTTTCCGGAGATGGCTCTCGGGAAGGCCATCCCGTACGGCGTGTACGACGTTGGGGCGAACAAGGCCTGGGTATCCGTCGGCCTCACTCACGACACGCCCACCTTCGCGGTGAATACCCTCCGGACGTGGTGGAAGCAGATGGGGGCGTTGCGGTATCCGGCCGCGACCGAACTGCTGGTGACTGCCGATGCGGGAGGGAGCAATGGGTACCGCTCGCGCGTCTGGAAGAGTGAGCTTCAGCGACTGGCAACGGAGACCGGCCTCGCCATCACCGTGGTGCATTTCCCGCCAGGCACGAGCAAGTGGAACAAGGTCGAGCACCGGCTCTTCTCGCACATCAGTATGAACTGGCGTGGTCGCCCGCTTGAAGACTACGAGACGGTGGTGCAGCTCATCGGCTCGACGACGACCCGCACCGGCCTGCGCGTCAAGGCGAAGCTCGACAAGCGGCGCTACCGACTCGGGACCGCCGTGACGAACTCCGAGCTGAAGGCGCTCAACATCACGCCCGCCGAATTTCATGGTGAGTGGAACTACGTCGTCAGGCCGCAACCGATCACGTAATTGAAGCTCAAGCCCTTA
>NZ_JAAIYB010000090.1 GCF_010894475.1 Myxococcus vastator
GGACAGGACAGGGTGGGGCAACCGCTGGCCGAAATCCCCAGTAAAATCGCGGGTCAAGGCGATCCTGCCTCGGGATTGAGTTGTTTGGCACAGCGGGCTCGATTCCCGCCATCTCCTCATTCGGAAGCCAGGCAACCTCACCGTGCTGCTGGCTTTACGCTGAGCCGTCTTTGACGCGCTGCGCCCAGGCCCACGCAAGGTATTCTGTCAATACTCCCGAAGGGTGAGGGGCGGATTTTCAGTCCGGAGCTATGGACGGAGGACATCCCCACACACCCCACGGAGTTGTCTGACAAGGAGAGGCGGATGTTCAACCCGATGGACTTCAACGCTCGCGAGCTCATGACCCGGAACAGGGTCACCGAGGCCCTCTGTCTTAGCTCGCCATCCCTTCCGAAGGTGCTTGAAGCGACTCGAGCGCCGCTTCTCGAGTTCGTCCAGGCCGACTCGATGGCCCTGTGCCTCATGCGCGTCGCGCCTTCGCTCGACTTCCGATGGCACGTCCCGGGCCCCCGCATCCCCATTCTCGAGGAGTATGCCGGCGTGGTCGACCATGACTTCCTCCGGGACCCCATCCTCGCCCAGCCCGGAGTGCCCATCTGCGATTCGCAGCTTCTCTCCCGCGGGGAATACGAACGAACCCTCATCTACCAACGCAGCCTGGAGCTGGAGCCGCGCCTGGAACACATCCTGGCCGTCCTCGTGCCCATCCGCCCCGGTCTCGTCGGCGCCCTCGCGTTCTACCGACACGAGCGGTCTCCTTTCTCCTCCCAGAGCATCACGGCCCTCTCCAGCCTTACCAGTCACATTGCGGGCACCCTGGGCACCTGCCACGACTACCAAGACCTGACCGCCCGCACCCAGTTGCTTCAGGAGCTCTACCATCGCAAGGACTGCGCCTTCCTCCTCGTGGAGCCTCCCACGCGCGAGGTGTTTCGCTCCTTGCACGCCACCGCGCTGCTGGAGCGCTGGTTCACCGCTTCGGACCTCCACGCCTCCGGGTTGCCTCGCGTCCTCCAGGAGCAGTTGGACGCCCTGGTTCGGATGGACGCGGACTCGCGGGTTGGGCGGAACCTCTGGGTCGTCAACCATCCCGAGGGCTACCGCACGTGCCGGTTCGTCCAACTGCCCGCGGGTGACGGACCTCGGCAATGGGCCCTCCTGCTGTCCGAGCTTCCCCACTCCATCCCACTCCCCTTGCACATGCAGCGCGCGCTCACGCCCCGCGAGCTCGACATCGCGAGGGGCGTGCTCCGAAACTGGTCCAACGGACAGATCGCCGATGAACTCAAGATTTCGGGCCAGACGGTGAAGGCCCACGTGCGAAACCTCTTCGACAAGCTGGGCGTCGATGGCCGCGCCGATTTCCTCTACCAGGCAGCTCGCCTCAACAGGCCGGTGTGAGGCGGCCTGCGCGCCCTCGCGACGGACGGAAACTGCCGTGAAGGACCGCATGGGAAGGCGCCTCCCGAATGCAAGGGTTCAAACGGGAGGCTCTCCCAGCTTGCGTGCGGTTGTCCCTACCTCCCGAGGGGTAGGCCGGAGGCGCCGCCCTCACGGAAGATGCACGGGTAGACGTTCCGGGCGACGCGGGCCGACAAGAGGATTGCCTCCTGGTCCTCCGGCTCCGTCAGCCGCCCGAGGAGCCGCGCCATCTCCGCCACGTGGTCTCCGTCCAGTGCCCCGTGGCTGCGCAGGAACGTCACGGACTTGTGGATGTTGGGGATGGAGGACACCTTTTTCAGTCGCTCGGCCCAAACGCCCGCCCGCGTCTGCGACAGGTACTCCAGCACGTACGAGGTCCCCAACGCCGCCGTTGGCACGCCTGCGCGGGACGTGAAGAAGTTCCACTCCGTATAGGCCTCCACCGCCGGGCTCCGCGCCGCCGTCTCCACGGACGCCTCCGGGCACCCCAGGTTCTTCAGGTCCGACAGCAGCCACCGGTCGTGCCCTCGCTCCTCCTCCGCCTTCTGGATCAGCAGCTCCGCCAGCTCCGGCTGCCGGCCCAGCCGCTTCAGCCGCTCGCCCGCCTCGCCGAGGATCGGCGTGCTCCAGCGGGCGTAGTGGTACGTCTGGACGAGGTAGTGGATGTAGCCCGCCGTATCGAGGGTGCCGTCGAGGAGGCGGCGGGCGTCGGGCTGCGCATCCACCGCCGCCACCAGTCCTCGCGCCTCCGCGTCCAGCGCCGCCAACCAATTCGTTCCGGTGTGATTCTCCGCCTGTGTTCGCACGTACGTCTCCTGTCCGGTGCCCGTGGGGCTCCCGGTCACTGCGTGTTGAAGGTGAAGGGAAGGGAGGAACCGCCCCGTTCTAGGCGGCGGGACTCGCGCTGTTTTCCAACGCGTGGAAGCGCTCCACGGAGTCCGCCGGGATTTCAGCGAGCGCCATGACGAGCGGCAGCGTGAACCACTGGAAATACGTGTCGTAGAGCGGCTCTGCGATGAAGCGCGCCCCCATCGTCCTGGCGAAGAGCGTAGGCGCCCTGGGCAGCCGCAGCCCGTCCAACAGCCCCTGCGCCGCCTTCGCCCGCTCCTCCGGCGTGTAGAAGGGACTGCGGGGACGCACCGGGGCCCGCCTCGGGTCGGGCACGGCCACACGCCAGTGCGGACTCAGCCATCCCCGGCGGGCCGCCACCTGCCATGAGAGGAGCGCGTCCTCGGGCGAGTCCGTCTCCAGGTTCGCGGACGCAATCCAGTGCGTCACCCCGCGCCGTCGGCTCTCCATGTACATGCCCGCCTGCAGCCACGTAACGGCCTCCGAGCGCCGCCACTTTGGCAACACGCAGAAGCGCGAGGGCTCCGCGAACAGCCTATCCGGCTGGAGCAGGCCCGAGAGGTCCACTTGCTGCTCCATCTCGAGCCCCACCTTCCCACCCAGGTTCGCCGCCACCTCCGCGTTGGGCAACGCCACTCGCATGGTCGCCACCGGCTCGTCGCCGGCGTAGACGAGCACGTGCACCGTGGTGTCGAGCGTGTCGACGCAGGTCACCTCCCTCCGAGACAGCGCGGACTGCTCGGGCAGCAGTCCCATTTCTCCGCCAAAGACAGCCCAGCGGATGCGAGCCACGTCATCGAGCTCCCGCTGGGTGGTGGCAACACGCCAGCGCCAGTGCCTGCACGTCATTGGATACGCTCCTGGTTGTGAAGCGGGCGAATGTCTCGCCGCCCTCACACGTTCTTTCGTCGCAGGTGACGCGAGTTCGAACGCGGCTCCGATGTGGACAGGCTCCCTTCGTCTCGATGAGCGAGGACCGCTGCCACCAGTCCTCGAAGGCGGCGTGCCGAATTGCTCCAGAACAGGCCCTGCTTGACCCACGACCTCCTGTCCTGATTGAAAGGACGTGACCATGCGACTCCGCGCCTGCGCCGCACTTCTGCTCTTTCTCTCCGCCTGCGCTACGTCGGCACCGAGCCGGAAAGTGCCCGCAGCCCGGAACCCCAGGCTCGCCAACCTCCAGAGAGCGTCGGCGCTGCCTTGGATGGATGGCGGGCGATGCGTAGTGCGAGAGGCATCCAACGAATGGGCGGTGCTTGTGGAGCGGTGTTACCACGCGCTCGACCATGACCGGATTACGTTTCGCGATGTCACGGGAAAATGCTCTGTCGCCTCTGCCGGTGCTGCGACCTTGGGGTTGGGAGTCTGCATTCTGATAGCCCCCGAGATCGTCGTTGGCGCCGTAATTGTTGCTGGCGCAGTCGTGGTGGCAGTCGCCATCAAAGAGGAGCTGGATGCATATCGAAGGGCATCCCGTGAGAGTGTGAGGCCCGAGAGTTCAACGCGGTCCATCAAGGAACCCTCAGCAAACCGAAAGGCCGAGCCATCAGGGCAGGATTGGCTCCCCCCAGTGCCAACCGATCCACTGGACCGAGAGCGCCGTCCGGAGTGCAGGCCCGTCCCGGTGCCGCACGCGGGCGAGGATGCCCCGCATAACGAGTGCGCCGATACGTTTCCGCCCAACCGTTATCCTGGAATGGACGTGCTCGTGGGCGGCAAGCGCTTTGATGCGCTGCAAGTTGGCGCGCGAGTGCTGTGGGAGATCAAAACCAATCAATTTGACACGTACAGCGACTTCCTTCAGGAGCGGGTGATCGAAGACCAGGTAAAAGAGTTCAAGGAAGACCGCGGCATTGCGCGAGCCTGTGGATATGGCTTCGTCGTTGGGGTTAGCACCGAGGCACACAGGGCCGCGCTGAAGAGGGCAGACGAAACATTTGATATTGTCGTCACGGGGTGCGAACGATGACCACTCGAAACCGCCTCGTTCTGAACGTCTACGCATCTGCGCTCACTGAGAACGATGGTCGTCCGCTCGCTGCCGTCCACGGCTTGGAGCGGGCGTCACCCGGCCTGAGCATGGCGTGGAAGGTTTCAAAAAATGGCCAGCTCATCGCGCTACCAAATCGCGACTCATGGCTCGCTGAGGCAGTTGCGCTTGGGGAGTTTCCTCTCGTTTGTAATGGTGACGAGAGCTACCCGGTGACGATTGTAGGGCGGCACCAACTCGCCAGTGAGAGTCCGGGGGGCCAGCCCCAGCTTCAGGTTCATGCGAAGCTGCCGCAGGACACGGCCACTGTCGCGGTAGCAGCGGATGTGCTGGAGCAAGTAGCGGAGGGCATCCGTGCGCTGTGGGGCCTCGTGGCGCCGGGGGGCGTGATGGAGGTCATCGCGGACCAAACAGGCCCGAAGCGATACGGACCCAGTGAGCCGCCACTGGGGCTGCCAGCATTGAAGATGCCATGGAACATCCGATCACCCGAGACTCCTCGTCACCTGGGGTGGCTGAACTATTGGTCTGCCGCTGCCGCGAAGGCCATCGGATTCCCAGACCCGACCCGCGACACGGACCTGCTTTCACGTTCGCGGCGCACGGCATCGGGCGGGTGGGTTGTGCAGCTCACGGACGCGCCGCTCGACCTGGACAGCTCCACCCACCTGGACGCGCTCAAGCGGGCCTACGCGCGCTTCCCAGAGATCGGCGGGCGCTCAGCACCGTGACGCATCTACAGCGCCCGCCTGCCTTCCTTCGCCGAGCTGTTGTCGCCTTCGTCGCTCGCCTGCCCGGTTCCTCACCAGGCAGGCTCAGCGGACTGCTGCTGCGCGCGGAGCAACCCCTCTGACATGGGCGGGTCAAACCGGCACCCGGGCTCTGGCTCCAAGTTTCCACTGCCGTTGTGCGCGCGAACGATGGCTCGTGAGCAATTCATGGGCTGGCCTTCCCAGGAAGGCGTGAATAGTCAGAACATGGTCGACGCGCGCTCTTGAAGGAGGCGTCGATGGAAGGGAAGAACCGGTACCGCAACAGCGAGTCGATGATTGTCCACGGCAACCCGTCCTTCCAGGCGGCGAAGGAAGCGGGGCTGTTGGACCTGGCGGTGCACAACACGGGGCATGGCACGCTCGCGCTGCCGGACGGCCGCGAGTTCATCAACATGTGCTCGTGTTCGTACCTGGGCCTGGACGCCGAGCCCGAGGTGCTCCAGGGCGCCATCGACGTGCTCCAGCGCGAGCGCACCATGGACATGGCCATCTCCCGGCTGCGCATCCGGCTGGCCGTCCTGGACGAGCTCGAAGCGCGGCTGTCCACGCTCTGGCGCTCGAAGGTCATTGTCACCACCACGGCCAGCTACGCCAGCGCGGGCTTGCTGCCGCTCATTGCGTCCGGGCACCTGCTGCCGGAGGGACAGCGGCCCGTCATGGTCTTCGACAAGTCCGCGCACTTCTCCATGAACCTCATCAAGCCCATCTGCGCGGACGAGACGGAGGTGCTGACGTCGCCGCACAATGACCTCGAGTTCCTCGAGGACGCCTGCCGCAAGCACGCGCGCGTTGCCTACGTCGCGGACGGCTTCTACTCGATGGGCGGCGCGGCGGTGGTGAAGGAGCTGCTCGCGCTCCAGGACCGCTACGGCCTGTTCCTGTACTTCGATGACTCCCACGCGCTCTCCGTCTACGGCGCGGCGGGGGAGGGCTTCGTGCGGACGCTGGCGGGGAGCGAGCTGAACCCGCGCACCATCATCATCGCGTCGCTGGGGAAGGGCTTCGGCACCGCGGGTGGCGCCGTCATGCTCGGGCCGAGTCAGCACGCGGACCTGGTGGGACGCTTCGCCGGGCCGCTGGGCTGGTCGCAGAGCCTGTCCATTCCCGCCATTGGCGCCAGCATGGCCTCCGCGCGCATCCACGGCACGCCGGAGCTGGCGAAGCGGCAGCAGGCCCTGCGCGCCAACATCCGGCGCTTCGACGAGCACATCCCGACGCGGACCGCGGGCGAGGACTTCCCCATCAAGGTCATCGACGTCGGCCCGGAGGACGTCGCGGTGGAGCGCTCGCGGCGGCTGCTGGAGCGCGGGTTCTATTCGTCGGCGGTGTTCTTCCCCATCGTCCCGAAGGGACGCGCGGGCCTGCGCATCATGTTGCGGTCCAACCTGTCGCAGGCGGACGTGCGGCGTTTGTGCGACGCCGTGCGGGAGATTTCCGAACCCACAGCCTGAGTGAGTGGAGGTGGCGTCATGCCGTTGTCCATGGCTTGCAGGTCCATGCTGGTGACGCCCGCGCTGGAGCCGACGCGCTTCGACAAGGCGGCCGAGGTGGGCGCGGATGTGGGGTTGCTCGACCTGGAGGACGGCGTGCCCAGGGCCTTCAAGCCCGAGGCACGCCACCTGGCCACCGAGCACCTGGCGCGAGGCCGCCGCTCGCGCCCCATGGCGTTGCGAATCAACAGCCTGCGCACGGAGGACGGGCTCCGGGACGTGCTGGCCCTGCTGGACACGGGGGCCCGGCCCGACATCGTCCTGCTTCCCAAGGTGGAGTCACCCGCCGAGCTGCAACAACTCGACGCGCTGCTGAGTCCCCGGCTGCCGGACGTGGCGCTGCTGGCCATCATCGAGACGTCTCGGGGCGTGGCCTCGGTGGAGGACATCGCGAGCGCAACGCCGCGGCTCCAGGGGCTCGTGTTCGGCGCGGCCGACCTGTCCGCGCAGCTGGGAATCCCGCTGACGTGGGAGCCGATGCTGTACGCGCGCGCGCGCATCGCCATGGCGGCGGGGGCGGCGGGGCTGTCCGCCATCGACTCACCGTACTTCGACCTGGCGGACCTGGACGCGGTGGAGGAGGAGACGCGCCGCGCCCGGGCGCTGGGGTTCGGCGGGAAGATTGTCATCCACCCGGCCCAGGTGGCCGCCGTCCACCGGGCCCTGCGTCCGTGCGCGCGCTCGGTGGACCATGCGCGCCGCGTGGTGGCGCAAGCGGAGGACGGGAAGGGCGGCATCCGGCGCCTGGGCAACGGCATGGTGGGGCCTCCGCTGGTGGCGGCGGCGCGGCGGGTCCTGGCCAACGAACACCGGATGGAGGAGCTGGAGTCCACGCCGCGGCGACAGGGCGCCAGGACAGGAGACACATGAAGAAGATGGTCACCGCCCACAAGAAGGTGGGCAAGCAGCGCTACCGCGAGACGCACGGCCTCTACTTCGACGACTTCGAGGTGGGGGACGTGTTCGAACACCGGCCCGGGCGCACGCTCACGGACGTGGACAACATGTGGCAGTCCCTGCTGTGCCTCAACACGCATCCGCTGCACATCGACGCGGTGTATGCCAGCAAGACGGAGTGGAAGCGGCCGCTGATGTCCAGCCTGGTGACGCTGGCCATCGTCGGCGGCATGAGCCTCAACAGCACCAGCGCGAAGGGCGTGGCGAACCTCGGCTGGGACAAGGTCCGGCTGACGGCCCCCGTCTTCGTGGGGGACACCATCTACGCGGAGAGCCGCGTGCTGGCCAAGCGCAGGTCCCGCTCCCGTGGGACGCAGGGCATCGTCTCCGTGGAGACGAAGGGCGTGAAGGCGGACGGCACCGTGTTCATGACGTTCGAGCGCTCGTTCCTGGTGCCGCTCAAGAAGCACAGCGTGGACGTGGATGCGAACTACTGACGCGGTGATGCGCGCGGTGACGCAGGACAGGCCCGGCGGGCCGGAGGTCTTCCGGCTGTGCGAGCTGCCGCGTCCGGTGCCGGGCCCGCGTCAGCTCCGCGTCCGGGTGCGCGCGGCCGCCCTCAATCGCGGAGACATCCTCCAGCGCAGCGGGGCCTATCCGCTGCCTCCGGGGGTGGCCAGTCCGTTGATTGGCGTGGAGGTCGCGGGTGAGGTGGAGGCGTGCGGCGCGGAGGTGCACGGCTTCGAACCCGGCCAGCGTGTCTTCGGACTGGTGGATGGCGGCGGCTACGCGGACGCATGCCTCATGGAGGCGGGGATGGCCATCCCCATGCCGGCGGGCTGGCGCTTCGTGGAGGCGGCGGCGACGCCGGAGGCCTTCTTCACCGCGCACGAAGCCTTGCTGGAGCTGGGCGGCCTGCGCGCGGGACAGGCGGTGCTCATCCATGCGGGGGGCAGCGGCGTTGGCACCGCGTGCATCCAGGTGGCCCGCGCGGTGGGCGCGCGGGGGTTCTTCACGGTGAGCACCGAGGAGAAGCGCCGCCGCTGCCTGGCCCTGGGCGGTGAGGCGGGCGTGCTGCGCACCGAGCAGGACTTCGCGCGGGAGCTGCCCGTCCTCACGGGAGGCGCGGGGGTGGACCTGGTGGCGGACTTCGTGGGCGGCGCGGCGCTGGCGCGGAACCTGTCTGTGTTGAAGTTCGGCGGCTGCCTGCTCCTGCTGGGCGTGCTGGACGGGATGGAGGGCGCGCTGGACGTGCGGCAGGCCATCCTGCGCCGGCTCCAGCTTCGCGGCATGTCACTGCGCCCGCTGCCCCTGGAGGAGAAGGTGGCCGTCACGCGCCGCTTCCGCGAGCGGTGGCTGCCGGAGCTGGAGGCGGGGCGGGTGCGGCCCATCATCGACTCCACGTTTCCGCTGGAGCGCGTGGCGGACGCGCACCGGCGCATGGAGTCCAATGCCAGCTTCGGGAAGATTGTCCTGGAGCTGTAGGCGGCTCAGGGGCGGACGACGCAGCGGAACCCGATGTGCGACGTGCCGCTGTCCACGGCCTGGGGTGAGCGTGCCGCCGGGCGGTAGCGCAGGCAGTAGTTGGGCGCGCACAGGTGGCTGCCGCCCTTGAGGACGCGCCGGGGAATCTTCACCTTCGGCAGGCAGGGGTCCAGGCTGCGATCCGACGTGGCCGGCCCCCGGGGATTGACGGGGATGCAGCAGGGCTTCCCGCTGTGGCTCTCGTGCCGCTCCTGGTACCAGTCCACGGTCCACTCCCACACGTTGCCGGCCATGTCGAAGAGGCCGAAGGCGTTCGGTGGGAAGTTGCCCACGGGGGAGGTGCCCTCGAAGCCGTCCGTGTTCAGGTTCCGCCAGGGGAACTCGCCCTGCCAGGTGTTGGCCATCAGCTTGCCCCCCGGCGCGAACTCGTCGCCCCAGACGTACACCTTGCGCTCCAGGCCTCCGCGCGCGGCGTACTCCCACTCCGCCTCGGTGGGCAGCGCCTTGCCCGCCCATTGCGCATAGGCGAGCGCGTCCTCGAAGCAGACGTGCACCACCGGGTACTGCTCGCGTCCCTGCCAGGTGCTGTCCGGGCCTTCAGGGTGCTTCCAGCAGGCGCCCGCCGTGTAGAACCACCACTGCGTCAAGTCCCGCAGGTCCACGCGCGCCAGCGTCTTCTTGAAGACGAGCGAGCCCGGGACGAGCAGCGCCGGATTCGCGCCGGGAAAGTCGGCGGGGTTCAAGGGGCGCTCGGCCACGGTGACGTAGCCGGTGGCCTCCACGAAGCGCGCGAAGTCCGCGTTCGTCACCAACTGGCTGTCCATCCAGAAGTCCGTCACCGTCACCTGATGCGTCGGCCGCTCCTCCGGGTAGTGGTGGTCCGAGCCCATCCAGAACGTCCCACCGGGGATGTAGACCATGCCCGGCAGCGAGCGGGCTTCCTGCGCCGTGCCGCCCTCGAGCGGCCGGCCGCCCTGGGCTGCGACTTCGTCGACGACGTCGATGCTCATGTGCGTGCCTCCTTCCCTGCGAGAACGGAGGGGCGCGCCGTGCCCCGGCTTGAAACGTGGGGGCCGCGAGGCACGGAACAATCCGGCCCTCGGGGGTAGGCCTCGTGTCCGCGCCTGCTCCTCCCGGTCGTCCCTGGCGAGGGGGCCGCTTGTCGTTTCTGGACGCATCCCCACCGTGGAGACGGCGCTTTCATGGACCCGCATTCGACGATTGCCGAATTCTCCCTGGTGAAGGGCGGGCTGCTCTTCGAGCTTGAGCGCTGGCTCCGGCGAGGCCCGCGCAAGCGCCACGACCTGGCGTGGCGGGCGCTGGCCTTCTCGGCGATTGGATGGCTGCCCCTGCTGCTCTTCACGCTGCCGTCCGGCGGTGCGACCGTGAACTCCCTGTTCAACGAGCTCCAGGTCCATGCGCAGTTGTTGATCGCGCTGCCCGTGCTCCTCGCCGCGGAGCCTTACATCGATGGCCGGCTGACGGTCGCGGTTCGCCAGTTCGTCCATTCAAACCTGGTGGCGGCGGATGGCCTTCAGACGTTCGAAGAAGGTGCTCGTCGGGTCATGCGGTGGCGGGACAGCTATGTCGTGGAGGCGCTGCTGCTCATCCTGGCGTATGCGCTCACGTTCATTGCCCCTGCCGACGCCAGTCGGTCGTGGACGCTCAGCGGTGACGGGTATTCGATGGCGGGCTGGTGGAACCTGGCCGTGAGCCAGCCCCTGTTCCGGTTCCTGGCGCTCCGGTGGCTGTGGCGCGGCGTCGTGTGGAGCGCCTTCCTGCTGCGCGTGTCACGACTGCCGTTGACGTTGGTGCCGACCCATCCGGACATGATGGGCGGGCTCGGGTTCCTGCCCATCTGCCAGGCCAGCTTTTCGCCCGTGGTGTTCTCCCTGGCCGTGGTGGTGGCGGCGTACACGTCCCGGGTCGAGCCCAAGGGCCTGTCGGCCAACCCCGTGGCCTATGTGATTCCGCTGGTGGTCATCGCGGCCGGCGCGGTGTTGCTGGTGTTCGCGCCGATGAGCTTCTTCGTGCCCCAGCTCGTGCGGGCGAAGCGCCTGGGTGACGAGGCCTTCTCGAAGGTCGCGTCGAAGCACTCGCGGCAGTTCGAGCACAAGTGGTTCCGGAGCGGACCGGAGCCGGAGCTGCTGGGCGCGCCGGAGATGTCCTCGCTGGCGGACATCGGCACGGCCTTCACGCTGGCGCGGAAGATGCGCCTGTTTCCCTGGGACCTGCTGGCTTTGCAGGCCGTGGTGGGCTCGGCGCTGGCGCCGCTGGTCCTGCTCCTGGTGGTGGACCGGCAGTTCCTCGCCGTCCTCAAGTTCATCCACGACGGTCTGCGGTGACGCGGGGCCGGAGTGGCTCCGGGCCCGGTCATCCGGATGCGCGCTCAGAACGTGGCGCCGACGTTGAGCATGGCGTTGTAGCTGGAGCCTCCCGCGAAGGTGACGTCCGTCACGGGCTGGTTCTCCGCGGGGGGCAGGGTGGGGACGAGCTCCTGGTCGAAGAGGAGGTTGTAGTTGGCGCGCAGGTCCGCGGTGAAGGAGCCCGTGTAGAAGCGCAGTCCCGCGCCCAGCGGCACGGCGCCGGCGGTGTCGTCGCGGTAGCCCAACACTTCGCCGCCCCGGCGGACGTTGTACCAGTTCATGCCGATGCCGCCGAGGAGGTAGGGCTGCACGGGGCTCGCCGTCAGGCCGATGGTGGCCACCGCCTGCCCACCGTTGCGGACGATGTCCGGGTTTCGCGCCAGCTCCTCCAGGCCGCGCAAGTCGATCTTGTTGATGGCGCCGGTGTAGCCCACCTCGATGCCCAGCACGGTGGACGGCTTGAGCGTGGCCGTGGCGCCATACGCCGCGCCGGGGTCGAGGCGGGGGGCCAGCCCACCGCTGTAGCCCTCCACGCCGCCACCCACGGTGACGGTGAGCCCCCGCATGTTCGCCGCATCCTGCGCCAGGGCCGCACCGCCTCCGCACACCGCGCCCGCCGCGACCAGTGCCTGGATTCGTTTCATCTTGAGTGCCTCCGACGGCTGGAATTGTTCCGTCAGAAGCTGGGACCGCGGGCCGCCCCGTTCAACCTGGACCCGCCGTGCTCCGCCGCGAGCCCTCCCTCGGGTGCTTGTTGGAGGCGGAGCGCACCCGGTCCGCGCTCAGCGCCCCACCGGGCGGGGGATGTTCGGCCCTTCGTCGATGACCTCCGAGTCCGCCTTGGGCACCTCGCGCTCCGGCTTCGGCTGGACTCGCGGCTCATCGCCACCCGGCTCCTCCAGCGTGTCCCACGTCCCCGACTCGTTCGTCACGGATTCGTTCTGTCCGCTGCCACCCGTGGCGGAGTCGTCGTAGACCGTCTCGTCCGACGCGGCTCTCGACTCGCGTTCCTTCTCCGCCGCGGGCTCGAAATACTCACCCGTGCTGTCGGGGTCCTCCTGCCACGCGGCCGACCGCTCGTTGGCGTCGTTGGTCGCGCAGCCCCACAGGGCCAGCATCGAGGCTGCCCCCAGCAATAGTCCCTTCATCGCTCTTTCTCCCATTCGGTGTCATTTGAGTCATGCGCGTCTCTTCAAGCTGGGAGGCGCCCGTGCCCGAGGGAATGGTCATCGCGGCGGCGTGACGGAGCGCCGCGTGCCCGTGCGCCAGCACCGCGGGCGGTGGCGCGGAGCGCGGCTGCCCGGCAGGGCCCGTGCCACGGCGATCCAGTTGAACCGGGGACAGCGGGCCTCTATACAGGGGCAGCGGGCGCCCTCGTGGTGAGGTCGCCTGGCCCGGACGAGGTGCGCCGTACCCGGTCAGGACAAGACGACGCGACAACGGGAGTCGTACGTCATGTCCTGGATTCTCCTCGTCATCGCGGGATTGCTCGAGGTCTGTTGGGCCATCGGTCTCAAGTACACCGAGGGCTTCACCCGGCTGGTACCCAGCGTCCTCACGGGCGGTGCCATCGTCGCCAGCATGGTGCTGTTGGGGCTCGCCACGAAGAACCTGCCCATTGGCACGGCCTACGGGGTGTGGGTCGGCATTGGCGCGGTGGGCGCGGCCATCATGGGCATCGTGCTCTTCCATGAGCCCGCCACGCCCGCGCGGCTCTTCTTCGTGTCGCTGCTGGTCATCTCCATCGTGGGCTTGAAGGTCACCAGCGGCCGGTAGTTGTTGGCCCGCCGCTGCTGATTTCGCAGGCGCGGCCCCAACGGGAGCGCTACACGTTGGCGCCATGCGCAATGTGTTCCTGGGTGGAGGTCGTCCGAAGCGGCGGAGCTTGTGGCGCTTTGCCCTGGGCGTGGTGGGGCTGGGCGCTGGGATTGGCGCCGTCCTCACCTGGACGACGACGGACGGCCTCCAGTCTCTAGGCGCGCGTGCGGAGGGGGCGCGCCTGGAGCGGATGAAGGCCTCGCCGCGCTACCAGGACGGCATCTTCCTCAACACCGCCGGTGCCACGCTGCCGCGGAATGCACCGGACTGGGGCACGTTGAAGGAGCTGCTCTTCGGTACCCAGCAGCGCACGCCACCGTCCGCGCTGCCCATGGAACGGAACGTGGCCGCGGCGCTGGCGAAGCCTCCGGAGAGCGGCCTGCGTGTGACGTGGCTGGGCCACTCCACGCTGCTGGTGGAGCTTGACGGCTTCCGCATCCTCACCGACCCCATCTGGGGCGAGCGCGCGTCGCCGTCCACCATCGCGGGGCCCAAGCGGTTCCATCCGCCTCCGCTGCCGCTGGAGGCGCTGCCGGACGTGGACGCGGTGCTGCTGTCGCATGACCACTATGACCACCTGGACATGCCCACCATCCGGGCGCTCGTGCCGCGTCAGGTGATGTTCTACGTGCCGCTGGGAGTGGGGGCGCACCTGGAGAAGTGGGGCGTTCCGGCGGAGCGCGTGGTGGAGCTGGACTGGTGGCAGGAGGTGTCGCTGGGGGAGGGGGAGCGGCGCCTGCGCATGGTGGCCACGCCCGCGCAGCACTTCTCCGGTAGAGGCCTGACGGACCGCAACAGCACGTCCTGGACGTCGTGGACGCTGCTGGGCCCGCGGCACCGGGTCTTCTTCAGCGGGGACACGGGGCTGACGGAGGAGTTCGTGGAGGTGGGCCGCCGCTTCGGTCCGTTCGACGTCACCATGTTCGAGGTGGGCGCCTTCCATCCGTCCTGGGGGAGCATCCACCTGGGGCCGCATCAGGCGCTGAAGGCGCATGAGATGGTGCGGGGGCGCGCCTTGCTGCCCATCCACTGGGGGACGTTCAACCTGGCGCTGCACGCCTGGGACGCGCCCGCGAACGAGCTGGCGGCCGAGGCCCGCGAGCGGGGCGTGCGCCTGCTCACGCCCGTCCTGGGACGTCCCGTGGAGCCGACGCGGGAGCGTGCGGACACGGCGTGGTGGAGCACGGTGCGGACGGCGGCTGTCGCTGGCGACGCGCCCTGATGCCTCGCCGGGGCCCTGACGTCACCACGCGTCAGTCGGCAACGGTGAGAGCACATGGACAGACGTGTCTGGTTTCAACGCCGAGCTGTGCCATGCGAAGTCCATGCTCGGCGTGAATTTACGCTGAGAAAGCAGTCTCACGTCTCCGCGCAGTAGTGGTTTCCCGAGGGATTGCACCCCCGCACGCAGGCGCACACAATGCGACGCGTCTGAATTGTCGGATGGAGCATCATTCCCCGTTTTGAGCCCTGCGCGGGCACGGCCGGATGCGACTCTCACTCACCCATAAAATCACCCTGGCGCCCATCGTCGTGGCGCTCCTGTTCGTCCTCCTCTCCCAGGGCTACACCGTGCCTCGGCTCCAGGAAGCCTTCGAGGCGCAGGGGCGGGAGCTGAGTGGTGCGCTGCCCACGGTGCTCGCCTCCGCGCTGGCGGACGGCATGAAGCGGGGCGCGCACGACGAGGTCCAGCAGACGCTGGAGGCCGTGGCGCGGCATGGAGGGCTGGCCTACGTCGCCGCTTTCGACGCGGGCGGGACGCTGGTGGGCGTGGCCGGTGAGAAGGCCCAGGTGCTGCGGGATGCCCGCGAGCAGTTGAAGTCCTCCGAGGGTGGGCGCGTCCTGCGGGATGGAGACACGGAGCTGCAGGACCTGGTGGCGCCGGTTCCAGGTGATGTCGGCTCGGTCCACGTGGGCTTCGACCGCACCCATGCGCGGGGGCTCGTGGAGGGGGCGCTGGCGAACGTGGGCATCACCGTGCTGGTCGCGCTGCTCGTCTTCACCGCGGCGGCCTTCCTGGTCAGCCGCGCCATCGTGTCGCCCCTGGTCCAGCTCTCCTCCGCGGTCCGCCATATCGCGGAGCGGGGCGACCTGCGGCAGACCATTCGCATCGACTCGGATGACGAGGTGGGGCAGCTCGCGCGGGCCGTGGGCTTGCTGGTGGGCAAGCTGAAGGAGCTGCTTCACCAGCTCCAGTCCTCCACGGAGCTGCTCAGTGACTCGGTGTCGGGGCTGACGGAGTCGGCGGACCAGCAGAATGAGATGGTGACGCGCCACGCGGCCGCGCTGCAGGAGACGCAGGTGACGGCGCAGGAGATTCGCCAGACGGCGATGCTGGCGTCGGGCTCCGCGGAGTCCGTCATCCAGGTGGCCGAGCGCGCCGAGCAGCTGAGCCGCACCGGCGAAGCGGCCGTCTCGGCGAGCATCGACGGCATGGAGGAGGTGCGCAACCAGGTGGCGGAGATCGCCGCGCGCGTCACCTCCCTGGGCGAGCGGACCCGGCAGATCAGCGGCATCACCGAGACGGTGAAGGACCTGGCGGACCAGTCCCACCTGCTGGCCGTCAACGCCGCCATCGAAGCGGCGCGCTCCGGGGAGCACGGCAAGGGCTTCGTCGTGGTGGCGAAGGAGATTCGCGCGCTGGCGGACCAGTCCATCCGCGCCACCAACCAGGTCCGGCGCATCCTCCAGGACATCAATCAGGCCATCATCGGCACGGTGGAGATCACCGTCGAAGGCACCGAGCTCATGGAGGCCGGGCTGACGCAGGTCCGCACGTCCGGGGAGACGCTGAAGCAGCTCACCGCCATCGTCGAGGACAGCACCGCGGCGGCGCGGCAGATCGCCCGGACGGTCAGCCAGCAGGCCACGGGCATCGAGCAGATCTTCACCGCGGTCAACGAGCTGAACACCCTGATGACGGACACCGTGTCCCGCATCTCCACGACCAGCGACTCCGCCCTGTCCCTGAAGATGCTCTCCGAGCGCGTCTCCCAGGTCGTCCGCGCCTACGACGTCTGACGGCGCCGCTTCGCGCGCAGCTGCACCTCATCGCTCCGGCAGACGCGCACGTGGAGGAAGCGCTGAAGCTGGGAGAGCGCCAGGTCATGGTCGTTGTCGCTCTCCGCCGCGCAGCAGTCGCTCAGCACCGTGAGCGGGTATTCGTGCATGTGCGCGTCATGGGCGCTGAAGAAGACGCACAGGTTGGTGGCCAGCCCCGCGAGGATGAGCTCCCGGGTGCCCAGGTGCTCCAGCAAGGGCACCAGGGAGGTGGCGAAGAAGGCCGAGTGCTTGGGCTTGAGGATGAAGTAGTCCTCCGGCCGCGGCTTGAGGGCCCGGGCGACGCTCCGGCCCCGGCTCCCCTTGCGGGTGCAGTGGGCGTAGGTGTCGCGGAAGTTGCTGCGCCAGTACCCGAAGTTGTCGTTGACGTAGATGACGGGGACGCCGGCCCGCCGCATCCTCTCCGCGAAGGGGCCCAGGCGCTCCACCATGCGCAGGGCCCACGGGAGGACGTTCTCCCCGCCGGGGAAGTCCAGGTCGTTGATGACGTCGATGATGAGCAGGGCCGTGTCGGAGCGTCTCCCCGCTGACGTCAACTGCCGTGGCTTCGAGCTTTGGGACTTCCGCGTCACATCCACCCCGTCTTCAGGAGGCTGCCGAGCGGAAGGGTAAGCACGGCTCCGGAGGACGGCGAGTCTCCTCCGTCAGCGAGGCTCGGCCTTCTTGTAGCGCAGGCGCTTCATGGCCTCGAAGCGGGCCCTGTCCTTGGGCGGCGTGGTGGCCACCAGGCCGTCGAGCATGCGCTTCGAGCTCTGGAAGATCTCCTCGACGGCGACCTCGAAGGCGTCGGTGTTCTGCTTCGACGGCGTCCGCGTCCCGGCGATCTTCCGGACGAATTGAAGCGCCGCCGCGCGGATGTCTGCGTCCGTGGCGGGCGGCGCGAAGTTGAACAGGGGCTTGATGTTCCGGCACATGCCCACAGGGTAGAGCGAGTCCGGAGAACTGACACGGACTCCTTGTCAGGGCGTGTCCTTCCCGGCGCCGAAGACCGAGTAGAGGACTGGGAGCACCACGAGGGTGAGCAGGGTGGACGACAGGATGCCTCCGATGACGACCGTGGCCAGGGGCCGCTGGACCTCCGCGCCAACGCCGGTGTTGAGCGCCATGGGCACGAAGCCGATGGCGGCCACCGAGGCGGTCATCAGCACGGGCCGCAGCCGGGACACGGCCGCCTGACGGATGGCGTCGCCCAGGGCCTGGCCTTGCTCCAGCAGGGCGCGGACCCGCGAGACGAGCACCATGTCTCCCAGGACGGATACGCCGGACAGGGCGATGAAGCCCACGGCCGCGGAGATGGAGAAGGGCAGGCCCCGCAGCAGGAGCGCGAGCACGCCGCCCACGAGCGCGAAGGGGACGCCCGCGAAGATGCGCACCGCGTCCAGGACGCGCTGGTAGGTGAGGTAGAGCAGCAGGAAGATGAGTGCCAGCGCGACCGGCACCACGATGAGCAAGCGCGTCTGTGCGCGCTCGAGGTGTTCGAACTGACCGCCGTAGCGGAGGTAGTAGCCCGCGGGCAGCTCCAGCTTCTCGTCGAGCGTGCGGCGGACCTCCGCGACGAAGCCGCCCAGGTCGCGTTCCTTCACGTTGGCCTGGACCACCAGCCGCCGCTTGCCCCACTCGCGCTGGATGGTGGTGGGGCCGGACGTCTCCTTCAGGGTCGTCAGCCGTCCCAGGGGAACCCGCTCGCCGCCGGGCGCATTCACGGGGATGGTGGCGAGCCGCGCGGGCTCCTCGCGGTACTCCTCGGAGAGGCGCACGGCCAGGTCGAAGCGCCGCTCGCCTTCGCGCACCTCGCCGACGATGCGCGTGCCCACCGCTTCCACGACGTCGAGGACGGAGCGGACGGGAATCCCGTAGCGGGCCACCGCGGCCCGGTCCACCGTGATTTCCAGCACGGGCTGGCCCGTCACCTGCTCCACGGTGACGTCGGCGGCGCCGGGAATGGCCCTCACCAGGGGCTCCAGTTCGCGGGCCTTGGCCTTGAGCACGTCGAGGTCATCCCCGAAGAGCTTGATGCCGACGTCGCTTCGCACGCCCGCGATCATCTCGTTGACGCGCATCTCGATGGGCTGGAGGAAGGCCATGCGCATGCCCGGGAGGTCCGCCAGTTCGGCCTTCATCTCGTTCACCAGCTCATCCTGGGTGGTGGCCCGCTTCCACTGCGCCCGGGGCTTGAGGGTGATGAAGACGTCGGACAGCTCGACGCCCATGGGGTCCGTGGCCACCTCCGCGGTGCCAGTCCGCGTCCAGACGCGTCGCACCTCGTCTGGGAACCGGGACAGCAGCACCCGCTCTATCTGGCTGCCATAACGGATGGATTCGGAGAGGGAGACCTCCGCCAGGCGCACGGTGTTGATGACGAGCGTGCCTTCGGACAGGCGGGGGACGAACTCGCTCCCCAGGCGCGTGGCGGCGAGGGCGGCTCCCACGATGAGGAGCGCGGCGGCGGTCAGGGTGACACGCGCGTGGGCCAGCGCCCATTCGAGGACGGGCCTGTAGCCGCGCTGGAGCCAGCGCATGAGCCGTGGCTCCCGGTGGGGGCCGCCGCCTCGCTTCAGCGCGAAGGAGGCCAGCACCGGCATCAGCGTCATGGAGAGCAGCGCGCTGCCCAGGAGCGCGAAGATGACCGTGAGCGCCATGGGGCGGAACAGCTTTCCCTCCACGCCTTCGAGGGCGAGGATGGGCAGGTAGACCGCCATGATGATGAGCTCGCCGAAGAGCGTGGGCTTGCGGACCTCGACGGCGGCATCCCGCACCACCTCCAGCAGGGAGCGTCCGTCCCGGGCCTCGGAGAGCCGCCGCTCCGCGTTCTCCACCAGGATGACGGACGAGTCGACGACGAGCCCGAAGTCGATGGCGCCCAGCGACATGAGCGTGCCGGCGATGCCGAAGCGCAGCATCCCGTTGAAGGCGAACAGGAGCGACAGCGGAATGGCCGCCGCCACGATGAGGCCGGCGCGCCAGTTGCCCAGGAAGAGGAAGAGCACCGCGATGACGAGCAGCGCGCCTTCCAGCAGGTTGGTCCGGACGGTGCGCAGCACGAGGTCCACCAGCTCGGTGCGTTCGTAGACGGGCTCCACGCGGACGTCCTCCGGCAGCGTCCGCCGGAGGTCCTCCAGCCGCTGGGCGAGCGCCTTCGTCACCGTGTGGGAGTTTTCACCCACCAGCATGAAGCCCAGGCCCAGCACGGCCTCGCCCTCGCCATCCGCGGTGGTGGCGCCGCGCCGGATTTCATGGCCCACCTCGACGCGGGCCACGTCCCGGATGCGCACGGGGACGCCGTGGTGCGCCGCGATGACCACGTCCTCGATGGCGTTGCCGTCCGCGAGCACGCCCACCCCGAGCACGAGCGTCGCCGTGCCGCCGCGCTCCAGCACGCCACCCCCGACGTTGGCGTTGTTCTCCTCCAGCGCCCGGTAGATGTCTCCGAGGGAGAGGTTGAACTGTTGCAGGCGGCGAGGGTCGACGATGACGTGCCATTGCTTCTCCTCGCCGCCCCAGGCGTTCACCTCCGCCACGCCCGGCACGCTGCGCAGCTGGGGCGCGATGACCCAGTCGTGCAGGGTGCGCAGCTCCTCGAGGCTCTTCGTCCGGCTCTTGACGAGGTAGTGGAAGACCTCGCCCAGGCCGGTGACGACGGGCCCGAGCGCCGGGGGCTCGATGCCCGCTGGCAACCGTACGCGGCTCAGCCGCTCGGACACCTGTTGCCGCGCGAACCACAGGTCGGTTCCGTCCTCGAACTGGAGGGTGACCTGGGAGAGGCCGAACTTGGAGAGGGAGCGCAGCTCGCTGACGCGAGGCAGGCCCGCGAGCGCCTGCTCCACGGGGACGGTGAGCTGGCGCTCCACTTCGTTGGGCGTGAGCGCCGGCGCGACGGTGTTGACCTGCACCTGCGTGGGCGTCGTGTCCGGGATGGCGTCGATGGGCAGCGCACTGAAGGAGAGCAGGCCCGAGACGACGAGCGCCGCCGTTCCCAGGAGGACGGCCCAGCGGTGGGACAACGACCATTCGATGAGCCGGGTGAGCATGGCGGCTACTCGCCTCCCGCCGTCTCGCAGCAGCCCGCGCCGATGGAGTCCTTGAGAATCTCCGTCTTGAGCAGGAAGGCGCCGGTGGTGACGACCTCCACGCCCGCCGACAGGCCCTTGACGACTTCCACCTCCTCGCGCGTGCTGGCGCCCAGCTCCACCGCGACGGGCTCGTAGAGCCCCGGCTGCTTTCGCACGAAGACCAGCGTCTGACCTTGCGCGCGCTGGATGGCCGAGTGGGGGACCAGCACCGCCTCATGTTCCGGGACGACCTGCACCCGGGCCCTGAGGAAGAGCCCGGCCTTGAGGGCGCCGTCGGGGTTGGGCAGCTCGACCCGGGCGCGCACCGTGCGAGAGGCCCGGTCCACCGACGCGCCCACGCGGGTGAGCGTGGCGTCACGCGTCTGTCCGGGCATGCGCTCGAAGGTGAGGGTGACGCGCTGTCCCGCGCGAACCTGGGCCGCGTCCGCTTCCGGAATCTCCAGCAGGGCCCACAGGGTGCTCAGGTCCGCCACCTGGATGAGCGGCTGGCCGGCGGCCGCGTGGCGCCCGGCGACGGCGTCTCGCGCCACCACCGTCCCCGCGAAGGGCGCCGACAGGGCATAGGTCCCCTGCGGGCCCTGGCCGTTGGCGCCCGCGGCGGAGAGCGCGGCGCGGGCGGCATCGCGCTCGGCCTCCGCGGCAGCGACCTCCGCCTGGGCGGTCTCGACGTCCTTTCGCGCGCTGATTCCACTCGCGGCCAGCCGCTGCTTGCGCTCGAGCGCCGAGCGCGCCACCGTCAGCCGCGCCTGTGCCGCCGACAGCCGCCCCTGGTCCGCGCCCACGGCCCCCGAGGTGACCCGCACCAGGGGCTCTCCCGCCTTCACCTCGTCGCCGACGTCCACGCGGACGTCCGCTATCAGCGCCTCGCTGCGGACGGACAGCTCCGCCAGCCGGTTCTGGTTGAAGTCGAGCTGGCCGACGACGTCCAGGGTCCGGGCGAAGGGCCGCTTCACCGCGCGGCGTGTCTGGATGCCGGCCTCGCGGGCCGTCTCGGCGGACGCGAGGCGGACGCGCGTGCCCGGCTCGGGGAACGTGGGGGGCTGGGCGCCCGCGGCCTTCACCAGCTCCGGGTGGCAGTACGGGCAGACGGACTCCGGGAAGCCGTGCTCCCGGCAGTAGTCACCGGCCTCGATGAACCTCGCGACCAGCGACGGGTTGCATTGGGTGCAGCGGGACTCGGGGACCGCGTGCTCCTTGCACCAATCCTTGGGGGCGGTGTCCTGCGCGGTGAACGTGAGGTCCGGGTGGCATTCGAAGCACTGGGATTCGGGGACGCCGTGCGCCGCGCACCAGTCGTCCTGGTCCTTGAAGACGTCGATGAGGTCGGGGTTGCACCGGGTACACAGCTCCGCGGGGACGCGGTGCTCACAGAGTGAGAGCTCGGGCGGGGTGGACGTGCCTCCCGAGGCGGCTGGAGGCGGTGAGGGCGCCTTCGCCGTGGAGGGACTCGCTTGTTGGCTGCAACTGGCGGCGCTCAGTGCCAGCAGCACCGCCAGGACGCAGGGGCCGACTCGGGAGGCACGCATCTACTTCACGCCCTTCTTGGAGAGTTCCGGGTTGCAGAGAACGCACTGGGATTCGGGCCGCGCGTGCTCGGGGCACCAGTCACCCTTGGCCTTGAAGACGGGGGCCAGCTTCGGGTTGCAGCGGGCACAGAGGCGCTTCTGGACGCCGTGCTCGCAGCGTGGCTTCTCGGCCCCGGTCGTCTGGGGCCGCGGGGCGGGCTCGCGCTCCTCGGCC